>DASXMO010000131.1:0-41860 GCA_036495605.1 Solirubrobacteraceae bacterium
CCTGGATCGCGACCGCCGCCATTATTTCGACGGCGCCGACCGGGTAGGCGCCGACGGCGGTCTCCTAGGAGAGCATCACCGCGTCGGTGCCGTCGAGGATCGCGTTGGCGACGTCCGCGACCTCCGCGCGCGTGGGGCGCGCGGAGACGACCATCGAGTCGAGCATCTGCGTGGCGGTGATCGACGGACGCGCGAGATGTCCGGCTAGGCGCAGCAGCTGCTTCTGGACGATCGGCACGCGCTCGATCGCGAGCTCGATGCCGAGGTCGCCGCGAGCGACCATCACGCAATCGGCGGCCCGCACGATCTCATCGGCCCGCTCGACCGCCTGGGGCTTCTCCATCTTGGCTATCAACGGCAGGCGCGTGTGCCCTCGCACCGTCTCGACGTCCTCGGGGCGCTGGACGAAGGACAGCGCGACCATGTCGACGCCGATCGACTCGCCGTGGCGCAGCAGCTCGAGGTCGTGCTCGGGCACGGAGGGCAGCGACTCGGTGGGACCGGGGATGTTCAGCCCCTGACGCGAGGCGACCGCGCCGCCGATCTCGATCTCGGCGTCGACCTCGTGGGAGGAGGCGCGAACCTCGACGACGCGCAGGCGCACCGAGCCGTCGGCCAGATACAGCACCTCTCCCGGCGTCATCGAATCGGCGAGACCCTCCCAGGTGATCGACATGTGCCGCGCGTCGCCGAGCTCATCGGTCTCGCCGCCGGTGATCGTCAGCCGCTCGCCAGCGGTCAGCTCGACGACGTCCTCGCGCAGCGGGCCGATGCGGAGCTTCGGCCCGGGCAGGTCCTGCAGGATCGCGACCGGGCGACCGGCCCGTCCGGCCGCGTCGCGCACGCGCCGGACGGTCTCGGCGTGCTCATCGAGCGTTCCGTGGGAGTAGTTCAGCCGCGCGACGTCCATCCCCGCCTGCACCATCCGCAGCAGCGTGTCGGGCTCGCGCGAGGCGGGCCCGATGGTGGCGACGATCTTCGTGCGGCGCATGATGCCCGCACCGTAGCGACGATCCCCGTCCGTTGCGGTCGTCGCGTCGTGGACGGACTTGCTTACGCGCGATGGATGGGCTTGCTCGCGAGCCTTACCATCGTGTGATGCTCGGACCCTCACGGCCGGTCCCGCGGGTGGGCGCACGCGCGCGCATCGCGCATTTCGGCGGCTCGTTCGAGCGCGGCACGGTCGTGGGCGTCACAGAGGAGGGGCGGCGTGTGAGCGTGCGGGGTGAGTCGGGCGAGACGCTCGAGTTCGTCCTCAGCCCGGCGACAGCGCGCTTCGTCGCGGCCGAGGTCTCACACGGTCCGCGCCTCGAGCTGCTTGGCGATCCGGCCTAAATCTACGGGGCGTGTACGTCGGGGAAGTTCTCTGCACAGTGCTCGCGCAGCGCGTCCCTGATCCACGCCCGCTCGTCCTGGTTGGCGGCGCGGTAGCGCGCGAGCAGCTCGCGCTGGCCTTTTATCGGCACGCCGGCGATCGTCCAGCTGACGGCGAGGCGCTCGAACAGCAGCTCGCTTGCGCGCTGCCACGAGTCCTCGGTGCTCGCCGCGGCCGGTCCGCGGGCGCCGGCGAGCGTGTCGGCGTACTCGCGTCGCGCGGCCGGGGTGAGCGCGCCGCGCAGCGCCAGCGTGTTGCCCTCGGCGTCGGCGTACTCGCTCCTGGGCGCCGTCAGCTTCTCCGTGCGCGCTCCCTGCTCGCCGGCTGCGCGCCTGCGGCTGCGCTTACCCATGTGTCGCTGCGCTCGACCGGCTCGGCCGTCAGGCGTGGGCGTCGGAGCTGATGTCGCCGAGCGCGCCGGCGGCCTTCAGCAGCTGACCGCGCACGTCCCCGGTGGCGGGGCGCGCGTGCCCGGGCCAGGCTGCAGCGGGCTCCATCGCGGCGAGCTTGCGCATGCTTTCGCGGGCGACGTCGGTGTCGTAGTTGTAGGTCTCCGCGGGCACGCTCGGCTCGCGGCTGCGTCCCCACATGTCGAGCGTGTAGAAGCAGTCGGTGACGAGCGCCAAGCGGTCGGATTCGCGCCACAGCCCGATCAGGCCCGGTGCATGCCCGGGGAGATGGATCACCTTGAACCCGGCCACCTCGTCGCCCTCGGAGACGGTGCCGGCGATCTTCACCGGGCCGTCGTCCCAGAAGTAGCGGTGGAAGGCTTTCTGGAGCTGTTTCGAGCCTTGCGGCAGGCCCGCGAGGTCGGCCGGCCAGTAGCGCCAGCCGCCGCTGCCCTCGGCGTCCTGGACCTCATCGGGGTGGCACCACACGGGCGCGCTCAACCCGGGGGCGGTGCCGCGGTGATCGGTGTGCCCGTGGCCGAGCACGATCCGCTCGATCCCGCCGAGCCGCGCCGCGGCCCGCGCCACCGCGCGCGTCATCGTGCGCGCGCCCGCGTCGAACACGGTCACGCCGCCATCGCCCTCGATCAGGTACACGTTGCAGCGCCCCGGCTGACCCTGCACGACCCACACTCCTTCGGCCACGAGCTTCGCCTCGGCGCCCGTCAGCCCGTCGCTGAGGCGCGTCTTGGCGTTGAAGGCGGCCGTGACCCGCTGTTCAGCCGCGGAGCCGACCGGCGGCAGCATCCCGATCTGGCGCGGCACCGCCATCGTGTCGGGGAAGGCTTCGTTGGAGTGGATCAGACCGTCGCGCACGGTCAACACGTCCACGCCCTCCAGCTCGATGCGATGGCCGGTCGGCACGAGCCCGTTGAACGACCCCGGTCCCGCGAACGTGCCGCTGAAGCGCCACTGCAGCGCACAGCGCTCGTCTTCGGCGGTGGTCGAGACGATCTCCACCTTCAGGTCGGGGATCGCTTCGATCAGGCCACCGATGAACTCGCGCACGCCCTCGGGCCCGATGTAGAGGCCCTGGCCGCGCACGTCCTCGCGCCCGTCGGGCGCCCACATCGCCGCCGCGCCCTGCACGTCGTGGGCGCCGATCGTCTCGAAGTACCTGCGCGTGACCGCCTCGGCCTTGCTCCCGGTGATTCGCACGCCCCGTTTCGCGGCCGAGGCCTGTTGCACGTTGGCTGCCGCCTCTTGAACCTTCGTGGCGGCGTTGCTCGCCTTCTCCTCCTCGGCCATCGCGATCGCTGTCTCCTTTGCTGGCGCCGGCAGAGATACGTAGTCTAGTCTCCTGCGCGATGGCCGAGGGAAAGCGCAAGCCCGAGCTTGGGCGAGGCGAGCGCGTGCTGCCGGGCGTGTACCGCCTGCGCCTGCCCCTGCCCTGGCCAGGCGTTCCGCACGGCAACGCGTGGGCGGTCGCCGCGGGCGACGGGATCGTGCTGTTCGATACCGGCATCCACGCGCCGGGCTCGCTCGCGCATCTCGAACGGGCGCTCGCCATGTGCGGCCTGCAGCTGGAGGACGTGCGTCTGCTGGTGTGCACGCATGCTCACTCCGACCACTATGGGCAGGCCGCGTCGATCATCGAGCGTGCGGGCTGTGAGCTGTGGATGCACCCCAACTACGAACACGCGCGGCGCTGGGCGGAGGACTCCGACGCGGCGCTCATGCGGCGTCTGGAGATCGCGCGCCAGTCGGGCGTCCCCGAGGAGCCCCTGCGCCGCTACGCGGCCGAGCGCGGCGGCGATCACGAAACGGGCATCGCCGCGATCGTCGAGCCCGATCGGGCGCTCGTCCCGGGCGTGATCGTGAACACCGATCTCGGACCCTGGACGGTGCACGAGACGCCCGGTCACGCGCCCTCGCACGTGTGTCTGTTCCAGCCCGAGCGGCGTCTCTTGATATCCGGCGACCACCTGCTGGGGCGGATCTCGCTGTACTTCGACTACGGCTACTCGCCCGATCCGGTCGGGGAGTTCGTGCGTTCGCTGGATGTCGTGCAGGCGCTCCACGCGCGTCTGTGCCTGCCCGGTCACGGGCGTACGTTCGCGGACGTGCACGCGCACATCGAAGGCAATCGCACGCTCGTGGCCGAACGCCTGGCGAAGGTGCTCGAGGTCGTCTCCGCGGGCGACGCGGGGGAGCCCCTGACCGCTTTTGAGATCCTGCCCCGCGCCTACGGGACCGATCTGCCGCCGATGCTCGCGCAGTGGCTGCTGACGGAGACGCTGTCGATGCTGCTGCACCTCGAGGTTACGGGCAAGGCGCTGCGCCTGCCGGGCGAGCCCGAGCGCTGGACCGCCGCCGCCGGATAGCGTTGGGCGTTATGCGCATCGACCAGATCCTCGCCGCGGGCGCCGGCCCGGTCTTCTCGTTCGAGTTCTTCCCGCCCAAAACCGAGCAGGGTGAGCGCAACCTGTACGCGGCCCTCACGGAGCTGCGCACGTTGGAGCCCGCGTTCGTGTCGGTCACTTACGGCGCCGGTGGCTCGACGCGGGAGAAGACGATCGGGATCGTGCACCGCATCCGCGCCGAGTTCGATCTGGAGGCGATGGCCCACTTCACGTGCGTGGGCGCGACCGTGCCCGAGCTGCGCGGCACGCTCGATGAGATGCGCTCCGGGGGGATCGACAACGTGCTGGCGCTGCGCGGCGACCCGCCCGCGGGCCACGACGAGTGGGCGAAGACCGAGGGTGGGCTCGAGTACTCGCGTGAGCTCGTGGAGCTGATCCGCGACGACTACCCGTTCGCGATCGGCGCGGCGTGCTTTCCGGAGACCCATATCCACGCGGCGAGCCCCGAGGAGGACCTCGCGCATCTCGTGGAGAAGGTGGACGCGGGCGTGGACTTCCTGATCACGCAGCTGTTCTTCGACAACGCGCTCTACTTCGACTTCGTCGCGCGTGCGCGAGCGGCCGGAATCGAGGTTCCGATCATCCCGGGGATCATGCCGATCACGCGCGCGGGCCAGATCGAACGCATGGCCGCGATGTGCGGCGCCTCGATTCCCGCGGGGCTGCGCGCGGAGCTGCGCGCGCGCGGCGATGACGCCGAGGCGGTGCTCGATCTCGGCGTCGCCTATGCCACGTTGCAGTGCGCCGAGCTGCTGGCGGCCGGTGCGCCCGGCGTCCACTTCTACACGCTCAACCGCTCGCCCGCCACGCGCGCGATCCTCTCGGCGCTGAAGCTCTCGCGGCCGTGGGAGTCGAGTGTCGGTACGGGCATCGGCGCGCAAGCCGACGCGTGAGCGGTGTCCTAGGGCTCAGCCGACGAGCTCGATCTCGAGTCCCTCGGCCAACCGCGGCGAGCCGTCGGGCGCCGCGTAGCGGACGTCCACGGAGTCGTTCTGGCGGTAGGTCCCCACGCCCCATGCGCCGAGCAGCCAGCGCCAGCCGCTGATCTTGTCCTTGCGCAGCTCGGCCTCGAACACGAGCATCCCTTCGCGCACCGTGTAGTCGGCGCCGCGTTGCTGGTGCACGCCGTTGAGGTAGACCTCGTAGTCGCCTTTGATCTCGCGGGGGAGCTTGACTCGGGACCTGGGCGCCATGCCGGTGAGATTATGCGCCCGGCACGGTCACTACGCTGAGCGCGATGCCGGTCTCCCCGCTGATTGTCGACCCGCCGGTCCGCCGCGCGGGCCAGCTGCCGTATCTGGACGACACCCTGCGCCTCGTCTCCGAGCCTGGGCGCACGCGCGCGCATCGCCGCGGCGAGCGGCTGTTCGTGCCCGCCGGGGACGCGCGCCCGGCGATCGAACGTTTCTACCGCCGCACGGCGCGCGAGGAGATCGGCTCGCGTCTGGATCGCGCCGTGCGGGTCGCGCGGGTCTCATATGGCGACATGTCGATTCGCGCACAGCGAACGCGCTGGGCCTCGTGCTCCTCGACGGGGCATATGAGCTTCAACTGGCGGCTGATGCTGGCGCCCGAGAAAGTCCTCTTCTACGTGGTCTGGCACGAGGTCTGCCATCTGGAGATCCTCAACCACTCCCCGCGCTTCTGGGCGCTGCTGGAGCGTCGCTGGCCCCGCTACCGCGAGGACCGCGAATGGTTGCGCCACTACGGCGCGACTTTGGTCATCTAGCGTCTATCGGCACGTAATCGAGATTCCGCTCGCCGGTGTAGATCTGGCGCGGGCGCGCGATCTTCTGCTCGGGGTCCTCGACCAGCTCCTTCCACTGCGCGATCCAGCCGCTGGTGCGCCCGATGGCGAACATCACGGGGAACATCGCCACGGGCAGGCCGAGCGCCTCGTAGATGAGGCCCGAGTAGAAGTCCACGTTGGGGTAGAGCTTGCGCGAGGTGAAGTAGTCGTCGTCGAGCGCGCGCTTCTCGAGCTCCGTGGCGACGTCCAGCAGCGGGCTCTTGCCGCGCACCTCGAAGACGTCGTCGAGGTATTTGCGGATGATGCGCGCGCGGGGGTCGTAGTTCTTGTAGACGCGGTGGCCGAAGCCCATCAGGCGCTCGTCGCCTTGCTTGACGCCCTCGAGGAAGGCGGGGATGTTCTCGACGGTCTCGATCCGCTCGAGCATCCGCAGCGCCTGCTCGTTGGCGCCGCCGTGCAGCGGGCCGTAGAGCGCTGCCACGCCCGCGGCGACCGCCGAGTAGGGGTCCACCTGCGTGGAGCCGACCGAGCGCACGGCGCTCGTGGACGCGTTCTGTTCGTGGTCGGCGTGCAGGATGAACAGCACGTCGAGCGCTCGCGCCAGCCGCGGATCGGGCTGATACTTGAGCTCGGTCATTTTGTACATCATCCCGAGGAAGTTGCTCGCGTAATCGAGGTCGTTGTCGGGATAGACGTAGGGCTGGCCCATGTTGTGGCGGAAGGCGAACGCCGCCAGCGTGGGCATCTTCGCGAGCAGGCGGATGATCTGGATCGCGCGCACGCGCTCGTCGTGGATCTTGTTCGCGTCCGGGTAGAACGTCGAGAGGGCGCCGACGGAGGCCACGAGCATGCCCATCGGGTTGGCGTCGTAGCGGAAGCCCTGCATGAAGTCCTTGACGTTCTCGTGCACGAACGTGTGGATCGTGATCTCATCGACCCAGCCCTCGAGCTCGGCCTTGTCGGGCAGGCGGCCGTTGATCAGCAGGTAGGCGACCTCGAGGTAGGTGGAATGCTCGCAGAGCTGCTCGATCGGGTAGCCGCGGTGCTGGAGGATGCCCGCCTCGCCGTCGATGTAGGTGATCGAGCTGCGGCAGGAGGCGGTGTTCATGAATGCCGGGTCGTAGGAGAGCATCCCGAATTCGTTCGGATCGACCTTGATCTGACGCAGGTCGGTCGCGCGCACGGTCCCGTGGGTGATCGGCAGCTCGTAGGCGGCCCCGGTGCGGTTGTCGGTCACGCTGAGCGTGTCCCTCGATCCGGCGCCGTTGCCCGCCGCAGCCGACGCCTGTCCCTGCGCTTGTGTCTCGGGGGTGCTCATGAGCTGGGTGTCTCCTGTCGTGGGTTCTTTACCCGATTATGCGCGATCCCAGGCCCCGCGCCCGGGGCTCGGGGAAGCTTTTATGCGCCCGTTATACGTGCGCCCCGTAGCGGCTTTCGGTGGCGTCGACCTGTCCCTGGTAGTGGCTGCCGAGCTCGGCGTGCCCGTAGGGCTTCAGCGCGGGCGCGTCGAGCGTCATGAACGACAGCTGCGCGATCGGTAGGCCCGGGTAGAGCTTGATGGGCACGCGCGTGAGGTTGTTGAGCTCGAGCGTCAGCGTGCCGCGCCAGCCCGGGTCGCAGAACCCGGCGGTGGCGTGCACGATCAGCCCGAGTCGTCCGAGGCTCGACTTGCCCTCGATCCGCGCGACGATGTCATCGGGCAGCTCGACGTGCTCGAGCGTGCGCCCGAGGCAGAACTCGCCGGGATGGATCACGAACGGCTCGCCCGCGGGCGGCTCCACCTGCTCGGTCAGCCCGCGCGGGGGGTCGCGCAGGTCGATCGCGGTGATCTTGTGGTTGTGGAAGACCCTGAAGGAGCTGCCCAGGCGCAGATCCACGCTCGCCGGTTGAACCATCGTCTCGTCCCATGGGTCGATCTTGATGTGACCCTCGTTCACGAGCCTTGAGATCGTGCCGTCTGACAGGACCGAGGCGGGGGAGGGGCTCACGGAGGAGGGACTCGGGCTCATACGCGCGCGGATTCTCGCACGCTGCAGGGCCTCAGCGCGCTGCGAGCCGCCCGCGGGCCACGAGCGTGCGTGTGCGGGCGGGCGAGGACGGCGCGGGGTCGCCGTGCGGACCGCGTCTGCGCGGCAGCCACGTGCGCGGATGGTGCGGGCGGTGGGGGTTTGGGCGAGGACCGACGCCGCCATCCTGTCCGGGCTCGGTCTCGGGGGTCTGCTTGACGGCCCAGCGCACGATCAGGAACAGCGCGACGATGGGGATCTTCAGGAAGAGCATCAGCCACAGGAAAGTCCACACGTCCACAGTCCGATCGTACTACCGATCGAACCCGCGGTCATGCGCCGCGTCCAGCTAGGTCCGCGCGGGCAGCGGGGCGCCGCTGAAGCGGGTGATCTCGCGCAGCTCGTGCACGCGCGCCTCGATCTCTGAGTGCTCGAGGCGCGAGACGCGCTCGGTGCCGAACTCTTCGACGTTGAACGACGCGAGCGTGGTGCCGTGGGCCATCGCGCTGCGTAGGACCTCGTCGTCGATCTCACCGCCGTGGGCGGCGATCGTGCCGATGAAGCCGCCCGCGAAGGTGTCGCCGGCGCCGGTCGGGTCGAGCACCGTCTCCAGGGGGAAGGAGGGCAGGCTGAAGAAGCGCTCGGGCGTAAACAGCGCGGCGCCGTACTCGCCCTGCTTGGCGACGACCGCGCGTGGACCCCAGCCGAGCACCTCGCGGGCGGCCTGCACGAGGTTGGGCTTGCCCGTGAGCATGCGCAGCTCGGCGTCGTTGAGCAGCACGCAGTCGACGGTCTCGATCACGCGCAGCAGCGACTCGCGGGCGGTGTCGATCCAGAGGTTCATCGAGTCCAGCGCGACGAAGCGGGCGCGCTCGCACTGCTCGCGCACGCGCAGCTGCAGATCGGGCTGGATGTTCGCGAGGAACAGCACGTCGCACTCGCGCGAGGCCGCGGAGAGCTTGGGCTCGAACTCGGCGAAGACTCCGAGCTGGGTGTCGTCGGTGTGGGCGGTGTTGAGGTCGAAGTCGTAGTGCCCGCGCCAGAAGAACGTCTTCCCCCCGGCGACCTGCTCGACGTCTTGCGTGTGTACCCCGGGCCGGGCGAGAGCGCTCATCTCGCGCTCACCCCAGTCCTCGCCGACGGGGCCGACGACGTGGACGTCGGCGAAGAAGGAGGAGGCGAGCGAGAAGTGCACGGCGGTGCCGCCGAGCATGCGCTCGCGCTCGCCGAAGGGCGTCTTGACGGAGTCGAATGCGATGGAACCGACGACGGTGATGGACATGGCGCGGGACCCTATAGCCTCGGTGGCCATGAGTGCCACGATGCGCGCGATCCAGATGAGCGAGTTCGGCGGACCCGAGGTGCTGAAGCTCGTCGAGCTGCCGATCCCCGAGCCGGGCGATGACGAGGTTCTGATCGAGGTGGCGCGCGCGGGGCTGAACTTCGCGGACACGCATACGCGCACGAACTCGTACGTGCGTAAGGCGACGCTGCCGCTGGTGCCCGGCGGCGAGGTCGCGGGCACGATCGTGCGCGCCCCCGCGGGCAGCGAGCGAGCGGTGGGTGAGCGCGTGGTGGCCCTGACGGGCACGGGCGGCTACGCGCAGTACGCGACGGCGCCGGCAGCGCATGTGTTCCCTGTTCCGAAGGGGGTGGACGAGGGGACAGCGCTGGCGTTGATCCTGCAGGGGACGACCGCGTGGCACCTGTACCGCACGTCCGGGCGCGTGGCGGCGGGGGAGAGCGTGGTCGTGCACTCGGCCGCCGGGGGCGTGGGCTCGCTGGCGGTGCAGCTCGGGCACGCGCTCGGCGCGGGGCGCGTGATCGGGACGGCCTCAAGCGCGAAGCGGCGCGAGCTGGTGCTCTCGCTCGGCGCCGACGCGGCGGTCGACCCGGCGCCGGAGGGACTGACTGAGCGCTTGATCGAGGCAAACGGCGGAGAGCCCGTGGATGTCGTCTTCGACATGGCCGGCGGCGCGACCTTCGATGCCTCCTATGAGGCCCTCGCTCATTTCGGACGGATCGTCGTGTGTGGGATCTCCGGTGAGGAGCCCAATCGTGTCTCGACGGGCTCGCTGCTGCGTCACTCGCGCGCGGCGGTCGGCTTCTATCTGTTCCACTGCTTGCAGCGACCGGAGATGTTCGGTGAAGCCCTCGCGGACCTGTTCACGCGGGTGCAGCGCGGCGAGCTGCGGGCGGTGATCGGCGGTACCTACCCGCTCGCAGAGGCGGCACGCGCGCAGATCGACATACTTGAGCGGCGCACGTCGGGCAAGTTGCTGCTCGACCCCTCCGCGTGAGCGCCACAGGAGACGCCGCGCCGCGGGCTGGTGGATCTGCCGGTGCGCACGTCCGGGGAGCAGGCCCCGCGCCGCGTGGCTGGGCGGGAGTTCGAGAAGATAACCGGGCCTGCGCCCTCGGCCGGATAGGCTGCTGCGCGAGATGAGCACCACGTTCGCCGAGCTCGGCCTGTCCGAGCGCACCCTCGCGGCTCTGCGCGATGTCGGGTACGAGTCGCCGAGCCCGATCCAGGAGCAGGCGATCCCCTCGGTGCTCCAGGGTCGCGACGTGATCGGGCAGGCGCAGACCGGCACCGGCAAGACGGCCGCGTTCGGCCTGCCGATCGTCGAGTACATCGACCCGGAGCTGCACGAGGTGCAGGCGCTCGTGCTGACGCCCACGCGCGAGCTGTGCATCCAGGTGACGCAGGCGCTGCGCGCCTACGGAGCGCACGCGGGGGTGGACGTCGTGGCGGTGTTCGGCGGCGCGCCGATCCGCACGCAGCAGGCGCAGCTGCGCGGCGGCGGGCACGTGGTCGTGGGGACGGTCGGGCGCGTGCTCGACCTGATCTCGCGCCACTCGCTCGTGTTGCACGACTGCCGCTTCGTGGTGCTCGACGAGGCCGACGAGATGCTCGACCTGGGGTTCTTGGAGGACGTCGAGAAGATCCTCTCGCTCACGCCCTCGGGCCGGCAGACGGCGCTGTTCAGCGCGACGATGCCCCCGCCGATCCGCAAGCTCGCGGACAAGTACCTGTATGACCCGGTGCTGATCAAGGTCGAGGCGAGCACGCTCACGATCGACACCGTCGCGCAGTTTCAGCTCCCGGTGGAGACGCGCGAGAAGGCGGACAAGCTCGTGGAGGTGCTGCGCGCGGAGAAGCCCGACCAGGCGATCGTGTTCGTGCGCACGAAGATCCGCTGCGATCAGCTGTTCCGCACGCTGCGCGACCGCGGGATGAGCGTGCGCGCGCTGCACGGCGACATGTCCCAGGGCTCGCGCGACGGGGTGATGCTCGCGTTCAAGGGCGGGCGCGTGCCGATCCTCGTGGCGACCGACGTGGCCGCGCGCGGCCTCGACATCTCGACGGTGACGCACGTCGTCAACTACGACGTGCCGACCTCGCCCGACACGTACGTGCACCGCATCGGGCGCACCGGGCGCGTCGGCCGCTCGGGTCGGGCGATCACGTTCGTGGAGGACCGCCAGAAGCGCGAGATGGAGGCGATCGAGCGCCACATCGGCATGTCGATCGAGCCCTGGCAGCGCGGCGCCGTCGGTGCGCCCACGCCCGTGAAGGAGCGCCCGCGCCGGCACTCAAAGCCGCACGTCTCGAGCAAGCGCAGCGAGGACGAGCGCTACGTCAAGCTCGTCCTCGGCGGTGGCAAGCAGGCCGGATTGCGCGTGGCGGACATCGTCGGCGCGGTGACCTCCTCGGCGGGCCTCGACGGCGAGGCGGTGCGCGACGTGCTCGTACTCGACCGCTTCTCCTTCCTGTCGGTGCCCGAGGTTGAGGCCGAGCGCGTGATCGGCGCGCTCGACGGCCACGAGATCGGAACCCACCCGCCCCGCGCGCTCAGCCTCGAGCGCGTTCCTGGATAGCGGGTGCGGGGCATCGTTCAGGCGGCGACGAGTGCCGGGGTTAGCTCACCTGGGCGCAGTCGCACCTCGTGTGGCATCGTGATCTTCAGGTAGCCGTCGCGCTCGAGCAGCCATTTGGCGTTGAGGATCGTGACGCCGATTACGTCTCCACCGGCGTTGTAGCGAACGACGTGGCCCTCATAGGTGCGATCGCCGTCGGCAGCTGTGCGCGATGGGCCGCGGGAGAGGTAGAGCACATCGCCCTCGGCGTCGTAGTGGCTGTCGTCGAAGATGAGGCCGTCGATCTCAATGCTCATGGCGTCCATCCGCTCGGTGGTTGTCTGTAGCCGAACGCGGTCACGATCCGTGCCGGTTGCTCTTCAAAGCTTACGACAGTCACGAACCACCGACTCGGGCCGACATGTTGCTTGTAGAACTGCTCACGGTGGGGCAGAGGATCCTGTTCCCGGTGTTCGGGCACGCGTACGGCGTGAAGCACCGCATCGAGATGCGCCTCGATCTCATCGTGCTGGTCAAGGATGTGCAAACGCCAGGTGTCCTCGTAGAGGACCACACGAACGCCCTCGGGCGTGGTGGTCTCGGCGTGGATTGGGCGGGAGTCATCGGGAGGCAACCTTCCTCTTGTTCCGACCGTCCATTGCGAGTGGGACGGTCGGTCCGTATGACCGGTGGGTCGCCGGGATGGTGGCGGCAGGCGAGCGCTATCGTGGCGCGCTCACCCACGCGAAGGAGGCTGCTGCACGATGTCAACCGCCACGATGAACACCAGCGAGGGCGCGATCGCGTTCGAGCTGTTCGACGAGGACGCGCCGAAGACCGTCGAGAACTTCCGCAAGCTCGCCTCCGAGGGCTTCTACGACGGCCTCACCTTTCATCGCATCATCAAGGACTTCATGATCCAGGGCGGCTGCCCGCAGGGGACCGGCACGGGCGGGCCCGGGTACACGTTCGAGGACGAGATCAACCCCCACAAGGTCGTCCGCGGCGCGCTCGCGATGGCGAACGCCGGCCCGAACACGAACGGCTCGCAGTTCTTCATCGTCACCACCGGCGCGGCGCCGTGGCTAGACGGCAAGCACACGGTCTTCGGGCAGGTGAGCGAGGGGCTGGACGTGGTGGACAAGATCGAGGGCGTCTCCACCGACGGCTCCGACCGCCCGCTCGAGCCCGTGGGGATCGCGACGATCGAGCTGTCTGACTGACGCGCCGAGTGCGCGGGGGTGCCAGCCGCGCGCTTGATAGTCGAAGTCGGACCGAATGTGGGCGAGCCGGCCGCATGCTTATAAAAAGCTGATTTGGTAGGCCATCCCGCATGCGGGATGGCGAGGCACGGTCGCATGCGACCGTGCCTCGGGGCCGTACATGTACGGCCCCGCCGTCGGCGCATGCGCCGACGGTAGACGGGCCGCATGCGGCCCGTCTCGAGAGCGCGCATGCGCGCTCTCGCCTGGCAGCGCTTGCGCCGCCAGGGACCACATCAGCTTTTTATAAGCATGCGCCTCCTGCCCGTCGTCCTGCTGCGCCCCAGGCACCACATCAGCTTTATAGGCATGCGCCCCTGCCCGCCGTCCGCTCACGCCGTGCTCGACCGCTCATCTTGCCGGCGCTGTCCTGAACCCAAACCCGAACAGGAGTAGCCTCTCTTCGTAACGAGCGAAACGAGGAGGAGCAGTCGAGATGGCCACCGTCGAGCAGCTGCCGCACGTACACAACGGTCTCGCGCACGCGGGCGAGGAGATCCCCGTCGAGAACCCCGCGACCGGGGGACGCGCGGGCACGGTTCCCGATCTCGGCGCGGCGGCCGTCGCGGAGATGGCGCGGCGCGGGCGCATCGCCCAGCCCGCCTGGGAGGCCTACGGTTTCGAGGGGCGCGGGCGCATCCTCTCGCGCGCGCAGAAGTGGCTGATGGACAACGCCGATCGCGTGATCGAGACGATCATCTCCGAGACCGGCAAGACCTTCGAGGACGCCTCGCTCGCGGAGATCGGCTACGCCGGCAACGCCTTCGGGTTCTGGGCCAAGAACGCCCCCGAGTACCTCGCCGACGAGCGCGTGAAGTCGAGTCAGCTGCTCGTGAAGGGCAAGAAGCTCACCCTCCGCTACCGTCCGCTGGGGCTGATCGGCGTGATCGGGCCGTGGAACTACCCGCTGACGAACTCCTTCGGCGACTGCATCCCCGCGCTGGCCGCCGGCAACGCGGTGATCCTCAAGCCCTCCGAGGTCACGCCCCTGACCTCGCTGCTAATGGCCGAAGGGCTGCGCGAGTGCGGGCTGCCCGACGACGTGCTGCAGATCGCCACCGGTCGCGGCGAGACCGGCGCGGCGCTCGTGGAGGAGGTCGACATGATCATGTTCACCGGTTCCACCCGCACCGGACGCAAGGTCGCCGAAGGCGCCGCGCGGCGCCTGATCCCCGCCTCGCTCGAGCTCGGGGGCAAGGACCCGATGATCGTGCTCTCCGACGCCGATGTTGAGCGCGCGGCGAACTTCGCGACCTACTACGGCATGCAGAACGCCGGTCAGACCTGCATCTCGATCGAGCGCGTCTACGTCGAGGAGCCCGTCTACGACGAGTTCGTCGGCAAAGTCGCCGAGAAAGTGCGCGCCCTGCGCGTCGGCGCGCCCGCCGGCCCGGGCTCGGTGGAGGTCGGCGCGATCACCTTCCCGCCGCAGCTGGAGACAATCGAATCGCACGTCGCCGACGCAATCGACAAGGGGGCGCGCGCGCTCACCGGCGGGCACGCCCTGACGGGTGTCGCCGGGCGCTTCTAAGCCGACCGTGCTCGTGGACGTCGATAACACGATGAAGTGCATGACCGAGGAGACCTTCGGACCGACGCTCCCGATCATGAAGGTCTCCGACGCCGAGGAGGCCGTGCGCCTGGCCAACGACTCGCCCTACGGGCTTGGCGCGTCGGTGTTCTCACGCGACGTGGCCCGCGGCGAGCAGATCGCGCGCCGCCTCGAGGTCGGCGCGGCGAACGTGAACGACGCGATGATCAACTACACCGTCCTCGAGCTGCCGATGGGCGGCGCGAAGGCCTCGGGCCTCGGCTCGCGCCACGGCGCGGGGGGGATCCGCAAGTACTGCTCGCAGCAGGCCATCGTCGTCACGCCCAAGCTCGCGCTCAAGCGCGAACCGCACATGTACCCGTACAAGCGCCGCACCACGCGCATGCTCTCGGGGCTGTTCAAGTTCCTGTATGGGCGAGGGGACAGAGGCTAGCTTCAAGCGACGTTCTCGCCGGCGGGCTCGCGCAGGGCGATCCCGAGTAGGCGTTCGAGCTCGGGGATGGTCGTCTCGGCGCTCGTGTGATGCACCGTCGCCATGCCCAGCTCCTGCGCGGGCGTGAGGTTGAAGGGCAGGTCGTCCACGTACACGCACGCCGCCGCGTCCACCCCCGCGCGCTCGGCGCCCAATTCGTACATCCGCCGCGAGGGCTTGCGCATGCCCTCCTCGCCCGAGATCACCACGCCGTCGAACAGCTCCGCGAACTGCTCGTGCGGGTAGCGGTGAACGCCCCATGAGTTCGACACGAGCGCCGTCATGATCCCCGCCGCTCGCGCCCTGCGCACCGCCTCGACCATCGCCGTGTCCGGCCCCACGCCCGCGAACAGCCCGTCGATCAGCCCCTCGGGCTCGACCTCGAGCAGCGCCGCGAAGCGCAGCTCGAACGCCGGCTCGTCCAGCTCGCCCTTCTCCAGCGAGATCAATAGCTCCCGGAACCGCGGGTCGGCTTTGAAGCGCCCCCCGAGCGCCTGCGGGTCGATCTCGGCCTGCAGGCAGTAGGCGTGGAAGGAGGCGAACAGGTTGCTCGTCAGCACCCCGCCCCAGTCGATCAGCAACGCCGTGCGGATGTTCGTCGTCTCGGGCTCAGGCATCGTTGCCCCCGTCCGTATCGTCGGCTCGATCAGTCATTGCCGAACGCGACTCCCTCGGCCTGGATCGCCAGCTCGACCACGCCGTCGCCGAACTGCTTCAGGTACGGGTCGTCGGTCGCGCCGGCGAGCGCGCGCTTGTAGTTGCCCTCCATGAACACCACCGACTTCCATAGCGCCAGCGTCGTGTACCAGCGCAGATCCGCCATCGAACGCCCCGTGCGCCGCTCGTACATCTCGATCAGCTCCCCGCGCGTCGGGAACCCCTCGCGGCGCGTGACCCCGCCGAGGTACTCGCGCATGCCGCCCTTCGGGTCGCCGCCCTCGGTCCACATCATGCACAGGTAGCCCAGGTCCGCGAGCGGGTCGCCGATCGTCGCCATCTCCCAGTCGAGCACCGCCTCCAGACGCGCGGGCGGGGCCGCGCCGAAGATCGTGTTGCCCAGGCGATAGTCGCCGTGCACGATCGTCGCGGGCCCGGACTCGGGCATCTGCTGAGCAAGCCACTCCCCGACGCGCTCCACCGCGGGGATCTCGCGCGTCTTGTTGACCTCCCACAGCCCCCCGAAACGGCGCACCTGGCGCTCCAGGTAGCCGGTCGGCTTGCCAAAGCCCTCCAGCCCCGCCGCGCGCCAGTCCACCGCGTGGATCTCCGCCAGCGCCTCGATCAGCTCCTCGCCGATCCCCCGGCGCTGCGCCGGGCTGTCGAGCGCCTCGGGGACGCTCGCGACGATCACCTCGCCGGGGATTCGCTCCATCACATAGAACGGGCACCCGATCACCCCCTCGTCCTCGCACGCCGCCAGCACCGCCGGCACCCGCGCGGGGGTGTCCGCGAGCGCTCTCAGCAGGCGCGCCTCGCGCAGGACGTCGTGCGCGCTCGGCGGCAGCGGCGGGCGCGGCGGGCGGCGCAGCACGACCTCGGCGCCCTCGCGCTCGATCAGATAGGTCACATTCGAATGCCCCTCACCGATCGGCCGCGCCTCGATCCCGCCCATGCCGATGCCGTTCGCGTCCAGGAACTCCCGCAGCGGCTCGATCACGAGCAGCGGCGGGCGCGCGTTCTGGGACGCGTCCGCCTGCGTTCGGACGATGTCGTCCGGTGCGACTGCTGCACTCATCCATCCGCACCGTACAACGACCGCAACCTCTCCCGCTCCGAGGTGTCCTAGCCACCATGCTCAAAAACAACTCCGCAGAAGTCCTCTCCCGCACCCTCCCCATCCTGCTCGGCTGCGCGCTGGCGCTCGGCGCCCTCGCGAGCGTTCCCGGCGCTACGACTACGGCTCTCGCCTCTCACAGCGAGAGCGTCTACTTCGAGGGCTCCACCGACCTGCTCACCGCGTCCACGCGCCCGCACGCGATCGCCCAGCTGCAGACGCTCGGCGTCAAAGCGCTGCGCGTCGAGCTCTCCTGGTACAACGTCGCTCCCGGCCAGAAGTCGGCCACCAAACCGGCCTTCGACCCCACCAACCCCGCGAGCTACAGCTGGGGCGAATACGACGCGCTGATCAACGAAGCGCAGCGGCTGCACTGGAAGGTGCTGCTGACCGTCACCTCGCCGGTGCCGCGCTGGGCCACCTCCAACAAGGCCGCGCCCTACGTCACGAGTCCCGACGACCAGGACTTCCAGCAGTTCATGACCGCGGTCGGCCGCCACTACGGCACGAGCGTGCTCTACTCGATCTGGAACGAGCCCAACCATCCCGCGTTCCTGCGTCCGCAGTTCACCTCCAAGGGCAAGCCCGCCTCGCCGCGCATCTACCGCGGCCTCTATCAGTCCGGCTACGCGGGGCTGCAGGCCGCCGGGATCGCCCGTCCGCAGGTGCTGATGGGGGAGACCGCTCCGTTCGGCTATGACACCGTCAACGTGCGCAAGGAAGGCTCCAGGGCGCTGCTCCACGACGTCGCCCCGCTGGCGTTCCTGCGCGAAATGCTGTGCCTGAACGCCAAGTACAGGAAAGCGGGCTCCTGCAGCGAGCTGCAGACCGCCGGCTACGCCCACCACGCATACACCCTGCCGGCGGGCCCCTACTACAAGCCGCCGCAGCGCGACGACGTCACGATCGGCGTGCTCTCGCGCCTGTCGAACGCGCTGAACGCCGCCGCCCGCGCGCACGCGATCCCCGGCGGAGTACCCATCTACCTCACCGAGTTCGGCGTGCAGAGCGTGCCAAACCGCGAACTCGGCGTCTCGCTCGCCAAGCAGGCGCAGTTCGATGCGATCGACGAGCACATCGCCTGGAGCAACCCGCGCGTGGCGGCCTTCTCGCAGTACCTGCTCAAGGACGATCCCCTCGGCGGCAAGGCCGGATCGAGCGTCAACGGCGGCACCGTCGGCTTCCAGACCGGCCTCGAGACCGTCTTGGGCAGGCCCAAGCCGCTCTACGCGAGCTGGCCGCTGCAGCTGACCGTCTCAAAGCACGGCCACGGCTACTCGCTGTGGGGCCTCGTGCGCCCGACGCTCGGCTCGACCAAGGCGACGATCCTCGTCAAGCGCAAGGGCGCCAAGAAGTACACGACGCTGAAGACCGTCACAACCAACACCCTCGGATACTGGAGCCTGAACTCTTCCACCCAGGGCACCGCCTGGCGCGTGCGCTGGGTGAGCCCCACTGGCGTCAAATACGAAGGTTCCCCCATCACTCCCTACTGACACGCAGGCGATCGTGGACCAAGCGGAGCGCGGACGCAGGGAGCGTGGCGTGCTTTGTACGCGAGCGACTGAGGACAAAGCTCCGCGCCGTGTCCACGATCCCCTGCCTACGATGGGGAGGCTATGCCTGAGCTTCCTGAGGTCGAGATAACCGCCCGCCTGCTCGGTCAGGCGTTGCGCGGCGCTCGGATCGAGTCGGCGCTTGCTCCGGGCATCAACGCGCTAAAGACTTTCGACCCTCCGCTCACGGCGCTCGAGGGCCAGACGATCATGGGAGTGCGCCGGCGCGGCAAGAACCTGATCGTCGACATCGCCCCTGCGTCCGGCGACGCGGCGGAGGGGCTTGTGCTGCTGATCCACCTGATGTCGGCCGGGCGCCTGCAGCTGTTTGACAAGCGCGCCGGACCGCGCGATCGCACATCCCGCCTGCTCGTGCGCGTGCGCGCGCCTGGTGGTGAGGCCGCCGAGGGCGAGGAGCGTGAGCTGCGCCTGCGCGAGTTCGGATCCAAGCAGGCGGCCTGGGTCAAGCTGCTGCGCTCAGACGAGCTCGAGGCCGACGAGGCGCTCGCAAAGCTCGGGCCCGAAGCCTGGCCCGACCCGCCGCCGCTGGAGGAGGTGCTCGACGTGGCGCGTCCGCTGCACACGCTCCTGCGCGACCAGCGCACGATCGCCGGCATCGGGCGCTCGTGGGTCGATGAGATCCTCTGGCAGGCGCGGCTGTCCCCCTACAAGCGCGGCACTGACCTCGACGAGGACGAGCGCACGCGCCTGCGCGAGGCGATGATCGAGATCCTCGGCGCGGCGATCGATCACTACGAGCAGGCGATCCGGCTGCCGATTCCCGACAAGCTGCCGATGCCGCTGCGGGTTCACCGTCACGAGGGCGAGCCCTGCCCGCGCTGCACGACGACCCTGCAAGCTGTGCATTTCGAGGACTACATCATCGCCTACTGCCCCACCTGCCAGACGGAGGGGCGTGTCCTCAAGGACCGCCGCCTCTCGCGACTGCTCAAGTAGCTGGGCACGACACCGGTCGCGTATCGAGCGTCTTCGCCGGTCCACAAGAACCCGCGGTTTCAGCCTGGCGAGCGGTCGATCGAATCGGAGACATTCGTCCAGTTAGTATTGACTCGGGTGGGGTGCGACGATTAGGTTTGTGCGAACTGCCCGTAAATAGGGATTATTCTGAAAATCCCATCGCGGGCTTCCACAAACCGATCGGAGGGAAGCAAAATGGGGAAGACAGGAATGACAGCTCGCGTCGTCGGTCTGCTGGCGCTGGGAGCAGCGATGCTCGTGCCGGCCGCGGCGGCCGTCGCGCAACCGCAGTACGTGGCGCTCGGAGACTCCTACTCCTCGGGAGTAGGCACGCGCATCTTCTACGAAGAATCCGGGGAATGCGACCGCAGTCCTGACGCCTACGGGCCGAAGATCGCTTCTGCCAAGGGCTACACGCTCAACTTCGAAGCCTGCAGTGGCGCCAAGACGACCGAAGTCAACGAAAAACAGCTCGGCAAACTCAGCAGCTCAACGAGCCTTGTGACGATCACGATCGGTGGCAACGATGCGGGCTTCTCGAACGTGATCATCAACTGCGCGCTCTACTACTTCACGTGTGGTTCGGCCATCAACGAAGCCGACGAATTCATCGCCAAAAAACTGCCCGGCCTGCTCGAAACCACCTACAAAGACATCCGCGCCAAAGCCAGCACCGCGCAAGTCATCGTGCTCGGCTACCCGAAGCTGTTCACCAAAGAAGGCACCACCTGCAACGTCAACTTCCTCACCTCGGGCAACGAGAAGAAAATGAACGAATCCGCCGAAAAACTCGACGCCGTCATCAAGGCGCGCGCCGAAGCGATTAAATTCACCTTCGTCAACCCCACGGCGCCCTTCGAATCGCACGAGGTCTGCGCGTCGGTCGAATGGCTCAACGGCCAGTCCAACCCACTCTCCGAAAGCTATCACCCCAACGTCAAAGGCCAGGAAGAGTTCACCTCGCTCGTCGAGGCCGCGATCTAGCCGCTCTCCAGCTGTTGTGCGCCCGCGGGCTTGGTTCCCGTGGGCGCGCATCGCTTTGGCAGGACGGCTAGGATCTGCGCGTGATCGAACCAGGACAGCAGGCCCCTGACTTCGAGCTGCCCGACCAGGATGGTCGCGCGATCAAGCTCTCGGACTACCGCGGCCAGCGGGTCGTCCTCTACTTCTACCCCAAGGCCGACACGCCGGGCTGCACCACGCAGGCCTGCGGCGTGCGCGACCATCTCCCCGACTACTCCAAGGCTGGCGCGGTCGTCCTCGGGATCTCCCCCGATCCGGTCGCCAAGGTCAAGAAGTTCCACGACAAGCAGGCGCTCAACTTCGCCCTGCTCGCCGACGAGGGCCACGCGGTCGCCGATGAGTACGGCGTCTGGGTGCAGAAGTCGATGTACGGGAAAACCTACTTCGGCAACGAGCGGACTACATTCGTGATCGGCGCCGACGGAGTCGTCGCGAGGGTGCTGCGCAAGGTCAAGCCGGCCGAGCACGACCAGCAGGTGCTGGCGGCGCTCGCCGAAGTTGCGTCCCCGACGGCCTAGCGTCGGCCCTCAGTCGCGCGTACGCGGCCGTTTGCGCCCCCCCGTTCCGGCGCTCCCCGTAGGCTTGAAGTCGTGCCGGCGATACTCGCATCGACCTCGATCGGCGACAGCTTCACCTCGTTCGTGGATGCCGCCGGGCAGTTCTTCTCCGACCTCGCGGCGATCCACTGGGGCGCGCTGATCCTGGGGCTGGCCTTCTTCGGTCTCAACCTGACGCTGCGCTCGCGCGCCTTCTACCACAGCCTGCGCGCCGCCTACCCGGCCTCCCCGATCAAATGGAAGCGGATCTGGGGCGCGTACTTCGCGGCGGTGGGCTTCAACAACGTCGTGCCCGCGCGCGGGGGAGATCTGATCAAGCTGTTCCTTGCGCGCTCCTCGATCCCCGGCTCCAGCTATCCGACGGTCGCGGCGGCGTTCTTCGTGGAGTCGATCTTCGACATCTGCGCGGGTGTGCTCGTGCTGATCTTCGCGTTCACACAGGGCGTGTTTCCCAAGCCCCCGGACTTCTCGAAACTGAGTTCGTTCGACATCTCCTACCTCGCGGAGCACTTCCGCTTCACGCTGTTCCTGATCACGGCGCTGGCGGTCGCGGGGCTGTTCGCGTTCGCGCTGCTGTCCGTGCGTGTGCGCGCGTTCTGGGCACGGGTGCGCCAAGGCGTGACGATCCTCTCCGACCGGCCCCGCTACCTGCGCGAGGTCGCGGCGTGGCAGGCGGTCGCCTGGATCTGCCGCTTTGCCTCCTTCTGGTTCCTGCTCGACGCCTTCAGGGTGGGTGGTTCGGTGCAGAACGTGCTGCTCGTGTTCGCCGTCGGTCAGGTCGCGGGAGCGGTCCCGTTCACGCCCGGAGGCGCGGGCGTGCAGCAGGCGCTGCTCGTGACCGTCTTCGCCGGGACCGCGCCGACCGCCGTCGTCGCGGCCTACTCCGTCGGACAGCAGATCGCGATCGCCATCTTCACCGCGACCATAGGGCTCGGCGCCGTGGTGTTCATCTTCCGCTTTCGCTCCTTCGGGGAAGTGCTCCACGCCGGACGCGCCTCGCGCGAATCCGAGCAGGAGGCCGAACGCGCTACTGCAGGCCCTCGCGCGCCTCGCGCACAAGCGTGACGGCCTCGGGGAAAACCCGCGCCATCACCGTCCTGATCTGCTCGGCCTGCGCCTCGGCGTTGCCCTGCAGGTTGACGCGCTCGACGGCCGCGACGGTCATATCGACGGCGAGCTTGATCGCATTGTCGGCCCACGCCAAGCGCTGATTGCCCTGCATCTGCTCGGCGAACTCCGCGAGCCTGCGCTGAAGCTCCTCCGGATCGCCGAACAGGTCGCCTAGGCCGCCACCCTCCATGCGCTCATCATAGTCCGGCCGACCCTGATCGGCGGCGATGAAGCCCGGTGGGCCCAGTGAAGGCGTGCCCGCCGGTGGGCGCCAGATATTGTGCCGAGCGATGCCGAGCCAGGCCGAGATCTCCGAGCAGCTCTCCCGCGAGTCCGAGCGGCGCGCGCGCCTGGGCGTACCCGCGTTCGCCGGCGGCTTCCTGTACTTCCTGAGCGCGATCATCGTCACCTCGACGCTCAGCTCGGCGCCGACGGTGGGCCTCTTCCAGGGGCTTGCGCCGGCGCTGCGGGGCGAAGCCAACCCGGCCATCAGCCCGCGCGCGGTCGAGGTCAAATACATCAGTCACCACGCCTTCGCGCTGATCGCCGGCAGCGTGATCAAGTCGATCTCCCTCGTCGCGCTCACGCTCGTGCTGCTGTTGCTGCTCGACGCCACGCGCTTTCGCCGGCCCGAGACGTGGTCGCTGGCGCGTCCGCTCGTGCTGATCGGAGGCATCGGCCTGGCGGTGATCAACGTCGCCCACCAGATCGTCGGGTCGATCCGCGCGCACAACTTCGCGGTCGGTCACGACTTCACGAGCCACGCGGTCGAACAGGCGCTCACAAAGGGCGCGATCAACGTCGGCAGCCAATATCTCGACCTGCTCGCGGCGCTGGCTCTGATGGCGGGCATGATCGCGGTCTCGCTGAACGCGATCCGCGTCGGCCTGCTGACGCGTTGGATGGGGGTGATCGGGATCTTCTCCGCGATCCTCATCCTGCTGCCGATCGGCGGCGCCACGCTCGAAATCGTGCCTGCCTTCTGGATGCTCGGCATGGGCATCCTCTACCTCGGGCGCTGGCCGGGCGGCGACCCTCCGGCGTGGGCCGCCGGGGAGGCGCGCCCGTGGCCCACGCAGGCCGAGCGCCGCGCCGGACGCGAAACGGACGCGCCGAGCGCGAAGGGCAAGCCGGCGCTCGTATCCGCCTCGGACGTCGCGCCGGCCGCCGAGCCGTCGAGCTCGCCGCGCAGGCGAGGTCGCAAGCGCCGCGGCAAGTAGCGGACTCACCGCGGCGAGCCTCGTGGGACGCGACGTCCCAGTGCCCCAGCCGGCCTACTGCGCTGCGGAGGAACTCCCCAAGTAACGATTGCAACAGGGCGTTTGCGGGAATAACAGTAGGGATGGCGCGGTCCCGCCGTCGGAGTCCGCTCCCGGCGGCGGGACTGCAGGATCGGCATCTTCGAAACGCCGGCCCGGGCGGGCCGATGTCATGAGGAGGACCAAATGGAGGCTGCAGCGATTCACCGTCAACCCCTCGCGCGCGGAGACGACAGTGACGACGAGCGCGCGGGCGGGAGGAACCTTGGCGTGGCCGGCTGGAAACCGGCCGACCCCGGGCCACTGGGTCTCGCGGGCTTTGCGATGACCACGTTCGTGCTGTCGATGTTCAACTCGAACCTCGTCGACGGCAAGGGCGTGCCGGTGGTGTTGGGGCTGGCGCTTGCATACGGCGGGATCGTCCAGCTGCTCGCGGGCATGTGGGAGTTCCGCACCGGCAACACCTTCGGCGCGGTCGCCTTCTGCTCGTTCGGGGCCTTCTGGATCTCCTTCTGGGCGCTGAACGTCTTCTACGCCAAGCAGATCGGCGGCAACGCCGGCCACGCGATTGGCGTGTACCTGTGGGCCTGGGCGATCTTCACCGCCTACATGACCGTCGCGGCGCTGCGCGTCAGCGGGGCAGTGCTGCTCGTGTTCGTACTGCTGACCGTGACGTTCGTGCTGCTCGCGATCGGGGCCGTGGGGCCGCACGAAACGGTGACCCATTGGGGTGGCTACGTCGGCCTGGCAACCGCGGCGGCCGCTTGGTACGCGTCGTTTGCGGCCGTCACCAACTCGACCTTCGGTCGGACTGTCCTGCCGATAATGCCGCTCGGCGAACGGTAGAGTTGGCCCGATGGCGACCGAACCGCAGGCGCCCTCCGGAGAGGCGCTCGATCGCGAGCTCGCGAGGCTGCTGGAGGTCGAGCGCTTCGAGTCGCCGGCGGAGT
This sequence comes from Solirubrobacteraceae bacterium, assembly GCA_036495605.1. Taxonomy (GTDB): domain Bacteria; phylum Actinomycetota; class Thermoleophilia; order Solirubrobacterales; family Solirubrobacteraceae; genus Palsa-744. The sequence goes on from DASXMO010000131.1 coordinate 24,298, forward strand.
TTCGCGAGCACGCGCTGCTGAACGACCCGGCGGTGTACGGGCGCGCCGCCGCGGACCCGCAGGCCTGGTGGGTCGAGCAGGCGCAGCAGCTGCACTGGTTCAAGCCGTGGGAGACGGTGCTCGACGACTCCAACCCGCCGTTCTACAAGTGGTTCGTGGGCGGCGAGTTGAACGTCTCCTACAACTGCCTCGACCGCCACGTAGAGGCGGGACTGGGGGAGCGCGTCGCCTTTCACTGGCGCGGGGAGGACGGCTCCGAGCGCGACATCACCTACGCGCAGCTGCTCGCCGAGGTGCAGCGCTTCGCCAACGCCCTGAAGGATCAGGGCGTGCGCAAGGGCGACGTCGTCGGCATCTACCTGCCGATGATCCCTGAGGTGATCGTCGCGATGCTCGCCTGCGCGCGCATCGGCGCTCCGCACAACGTCGTCTTCGGCGGCTTCTCCGCGGAGGCGGTGCGCGAGCGCATGGAGTTCTCGCAGGCGCGCGTGCTGGTCACGGTCGACGGCGCCGCGCGCAAGGGCAAGACCGCGCCGGTGAAGGATCGCGTCGACGAGGTGATGGGCGACCTGCGGACGCTTGAGAAGATCGTGGTCGTGCGCAGCAAGGGCACGCCCTGTGCGATGCGCGAGGGACGCGACGTCTACTACGACGAGATCCTCGCGGCCGCCGATACCGAGTGCCCGGCCGAGCCGCTGGACGCCGAGCACCCGCTCTACATCCTCTACACCTCCGGCTCGACGGCCAAGCCGAAGGGCATCCTGCACACCACCGGCGGCTACCTCACCGGCGTCTCGGCGACGCATCGCTACGTCTTCGACCTCAAGTCGGAGTCAGACGTCTACTGGTGCGCGGCCGACGTCGGCTGGGTCACCGGCCACTCCTACATCGTCTACGGGCCGCTCGCCAACGGGGCCACGTCGGTGATGTGGGAGGGTGCGCCCGATTACCCCCACAAGGGCATCTGGTGGGAGCTGATCGAGCGCTACGGCGTCACGATCCTCTACTGCGCGCCGACGGCCATCCGCGCCTGCATCAAGTGGGGCGCGCAGTGGCCGGGCGAACACGACCTCTCCTCGCTGCGCCTGCTCGGCTCGGTGGGCGAGCCGATCAACCCGAAGGCGTGGCTCTGGTACCACAAAGTGATCGGCGCAGAACGCTGTCCAATCGTCGACACCTGGTGGCAGACCGAGACCGGCGCGATCATGATCACGCCGCTGCCCGGCATCACCGAGACCAAGCCCGGCTCTGCCACCCATCCCTTCCCGGGCGTCTTCGCGGAGGTGCGCGACGAGTCCACCGGCGAGCCGATCGATGAGGGACAGGGACTGCTCGTGCTCACACAGCCGTGGCCGTCGATGCTGCGCACCCTCTACAAGGAGGACGAGCGTTTCATCGAGACCTACTTCAAGCGCTTCGGCAACGAGACCTACCTCGTCGGCGACGCCGCTCGTCGCGACAGAGACGGTTACCTATGGGTAATCGGGCGCATCGACGACGTCGTCAACGTCTCCGGTCACCGCCTCTCGACGGCCGAGGTCGAGTCGGCGATCGTCGCCCACCCGGACGTCGCCGAGGCGGCAGTGATCGGTCAGCACGACGAGGACACCGGTCAGGCGATCGTCGCCTTCGTCACCCTGCAGGGCGACCTGGAGGGCGACGAGCAGACGGTCGAGGGCATCCGCGCGACGGTCGCCGAGCGTATCGGTAAGTTCGCCCGGCCCAAGCGCATCATCTGGGCCGAGGACCTGCCAAAGACGCGCTCGGGCAAGATCATGCGCCGTCTGCTGCGCGACATCGCCGAGGGGCGTGCGCTGGGCGACGTCACGACGCTGCGCGACCCCGCGGTCATGTCGCAGCTGGAGGAGCGTGTGCAGGAGCTGCAGGCGCAGGAGGACTGAGTCGGGCTGAGCTGGGAGGCCGAGTTGGGGCCGAGGGCAGAGGCTGAGCGCGACGGCGAGCGCCTCGGCGCGAATGGGGCGCCGTGAGGGGCATGAGGCCTGTCGTGATTGCGGTCCTTGCAGGAGGAGGAGCCGGCGGCGTCGAATTGCGACGCCATGCCCAGACCATTCGCCGCTCTCGACCGCTTCGCATTTCTCCACAAGGACACTTTTCGGGCGGCGAGGCGCCGGCCCACGCGTGCAGCGCTCGCCGTCGCCATGCTCGGCGTGAGCTCGATCATGTTCGCGCCCGCGGTTGCCGCGGCCGCGACGCCGCCGACGGTCACTGAATCTTTTCCTGCCACCGGCGCCGAGCAGTCATTCACGGTGCCGACCGGCGTCAGCAGCGTGCGCGTCGAGGCGATCGGCGCCGCGGGCGAAGGTGGGTTTGACGGGCCGGTCGGCGGATCGGGCGCAGACGTCGTCGGGCAGCTGCCGGTGGCGGCCGGCGAGATCCTCTACGTGGAGGTGGCCGCTTCCGGCTTCGGTGGCGCGGGCGCCGGCAACGAGGGCGGCGGCAACGGCGGCAATGCCTCCGACGTGCGCACGATTCCCATCGGAACGACCGGCTCGCTGGAATCGCGGTTGCTCGTCGCCGCCGGTGGTGGCGGCGGCGGCGGTGCGTTCGAGGCGTCCTCGGGCGGTACCGGCGGCAATGCCGGCGACGCCGGCGTGAGCTCGGCGGGCAGCTCGAACGGCTTTGGCGGCGGCGGTGGTGGCGCCGGCACTCTGACAGGAGGGGGCGCGGGCGGCGAAGACTGCTCTGGGGGGAATGGTCCGTGGTCCGGCACCGCTGGCAGCTTCGGTCTTGGTGGCAACGGTGGCGAGGGCTTTGGCTTTCCCTTCACGGGCGGCGGTGGCGGCGGTGGCGGTTACACGGGGGGTGGCGGTGGTGCCGGATCCTGTGAGCCCGGCCCAGAGGCCGGTGGCGGTGGTGGCGGCGGTGGCGCCAACTTCGTCTTCGGCGGTGCGACCTTCTATTCGATCGGCACGGCCGCGACGACGACCTCCCCGAGCATCACGATCAGCTACCCGAGCCCCGCGACGGCGACGCTCGAGGAGAGCTCGCTCACGTTCCCCGGCACGCAGCCGCAGCAGACCGTCAGCGCGCCGCAGACGTTGACGATCACCAACGAAGGCGGCAATCCGCTGTCGATCACGGGCACGATCTTCGCCGACTCGGTCTCCCCGCTGACCAGCGACCATCCCGAAGACTTCCTGATCGGCTCATCGAGCTGTCTGGGCCCGGTGGTCTTCGAAGCCACCTGTCAGCTGACGGTGCGCTTCGTGCCTCAGGGCGAAGGCACCCGCACCGCGAGCCTGCAGATCGAGAGCAACGCCGGCGCGGGCACGAGCGTGGTCGAGCTCTCCGGCACCGGCGGATCGCTGCCGCAGGGTCCAGCCGGGGCGACGGGTCCTGCCGGAGCGCCCGGATCGCCCGGACCTGCGGGTCCTTCTGGTTCCGCCGGGCCCGCGGGAGCTGCGGGCGCCGATGGGTCTCCGGGCCCGGCCGGCTCGGCAGGCGCCAAGGGCGCGAGCGGAGCAGCGGGGGCGACCGGGCCTGCCGGCTCGCAGGGCCCCGCCGGGGCGACCGGCAAGCAGGGACCCCCGGGACAGACGGCCGTCTATGAGTGCCACCGCCGTCGCGGCGGTGGGCGCTTCCAGATCGCCTGCTACGTGCGCGTGCTCGGCGGCTCGCAGGCGATCACGAGCGCAACGTTGAGAAGGGGCGGCGTCCTCTACGCGACCTCACCGCCCGGCACGCTGCCGGCTGGCAAGCCGCTCGTGCTGAAGCTGCGAAAGGCAACGCCCGGCGGGCGCTACACGCTCACCGTGATCTCCGGCGGCCGCGCGCACCGGCAGACGGTTCTGCTGACGCGCTAGGAGGCCGCACGCGGTGCCGGCAGCCGAAACACATCGGCGGCATCCGTACGCGGTGCGAGGGCTCAGGCGAACAGCTCGGCCACGGCAACGCTGAAACCGGGCACGGCGTCGCTCAGGTCGAGCGTGTCCCACTCGCTGTGGACGTGTGGTGTGTTGTCCTCTGCGCTGTACACGGTTGCTGTCCGCTTGGGGGGATCGACCACGAGCACGATGGCGCTGCCGGCTGCCAGCCATTCGAACGCCTTGTCTCGCACCTCGCGATACGTGTCGTCGGGGGAGATGACCTCCACCGCGAGCGCCGGCGCCTCGGGCCAGTACTTCGGGGTTCTTCCGATCGTCTCGGCGCGCTCCTTTGAAATGAATGCGGCGTCGGGGGCGCGCACGGTGTCCGGATCGCGGGCCAGCACGAAGCCGGTCTCGCCCACCGTCACGCCGCTGCCGGTCTTGCGTGCGTGGATGAACAGAAGCCCGCCCACAGTCACGGCCACACGGCCATGCTCGGCGCCCGGAGGCGTCATCGTCAGCAGCTTCCCGCGCACGAGCTCGTGGCGCATGCCGTCGTCGGGCATGTGCAACAGCTCGTCGGCGGTGGTGATGGTGGGAACGGTGACGGCCATGGCACCGACGAGGCTACTCCGCGCCGGTGCGGATCACAAGGGCCGTGTTCGCTCCCCAGCGCAGATATGACTGCGCTGGGCATGGCGGTGGTGCGTAGACATCCGAGAACCATGCGCCGGTTCTACCGATCGCTTGGGACGGTACTCTCGGGCCTACGTTACGCGTGTGTGGCGACCCGGCTTACACCTTGCGGTGCTCGGGCACCCAGGAGCCGTCGTCTTGGCGGATGAAGTCCTGGAAGAGGTTCGGCGCCTCGCTCTGCATCGTGCGCGCGATCTGATCGAACACGAGGCGCAGCTCCTCCTCGGCGCCCTGCGCGGTGCGCATCTCGATCACGTGGCGCAGCGTGCGTGCGTTGGCGGTCCAGACGATGTCGGTGCTCAGCCCGATCGGGGCGAGGCGGCGCAGGGCGGAGGTGACCTCCTTCTTGACGTGGAAGGGCACGCCCTCCGCGTCGATGCCCAGCTCGGAGGCGGCGCTGACTTGGAACTCCTCGAGCTGCTCGACGATCGATATGACCTGCTCGCGCACGGGCTCGAGCGCGGGAGGAACGCGAAAGCCGATGTCCGCGAGGCGCACGTAGCGCAGGCTCTCCTGGCTGAAGGCCGAGCCGGCGCGATGGCGCACGAGCTCGTGGGTGAAGACGCGCGAGACGTTGCGCAGCGCGAAGGAGAAGTTGGCGTGCTCGAGCACGCTGCCGTGGGCGGAGCGCAGGATGTTGGCGAAGTACTCGCGCTGGTCGGTGCGCACGCGCGTAACGTTCGGGTTCAGGCCCGGCTCCCAGCTGCGATAGCAGGCGCGCCCGCCGAACTCAACTATCAGCTCACCGCCGTTGGGGGTGCCGCCGGACTCCTCGAGGCGCCGCGTAAGCCACGACTCTCCGCCGACGTGGGCGAGATAGGCGCGCACGCCCTCGACGTCGATCGAGGGGCGGGCGATCAGGAAGACGGAGGGAGTGGTCTCGTGCATTGTGGGAAGACGGAGGGGGTGATCTGTTGCATCGGGCCGACGATGCTACATCGCGTGTCGGGCGTCGCGATCGACGGGTATATGGAGTAGCTTGAGGGCCAATATGGCGACCACCGAAGACACCACAACGACAGCCCCGCCCAGCGCTCCCGTGGCGGCCCGGGGGCTCACGCGCCACTACGGGGAGGGCGAGACCGCGGTGCAGGCCCTGCGCGGCGTCGATCTCGACGTGAGCGCGGGGGAGCTCGTGGCGGTGATGGGCCCGTCGGGTTCGGGCAAGTCCACGCTGATGCACCTGCTCGCGGGCCTGGACAAACCGACGTCGGGCACGGTGAGGATCGGCGGCACCGAGATCGGCGCGCTCGACGACGGCGATATGACGCGCCTGCGCCGCGAGCACATTGGCTTCATCTTCCAGTTCTTCAACCTGCTGCCGATGCTCGACGCGCGGGAGAACATCGTCCTGCCGCTGTCGATCGCGGGCGAGAAGCCCGACGGGGAGTGGGTGCAGGAGCTGATGGCGAAGGTCGGCCTGCAGAAGCGCGGCGATCACCGCCCGTCGGAGCTCTCCGGCGGCGAGCAGCAGCGCGTGGCGATCGCCCGCGCGCTGATCACGCGCCCGACCATCCTGCTGGCGGACGAGCCGACGGGAAACCTCGATTCGAAGACCGGCGGTGAGATCCTCGATCTGATGCGCGCGTCGGTCGCGGACTACGGCCAGACGACGGTGATGGTGACCCACGATCCCCGCGCGGCGGCGATCGCGAACCGCATCCTGTTCATCGCCGACGGCCTGATCGTCAAGGAGCTCCGCGGCGCGAGCGCCGCGGAGGTGCTCACGGTGATGGGCAGCCTCTCGGCGTGATCTCGGTAGCGCTCAAAGGTCTCGCCCGCCGCAAGCTGCGCGCGGCGCTGACCGCCCTGGCGATCGTGCTCGGCGTGGCGATGATCAGCGGCACGTACATCCTCACGGACACGATCAAAGCGGCGTTCGGCACGGTGTTCACGCAGGTTTACAAGCACACCGACGTGGTCGTCACGGGCAAGAGCGCGATCGGCAATGGCAAAGAACGCAACGGCGGCAACTCGGTGGTGCCCTCGCTGCCGGAATCGCTGCTCGCCTCCGTGCGCGCGCTCCCCGGCGTGGCGCAGGCCGAAGGCGGCATCTCGGACACCGCGCAGCTGGTGGGGCGCGACGGGAAGGTGATTTCAAGCGGCGGCGCGCCGGGCCTCGCGTTCAGCGTGCACGCGCGGGGCAGCCAGCGGTTCAACCCGCTGCAGCTCGTCTCCGGCACCTGGCCGTCGGGGCCGGGAGAGATGGCGATCGACGCGAACACGGCCGAATCCAAGCACTACACGGTGGGCCAGAGCATCGGCGTGATCGCGCGCGGCGCCGAGCAGCACTTCCGGATCGCGGGGATCGCGAAGATCGGCGGCGTCTCATCGCTCGGCGGCGCGACGATGGCGATCTTCGACTTCCCGGTCGCTCAACGCGTGTTCGACAAGGTGGGCCGGCTGGACTCGATCTCGATCGCCGACAGGCCCGGGCACACCCCGGAACAGGTCGTGCGCGAAGTCCAGGCGATCCTGCCGCCCGCCGCGCAGGTGCGCACGGGGCAGGCCGAAGCGAAGGAAGCGACGAGCAACACGAACGGCTTCCTGTCGATCATCCAGGACTTCCTGCTCGCGTTCGCCGGCGTGGCGCTGTTCGTCGGCGGGTTCGTGATCGCGAACACGCTCTCGATCACGATCGCCCAGCGTACGCGCGAGCTGGCGACACTGCGCACGCTCGGCGCGACGCGCCGCCAGGTGCTGCGCTCTGTGATGGTCGAAGCGTTCCTGATCGGGCTGCTCGCGTCGGTCGTGGGCCTGTTCCTCGGCCTGGGGCTGGCGAAGGGCCTGAACTCGCTGTTCGTCTCCTTCGGCATCAACCTGCCGCAGGCGAGCACGGTGTTCGCGACGCGCACGATCGTCGTCTCGCTCGTGGTCGGCGTGCTGATCACGGTGCTCGCGGCGCTGCGCCCGGCGTTGCGTGCCACGCACGTGCCGCCGATCGCGGCGGTGCGCGAGGGCGCGCTCCTGCCGCCGTCGCGCTTCGCCCGCTTCGGGACCCCGGCGGCGGTGCTGACGATCCTCGGGGCGGTCGCGCTGATGCTGATCGGGCTGTTCGTCGGCGGGCTCTCGGCGGGAACGCGGCTGCTGGCGATCGGCGTGGGCGCGGCGGGGCTGTTCGTGGGCGTGGCGATGCTCGCGAAGGTGCTCGTGCCGCCGCTGGCCTCCGTGCTCGGCTGGCCCGCGCGGAGGTTCGGGGGCGCCGCCGGGCAGCTCGCGCGGGGCAACGCGATGCGCAACCCCACGCGCACCGCCTCGACGGCCTCGGCGCTGATGATCGGCCTGGCGCTCGTGACGCTCGTCTCGGTGCTCGCGACGGGCTTGAAGGCGACGTTCGGGGACTCCGTCAACGAGCTGTTCCACGCCGACTACGCGCTCACGGCGACGAACAACTTCTCGCCCGTGTCGATCGCCTCGGCAGAGGCCGTGCGCGGGGTGCCCGGCGTGACGGTCGTCTCGGGCGTGCGCGCCGGCCAGGGCCGCACGAGCGGCGGCAAGATCAACGTGAGCGGCGTCTCGCCGGACATCAGCCAGGTGATCGACGTCAAGTGGCAGCACGGCTCGCCGGCGGTACCGGCTGGACTCGGGGAAAGCGGCGCGTTCGTCTCCAAGGAATACGCCAAAGAAGAACATCTGCACGTGGGCTCGCCGATCACCGTGGAGACGCCTACGGGGAAGACCATGCACCTCGTGCTCCACGGGATCTTCGCCCCGCCGAAGGGCGGCTCGCCGTTCGGCGACGTGACGATCTCCACGCAGCGCTTCGACGCCGAATACGAGAACCCGCAGAACGTCTTCACGTTCGTGAACATCGCCGGGGGGGTCACCGCCGCGAACACCCGCCGCCTCGAACGCGCGCTGAGCGGCTTCCCCGACGCGAAGATCCAGACCGAGAGCCAGTTCAAGGAAAGCCAGGAGTCGGGGATCGACACCCTGCTGAACCTCCTCTACGTGCTGCTCTCGCTGTCGATCATCATCAGCCTGTTCGGGATCGTCAACACACTCGTGCTGACCGTGTTCGAGCGCACCCGCGAGCTCGGCATGCTGCGGGCGATCGGCATGAGCCGCCGCCAGCTGCGACGCATGATCCGCCACGAGAGCATCGTCACCGCGCTGATCGGCGCCGCGCTGGGGATCCCCGTGGGGATCGTGCTCGCGATCATGGTCGGGCAGGCGATCGAATACCCCACCTTCACGATTCCCGTGGGGACGCTCGTGGTGTTCGTGATCGCGGCGATCTTCGCGGGCATCCTCGCGGCGATCTTCCCCGCACGGCGCGCCGCGCGGCTGAACGTGCTGGAGGCTCTGCAGTACGAGTAGTCCCTCGCGTCGGTGGATAAGCTGCCGTGATCATGGCCGCGACTACCGATCAGGAGCTTGAGCAGACCGCGTGGGATCTCGCGACACTCGTCGACGGCGAGGGTCCTGAGGGCGTCGAGCGTCGGCTCGCCGCGGCGCTCACCCGCGCGCAGGCGTTCGCAGAGCGCTATGCGGGCAAGCTGGTCGAGCTCGACAGCGCGGGTCTGGCCGAGGCGATGCACGAGCTGGGCGCGATCCACGACCTCGTCGGCCGCGCGGGCACTTACGCGGCGCTCGACTTCTCCACCGACACCTCCGATCCTGCCCGCGGCGCGCTGTTGCAACGCACGCAGGAGCAGGGCACGGCGATCGAGACGACGCTGCTGTTCTTCGAGCTCGAGTGGGCCGCACTGAGCGATGAGCGGGTCGACGAGCTGCTCGGCGACGGCGACGGTTCGGATCGCGACGGCAACGGCGAGGACGCTCTCGACTTCTGCCGCCACCACCTGCGCAGCGCGCGCCGCTATCGCGAGCACCTGCTCTCCGAGCCTGAGGAGAAGATCCTCGCCGAGAAGTCACTCACCGGCGCCTCGGCCTGGTCGCGGCTGTTCGAGGAGCTGACCTCGGCGATCGAGGTCGATCTGCCCGCCGGCCGCGTGGCGCTCGACCAGGCGCTCAGCAACCTCGTGCTGCCCGACCGCGAGCTGCGACGCACGACGGCCGAGGCGATCACCGCGGCGCTCGAGCCCGGTTTGCGCACGCGCGCGTTCCTCTTCAACACGCTGCTCGCCGACAAGGCCACCGACGATCGCCTGCGCCGCTACCCGAACTGGCTGGCCGCGCGCAATCTCTCGAACGAAGCCGGCGATGAGTCCGTGCAGGCGCTGATCGAGGCGGTGCGCGGGCGCTATGACATCGCGCGCCGCTGGTACACGCTGAAGGCGCGGCTGCTCGGCGTGGAGCGGATCGCCGACTACGACCGCATGGCCGCGGTCACCGACGACGATGTCACCTACACGTTCGCGCAGGGCCGCGAGGTGGTGCTCGACTGCTACTCCTCCTTCTCACCAGAGCTGGGAGCGCTCGCGAAACGGTTCTTCGACGAGCGCTACATCGACGCACCCCTGCGTCCGGGCAAGCGCGGCGGCGCGTTCTGCGCCTCGGCGGTGCCCTCGGTGCATCCGTATGTGCTGCTCAACTACACCTCGCGCCGGCGCGACGTGCTGACGCTCGCGCACGAGCTCGGTCACGGCGTGCACTTCGCGTTGGCCGCGCGCCAGGGCGTGTTCCACCAGGGCACCCCGCTGACGCTCGCCGAGACCGCGTCGGTGTTCGCCGAGACGATCGTCTTCGGACGTCTGCTCGCCGAGGACTCGACGCCCTCCTCACGCCTGGCGCTGCTCGCGGAGAACCTGCAGGACACGATCGCGACCGTCTTCCGCCAGGTCGCGATGAACCGCTTCGAGGATCTCGTCCACACCGCCCGTCGCGGCGAGGGCGAGCTGTCGGTGGAGCGCTTCGGCGAGCTGTGGGCTGAAAGCCAGGCTGAGCTGCTGGGCGACTCGGTGCAGATCACCGACGGCTACCGCTCGTGGTGGTCCTACATACCGCACTTCATCGGCTCGCCCGGCTACGTCTACGCCTACGCCTACGGCCAACTGCTCGCGCTGTCGGTGTACGACCGCTACGAGCAGCGCGGCGCGGAGTTCGTGCCGCAGTACCTCGAGCTGCTGGCCGCCGGTGGCTCGAAAAGCCCCGAGGAGCTCGGCCGGATCGTCGACGTCGACCTCGCCGACCCGGGCTTCTGGGAGTCTGGCCTCGATCTCGTAGAGCGCCAGCTGCACGAAGCTGAGCAGGCCGCTGAGGTCGCGCTCGGCGGATAGCCGGTTAGTGGAAGACCGGCGTCCGTCCGTGCCCGCGACGGTTGCCCTGTTCGTCGTAGACCGCCAGGTGGAAGACGTAGTTGCCCGGCTTGGGCGGCAGCGGCGCCCAGAATGTGCCCGAGACCGTTTCTTCGTAGCGCGACGGTTTGACCTGCTTGACGATCACCTTCTGCCACCAGCTGTGCGGCAGCGGATGGTGTTCGGATTGCGACCACAACGTCCACTCGAGGATCGCGTCGTTGTGTACGAACCCGGTTAGCTTCAGCGTGTATTCGACATCGGCGCCGAGCGGGTGCAGTTCGTGGTCGTAGTAGCGCGCGCGAGAGTTGCGGAAGACCGCCGCGACCTTTCTGGCGGCCTGCGCCGGGCTCTTGTTGTCGGCGAGGACCTGCTCGACGATCGGTCCGGCAGGGCACGAGGAGCCACAGTGTTGGGGCAGCGCGATCCGAGCCGCGGTCTTCCCTTCCGCGGTCGTTGCTTCTTCGCTGGACGCGGTCGTGGCTTCTGCGAGGACCCCCTCGACTTCGCTCGTGGGGGCGCCCGTCCCGCTCAGGGTTTTTGCGTTCCCCTCGCTCTTGAATGGCGTTTTGGCCGCAGGCGGCTTGACGAATGGCACGCCGCTGGGGCCCGAGCTGCCTTCCGCGGCGGTGTTTTCGGGGGTCGTGCTTTCGGTCACCTTGGTTCGCTTAAAGACGTGCGTGGACGTCTGAGTGCCTGAATCGCCGCCTTCGCTTTCGCTCGTGTGCCCCTGCTCGGTCGCTCTTTCCGACTGGCGTTTGTGGGTTTCCGAGTGCGGGGTCGTGGATGGCGTGGTTGTGTGTTCCGGGGTGCTCGCCGGCGTGCTCGTCGACGGGGACGATCCGGTTTCGGTCGCCGGTTCCGTGGCGCCGTCAGCGGCCGTGTAGGCCGCGAACGTGTACCCCGCGGGTGCGAGAACCCCACTGCCGGGAACGCGCACGTCGGCGGTCTGTTCGCGATCTATGAATTCTTCGAGACCGACGTTCGTTTCGACCGAGACGCCTTCGATGTCGGCGAGGATCCCCGCTGGAGGGGGGTCCGGCTGGAACAAGCGCACCGCGCCGACTACCGCGACCACGGCCGTCGCGAGCGCTCCGACCCCCAGGATCACGTTGTTCGTTTCTCCGATTAGCCGCTTGATGCGCTTCATCAAGATGCAGCCTATCGGAACTCGACCGAGTAATTAATCCGATTAGTCTCTGCTTGGCGGTGCGAGCCGGGTGCTACGCCGCCACTGCCCGCTCGACGTAGACGCCGGGACCGGTCGGTTCCGGGGGGGCTTCGCCATGTTCGCGCATCACATCGAGATGTCCCGCCAAGGCCTCGCGCATCTCTTTGACACACCCATCGATTGTCGCTCCGGTGGCGACGCATCCGCGGACGTCGGGCGACCACGCGGAGTAGTTCGACGGCGAACCGCCGGCTACGAGGATCAGATAGCGCTCAATCTCAATCATTGCCAAGTCCTGCTTGTTGCATGATGCTCTTTCTGGTCTTGGGATGCAACTCGTCGCCGCGATGGCCGGCTACCGTGACGGTGCCGGGCTTGGTCGGATGGCGGTAATGGCGGTGGCTGCCGGTCTGGCGAACCTGCCGCCAGCCGTCCCATTCGATGCGCTTGATGATCGAGCGAACCTTCATGCCATCGAAGCTACGCAGCGCTTGGGACGGTACTCTCGGGGCACCTCCCGGCGCCCTGCGAGGCTGCCTGATGTGTAGCTGATCTCAGAGCAAGCCGAGCGCGCTGCCGACCCCGTGCACGAGGTTGAACAGGGGCTGGGGCACGATGCCGAAGAAGAGGATTGCCGCGCCGGCCACGAGCGCCACGAGCGCCACCTCGGGTTGGGGCGCCGTGACTGCTGGGGTGGGCTCGTCGAGTTCCTGCGAACCCCCCGCCAACGTCGGCAGCGCGCCCTCGGCGGGGATCGGCGCCGGCAAGGGGGAGGGGCTTTGCGTGCCGGTGTCCGCGTCTTCCGGGCTCGGTGCCTCGCTCATCCACATCGCGGCGATCACCGGCAGGTAGTAGCCGAGGGAGATCATCGAGCCGATCACGATCACTACTCCCAGCCACGTGTAGCCGCCCGAGACGGACGCGTCGATGAGGTAGAACTTGCCCATGAACCCCGCCGTCGCGGGGATTCCCGCGAGGCCCAGCATTGCCAGGGTCATCGGCCATGCCAACAGCGGACGCTCGCGGCCGAGGCCGCGCATCGCGGTGATCGAGTCGCCGAAGCTCGTTTCCCGCTCGCGCGCGAGGATCGTCGCGAAGGCGGCCATGTTCATGAACAGGTACACCGCCAGGTAGAACACCGTCGCCTGCGCGCCCAGCCTGCTCGCGACGACCACGCCGGCGAGCATGTACCCGGCCTGCGCCACCGAGGAGTAGGCGAGCATCCGCTTCAGCGAGGACTGCCCCAAAGCGCCCACGTTGCCGACGACGATCGTGATCGCCGCAAGCACCGCCACGGCGATGCCCCAGCTCGCGTGCGCTTCGATCAGCGCCACGTCGAACAGGCGCAGGAACACGCCCAGCGCGGCGACCTTCGTCGCGACCGCCATGAACGCCGTCACCGGCGTCGGCGCGCCCTCGTACACGTCCGGCGTCCACTGGTGAAACGGCGCCACCGAGGCCTTGAAGCAGAGCCCCGCCACGCACAGCGCGATCCCCGTCAGCGTCAGCGGATCGGTCGCGAGGCTGCCGCTCGAGAGCGCGCTGTCGATCGCCGTGAAGTCGGTTGCGCCCGTGGCGCCGTAGATCAGCGCCAGCCCGTACAGCAGCGTCGCCGAGCCGACCGAGCCGACGATCAGGTACTTCAACCCCGACTCCAGCGAATGCTCGCGTTTGAGCTCCGTCGCGCACAGCACGTACAGCGGGATCGACAAGAGCTCCAGCCCGAGGAACAGCGCGACTGTGTTCTGCGCCGCCGCCAGCAGCGACATCCCGCCGATCGAGGTCAAAAGCAGCGCGTGCCACTCGCCGTGCGCGGCTTCGCGAGCCGCGAGCGAGCGCCACGCCAGCAGCACCGTGCAGATCCCGCCGGCGACCAGGATCAGGTTCAGCGTCAGCGACAGGCTGTCGATGCGCAGCGCCCCCGCGACGATCGACTTCTCCGCCCTACCCCACTGCCAGATCGTGAAGCCCGCGGCGGCGCCCAGTGCGAGCAGGCTGAGCGCCGGCACGAGCTGTGCGCGCGCCCAGCGCGAGCCGAGCAGCCCGACGAGCAGCACGATCGCGGCGCCGCCCAGCAACGCCATCAGCGGAGACAGGGCCGCGAAGTCGACGTGCGGGCCTTTGAGGGTGGTTGTCGCGAGTGCACTCATCGGTTGGGTTCACCCGCCGTCCTCGCTGTTTCGGAGCTCCCCCTCTTCGCTTCTTCATAACACGTCGCATAGGCCCCGTTCGGCCCGCAGTAGCGCGGCGCGCTTGCCACGCTGGGACGCCCTGGAACGACCTTCGCCAACGCCGGCGGGGGTGGGTCGGCGAGCGCCTGCGCGCTCGCCACGGCGGCCTTCGTCGAGCCTTCGCTGCGCTTCAGCGCCAGCTGCGGGTAGACCGCCATGAACACGATCACCGCCACGAGCGGCACCAGCACGAGCCCGTCGCGCCAGGAGATCTCATGCGAGTCGACGTCCTTGCCGACGCGATTGTGCATCGCGCGGATGAACAGCCGCAGCGCGTACACGCTCGCCATCACCACGCCCGCAAACGCGACGATCGCGATCGCGAGCTTCGTCTGGAAGACCCCCAGCAGGATCATGAACTCGCCCACGAAGTTCGCCGACCCCGGCATCGCGAGCGTCGCCAGCGAGACGATCAGGAAGACCGACGCGAGCACCGGCGCGCGAAACGCGATCCCGCCCATGTCGCGCACGTCCTCAGAGCCGCCCGCTCGGCGCGAGAGGACCGCGACGATGAACAGCAGCGGCGCGACCACCAGCCCGTGGTTGACCATCTGCAACAGCGCTCCCTGCGCGCCCTGCGGGTTCAGCGCGAAGATTCCCAGCGTGATGAAGCCGAGCTGCGCGACCGACGAGTACCCGGCGATCAGGCGCGCGTCTGTCTGCGTGAAGGCGACGGCCGACCCATACAAGATCGAGACCAGCGCGACGATCAGCATCAGCGTCTGGAAGTGCGCCGCGCCCTGCGGGAACAGCGGCAGCACGATCGCCAGGAAGCCATACGCGCCGACCTTCGAGAGCACGCCGCTGAAGACCATCAGCACCTCGATCGGCATTGCCCGATACCCGTCGGGCATCCACCCGTGCAGCGGGAACGCCGGCATCTTCACCAGGAACGCCGCGGCGAAGAACAGGAAGATCCACTCCTGCGAGCCCCTGCTCAGCGGCAGGTGCTGCAACGAGCTGAGCACGAACGTGATGTGCCCTCCGCCCTGCTGTGAGGCCAGCACGCCTGTGGCGATCGCCGCCGAGAGCATCAGCAGCGAGCCCACGAGCGTGTAGATCACGAGCTTGATCGTCGCCCGCACCCGCTCCTCGCGCGAGCCTCGACCCCACATTCCGGTGAGGAAGTAGAACGGGATCAGCATCAAATCGAAGAACGCCACGAACAGCGCCAGATCCTGCGCGAGCAGCGCCCCAAGCACGGCCGACTCGGCGAGCATGAAGAAGAACCAGAACAGCCGCGGGCGCGGGGTGGGCGGGGTCGCGGTTCTCAGGTTGGCCGCGATCGTCGCGGCCGCGAACAGCAGCGTCGTGAGGCCGACCAGGAACACGTTCAAGCCGCTGATGCCGAGCTTGTAGTGGATGCCCAGTTCGCTGATCCACACAACGTCCGTGACGTGCGCCAGGCCGCTCGTGCCCGGCGAGTAGTCGGCGATGTAACCGATCGCCAGGCCCAGCGCCGCCAGGGTCCCGATCAATGCGACCACGCCGGGGAGGTCCCGGCCGCCGCCCCGGGGGGTGGACTCGGCAGTGCGGGCACGCCCGATCAGTGTGCACAGGATCGCGCCGAGCACTCCGCATGCGGCGGGCAGCCAGATCAAGATCGAAAGCGGTGGCATCAGGTCAGTTCGGCGGCGTCAGGAGGATGGGGAGTAGGGAGGGGCTCATGTCTGCAGCAGGAAGTAGAGGGACACGCCCGTCACGCCCAGCACGAGCAGCGCGGCGTAGTAGCGCAGGAAGCCGCTCTGCACCGCGCGCACCGCGGCTGAGCCCGCGCGCACGATCCCCGTGGTGCCGCCCACGAGCGTGTCCTGCACGAACACGCGCTCGAATGTGACCGTGGCGAAGCGCCCGAATGCCGCGGCCGGGCGTACGACGAGCCCGTCGATCAGCTCGTCGAAGTACCACTTGTGCGCGAACAGCTCATATGCGGCTCCAAAGCGCTCGCGTGCGCGCACCGCGATCGCCGGCTCCTTGACCCAGATGCGGTAGGCGATCGCGATGCCCGTCAGTCCGAGCGCCGCGCCCAGGCACAGTCCGAAGATGAGCAAACCGTCGCGCGTGTGCGGTTCATACAGCGGCGAGCCCGCGAAGGTCGGGCGCAGGAAGTTCGTGATCACGTCGTCGACTTCCGGTATCTGCACGAGTCCCGCGCCGACCGCGCCGATGGCCAGCACGCTCATCGCCACCTTCATCGGCAGCGCCCGCTCGGCGACCGTGTGGTGCGGGCCGGGGAAGCCCACGTCGGTGTCCTCGACCTCGCCGTTGGCGGGGTTTGTCGGCTGCTCTGAGTGGTGCAGATGGCCGGCTTCGAGCTCCCGTGCCTCCTTCACCGGGTCGCCGTAGAAGGCGCGGAAGATCATCCGGAACGTGTAGATCGCCGTGATGAACGCGCCGATGTAGCCCATCACGTACAGCGCCCAGTGCCAGCCGCCGCGCTCTGCCGTGACGAGCAGGATCTCGTCCTTGGAGAAGAACCCCGAGAACGGTGGTATGCCCGACAGCGCCAGACCGCCGATCACGAAGCACGCGAACGTGAACGGCAGCGCCTTGCGAAACCCGCCCATCTTCTCCAGCGACTGCTCGCCCGCCATCGCGCCGATGATCGAGCCCGCGCCCATGAACAGCAGCGCCTTGAAGAACGCGTGCGTCATCAGGTGGAACATCCCCGCCGCATACGCGCCGACGGACTCGCCCATGATCATGTAGCCGATCTGCGACATCGTCGAGTACGCGATCACGCGCTTGATGTCGGTCTGCACGAGCGCGATCGTGCCCGCCATCAGCAGTGTGCTCGCGCCGATCACCGCGCCCGTGTCCTGCGCGGCCGGCGCCAGTTCGAACAGCACGTGCATGCGCGCTATCAGGTACACGCCCGCTGTTACCATCGTCGCCGCGTGGATCAGTGCGCTGACCGGCGTCGGGCCCTCCATCGCGTCGGGCAGCCACGTGTGCAGCGGGATCTGCGCGGACTTGGCGAACGCGCCGACGAGCAGCAGCACGCAGCCGGCGACGAGATCGCCGTTGTTCATGCCGTGGCCGAACGCGCCGGCCTGCGTCGCGTGGAACGCGCGCAGGAGGTCGAGCGTCCCCGTGTGCTTGAAGATGAAGTACGTCCCGAGCACGAGCCCGACGTCGCCGACGACGTTGATCACAAATGCCTTGATCCCTGCGCGCGTAGCGGTGGTGCGCCGGTACCAGAAGGAGATCAGCAGGTAGGAGGCCGCGCCGACGAACGCCCAGCCGATGATCAGCATCACGAAGTTGCCGCCGAGCACCAGCACCAGCATCGAGAGCACGAAGAAGTTGAGGTACGCGAAGTAACGCGAGTAGCCCTCGTCCGAGCGCATGTAGGCGGTCGAGTACAGGTGGATCAGCGTCGAGACGCCGGTCACCACCAGGATCATGAACACAGAGATCGGGTCGACCAGGATCTGC
>DASXMO010000132.1:0-13774 GCA_036495605.1 Solirubrobacteraceae bacterium
CACAGCGCCTGGTGGACCTGCCTGGACGGGTGACTCAGGTTCTGATCCAACCACGACGCGGCGCGGATGCAGCGCTCGCGCGCCGTCTGCGCAGACTCGCGAATGGGCGCCTGGATGTGTCGCCGGCCGACAATGAGCTACGCCTGCTCGACCAGGCGATCACGCCGAACAGCCAGTCCACCGAGCTGTTCTCGGCGATCAGCGTGATGGTCGGATTCCTGCTGGCTCTGAACGCGATGCTGCTGACTATGCCCGAGCGTCGGCGGTTCGTGGCCGACCTGCGTATGCAGGGATATGACCGCCGACAGGTCCTGCTGCTGCTCTATTTCCAGGCGCTCGCGCTCGGGGTCCTCGCCTCGCTCGTCGGGGTGATGCTCGGCGACGTTCTCTCCAGCGAGTTCTTTCACCGCGTACCCACCTATCTTGCGGCTGCCTTCCCGATCGGCACGAAGCAGATCGTGCACCCCAGGACCGTGCTGGCCGCGTTCGGCTGCGGGGTGCTCGCCACAGTGCTCGCGTCGCTTACGCCCGCCTTCGACCTGCGCGAAGGCAGAGCCGTCGATGCCGTCTTTCGCGAGCGTGGCGGCAGGGGTGAGACCATCGGCGAGCGAGCCACCGGCACGCTCGTGCTCGCGGGGCTCCTCTCGCTGGCGGTCATCACCATCCTCGTTCTGGCAATGCCCGGCCTGACCATCGTCGGCGGCGTCGCGCTGGCACTGACCACGCTGCTGCTGATACCAGCGATGTTCTCCGGCATCGCCCGCGCACTACCGTGGATCGGCGACCACATTCGTAGCAGCGCCCTGGTCGTCGCGGTCTCGGAGCTGCGTGCGACGAGCATGCGCGCGGTCGCGCTGGCCGGCATCGTCGGACTGGCCGTCTACGGCCGCATCGCGATCGGCGGCGCCCGCGGCGATCTCATACGCGGTATCGACCGCGCCACCACTCAGTATTTCGGCACCGCGGACGTCTGGGTCGGCACCGGCCACGACATCTTCAATGTGAACCGGTTCGCACCCGCCAACACGGTGGCCGCGATCGCACATGCCCCCGGCGTGGCATCGGTGCGCACCTATCAGGGGGGGCTGCTCGACGTCGGCGCCCGCAGATTGTGGATACGTGCGAGACCTCCGCAGGACCCCGAGATGTTGGAATCGAGCCAGCTGCTGCACGGAGACCTGGCGCGAGCGACGCGCCTGCTGCGCGGAAACGGGTGGGCCGCGGTCTCGAGCGCGTTCGCCGGCGAACGCGGCCTGCACCTCGGCGATACCTTCTCGCTGCCGGCTCCATCGGGCATCGCGACGTTCAGGACCGCCGCGATCATGACCAACTCCGGCTGGCCGCCGGGGACGATCACGATCGACACCCGCGACTACAGCCGCTACTGGCAGACGACCGATCCCTCGGCGCTCGAGGTGAACCTGCGACCGGGGGTCGCCGCCGCCGCCGGGCGACGAGCCGTGAAGGCCGCGCTGGGCTCTCGTCAGGGATTGTCCGTACGGACAAGCGCCGAACGCGACCGGCAATCGGAGTCCAGCGCGCGCCAGGGACTGGAGACACTCGCCGAGATCTCCAAACTGCTGCTGATAGCGGCCGGTCTGGCGGTCGCCTCGGCGCTGAGCGCGGCCGTATGGCAGCGACGAGCCCGCCTGGCCTCTTTGAAGATTCAAGGCTATGACTCCGACCAACTGTGGCGTGCGCTGCTGTTGGAGAGCACGATCACAGTGGGCGTCGGGTGCATCGTCGGCGGAGTCGTCGGGGTCTATGGCCACGCGCTGGCCGGGCGCTGGCTGACGCTGACGACGGGCTTTCCGGCGCCGTTCTCGGTCGGACCTGAGCAGGTGGCGCTGACGCTGCTGCTGATCACTGCCGTGGCGCTTGCGGTGATCGCGATCCCCGGGTTCGCGGCCTCGCGTGTACCCGCCCGCGTAGGTCTTCAGGACTAGCGACGCCGAAAGCGCATCGGGACTGCGTAAAGCTGTTCGTGTGGGCGAATGGATCGGGACCGATGGCGCCCTGCCGGCGTTGGCAGGAGCGGCAGGGAGCTACTGGCTGAGCGTGTTCCCCGACGCGTGTCGGGAGGTGCGGGTCTGGCGCGCGCGGGCACAGGAGATTCCAGACCCGGATCTCCGCCGGATCGCGCTGCAGGCCCACAGCGAAAAGCGCGGCAATCTCGAGGGCGCCGCGGCATTCGCGGCTTTTGTGAAGCCCGCGGGCCGACATGACACGGTGCGCGCGGTCGTCGCCTTCCAAACGATGTTTGACTACCTCGACAACCTGTCCGAGCAGCCGAGCGAAGATCCGATCGCCGACGCACGGCAGCTGAACGGTGCGCTTCTCGCGGCCATCGCTCCGGGGAGACGCCGAGAGGACTACTACCCCCGTCATCGACAAGGCGAGGACGGCGGCTATCTGCATGCGCTGATCTGCGCTTGTCAAACGACGCTCTCGGCGCTGCCATCGTTCGCGACGATTGCCGAGCTCGCACACGGAGCTACCGAACGGATTATCACCTATCAGAGCCTCAATCACGGAGACGGCAACGGCCGGCATGACTCCTTCGAACGCTGGGCGCGCACGTCGAGCAGAGCGCACACCCGCCTGCGTTGGTGGGAGACGGCGGCGGCCGCCGGCTCGACGCTCGACCTGTTCGCACTGATCGCCGCCGCAACCGATCCCGGCCTCGATCCCGAGGTGGCCAGGATGCTCGGCGCCGCCTATTTCCCGTGGGTGGGAGCGCTGCATTCGCTGCTCGACAGCCTCGCCGATCAGGTCGAGGATCTCGCCACCGGCAGGCGCGGTCTGATCGATTACTACGATTCTCCCAGCGAGGCCGCCGAGCGCATCGCCACGATCGCGAGCGAGGCGATGAGCCAGGTCGACGAACTGCCCGGCGGTTACGGGCACACATTGATCGTCGCGGCCATGACGAGCTTTTACCTGTGCGACCTCTCCATCTCCTCCTCGCCGCACGCACGCCTCGCCGCGCCCGCGGTACTCGAGACGATGGGTCGGCTCGCGCGCCCGACCATGCTGATTCTCGGCGCTCGCCGGACGGTGAGCCGCATCGCCGGCCGTCTCTGTCTGAGCCCCACAACGAGGAGAACATCCGCATGATCGGCCAACCGAGCGCTGTCGGATAATCGAGCTCGTTCGGCTGCGGTCTTGAAAATCAAGTATTAGATTTTCCTCTTGTATGAGAACTTGAAAGGGCGGAACCTTGACGCGACAGTAGGCACCAGCACGATTTCCAGCACTCCCAGAGACGATGAACGAGCGCGGCGACACAGATAACAACGACATCACGATCACCCTGTCGAAGACACAGATCAAGCAGGTGATGCGCGGGGCCACCGACGAGGATGCACTGGCCAGACTTCTGGGGGGAATCGGCGCCCTGAAGCTCGCGTCCTACCAGGAGCGACTGGATGACGATCGCTTCTCGCGCTCGCTGCTGCGCGGATTGATGGTGCTCGCTTCCTTCCCTTCGGACGGCAGCGCCCGGCGAGTGACCGATGTCGCCAAGCAGCTCGGATTGGGAGCCAGCACGACCCACCGCTACGCGATCACGTTGGTCGAGCTGGGTCTGCTAGAGCGCGATCCGAGCTCGCGCCACTACAGACTGCCCACGGGCTGAGCTTCCCCACGAAACGGATACCGACGCCGATGCCGAGAATGCCCTCGAGAGCGCCCGCTCCCACCGCCGACGACGCCAACACCCCGCCGTGGGCACTGCCGATACTGCGAGGGCCGCGCTATTCGCAGTCGCTCGAGCGCGGCCTGGCGATCCTGGGCTGCTTCACTTCGGAGCACCCCATCCTCGGCATCGCCGACATCGCCGACGAGCTCGGCATGAGTCGTTCCACCACCCACCGCTACGTGACCACGCTGCTGGCACTCGGCTATCTCGAGCAAGGGCGCTCACGCAAGTACCGGCTCGGGCTGCGCGTCACCGACCTCGGCATGTCGGCGCTGAACGCCACGGGCCTGCGCGAGAACGTCCACCCCTTCCTGGAGGAGCTGCGCGAACGCACCGGTTACACGGTCGGCCTGGCGGTGCTCGACGGCGCGGAGATCCTCTACGTCGATCGCGCGCGCAGCTGGCGACGGGCCGAGCGCGAAACCGACCTCGGCCTGTACCCGGGCTCGCGGATGCCGGCCCACTGCACGGCGATGGGCAAGGTGATGCTCGCCCACCTCCCCGAGGAGGTACAGCGTGACCTCCTTGCACAGCTCGAGCTCAAGCGCAACACCCCGACCACGATCACGAGCAGACAGTCTTTGCGGGGGGAATTCGAGCAGATCCTCGATGATGGCTATGCCGTCAACGACCAGGAGCTGCGCCCCGGCCTGCAGGCGATCGCGGTGCCCGTGCGTGACGAGTCACGCGAGGTGGTCGCCGCGATCGGGATCGCCACCAGCCCGGAAGCCATCTCACTGCTCGAGCTGACCGATGCGCTCGGTCCGCACCTGCTCTCCACCGCCGCCCGCGTCTCGTCACGTCTGGGCTACCGGCGCGACGACGAGCTGTAGCGCCAGCGGGCGCGACTGCTGTACGCCCACACGTAGAGCCTAAGCAGGTTCTCACCAGTCGCTCATCTCTGCTTTAGACGCTGACAAGATGCTGGCGGCGTGTTGTCTGGGTTGATAACGCGCACCCCCGCCCATCCACCGATCATCGGTGCACACGGCACGGCGCTCGCACTCACGCTCCTCTTGGCCTCCGCGCTGACGGGCAGCGGCTGTGGGGGCACACGCGCCACGACCCACACCGCCGGCTCGCGGTCGGCCGCAACCGCGGTTCCCGCTCCCGTAGGCCTGCGTATCGCCAACACAGTGCAACTCCCGGTCGCCGTTCAGCTGCCGGCCGTAGCGCCCGATGGCAGCGGGGGGCTCGCGCTCGGCGGCCTTGACAGCGCCGACGCGTCCGTGAGCGCCATTGTCTCCATCGACGGCAGCGGCGCACGCACCGTCGGGCAGCTCCCCGCCGCCCGACATGATGCCGCGGCGGCCGACATCGAAGGACAGCCCTACTTCTTCGGGGGTGGCGATCTTGGCAGCGCGAGCGACCTCATCCTCCGCGTGGGGAATCGCGGATCCCAGGTTGCCGGACATCTGCCCGTCGGCGCATCGGACATCGAGGCCGCCACGATCGGGCGCACGGCGTATGTCGTGGGCGGCTATACCGAGACCACCCCGCTGCGGACGATCGTGGCTTTCACCCCACGCACGGGAGCACGAGTGGTCGGGATGCTGCCTCGGCCGTTGCGCTACGCCGCGGTCGCGGCGGTCGGAGGACGTCTGCTGATCGCAGGAGGCACCTCCGGAGTCCTCGCCCAGCGGGCGATCCTGTCGTTCGACCCGAGCACGGGGCAGGTGCATCAGATCGGGCTGCTCCCAAGTCCCACCACGCACGCCGCCGGCGCATCTCTCAACGGTCGCTTCTACGTGCTCGGAGGACGCGGCGAAAACTTGGAAGAACAAAGGTCGTCGATTCTCGCCGTCGATCCTCTCACTGGCGCCATCGCACACGCCGGGCACCTGCCCCGACCTCTGTCCGATCTTGGCGTCGCATCGCTGCCGGGACGCATTCTCCTAGTTGGCGGACGCGACTCCAACGGCACGACCGGGGATCTGGCTTTGACTCTGACGCCAGGCCGATGAGCCGCCGTTTCGGACGCCACGTGGCAGGCCCTCTCCTGGTGGTGATCGGACTATGGCTCGGGGGATGTGGGTTGGGGTCCACCGTTGACAACACCCGAAACCCATCGGCTCTGAGCCATGACTCCAATCGCTGGGCAGGCGCCGTTCCGGTCGCGGGCAGGATGCCACCACTGGTGAATCCGGCCGACGTCTACGCAGCGGACGGCCCCAACATGCTCAGCCCGACGGTCCGCGGAGATCCCTCGCTCGTCTACGTGCCCAACAGCAAGTCGAACACCGTCGATGTCATATCCCAAAGGACCTTCAGGGTCATGGAGCAGTTTCAGGTGGGAGCGCTACCGCAGCATGTCGTCCCCTCATGGGATCTGCGCACGCTCTACGTAACCAACGACGCCGGTAACAGCCTCACACCGATCGACCCTCGCACCGCACGCCCAGGCAAGCCGATCCCCGTGCTCGACCCCTACAACATGTACTTCACTCCCGACGGACGCTGGGCGATCGTCGTCGCCGAGGCTCGCCGTCAGCTCGATTTCCGCGATGCCCACACGATGGCGCTGCACCATGCTCTGGCGACACCGCAGTGCGCCGGGGTGGATCACATGGACTTCACCGCCGATGGGCGTTATGCACTGGTTTCGTGTGAGTTTGCGGCGCGCATGATCGTCGTGGACATGAATAGCGAGACCGTCGTCAAGACGATCGAACTCGCGCCGGGCGCGATGCCCCAGGACGTCAAACTATCCCCCGACGGCCACACTTTCTATGTCGCCGACATGACCGCCAACGGCGTGTGGGTCATCGACGCCGCCACCATGAGCAAGGTCGAACTGATCCACACCGGCCTGGGCGCCCACGGCCTGTATCCGAGCCGTGACGCGAAGGTGCTCTACATCTCAAACCGCCTGGAAGGTTCGATCACCGTCCTGTCGTTTGCCACCCGTCGTCCTATCGCGACATGGCGGATACCCGGCGGCTCGCCGGACATGGGCGGCGTCTCCGCCGACGGCAAGGTGCTTTGGCTCTCCGGTCGTTACAACTCAGAGGTCTATGCGATCTCCACCGTCAGCGGAGAACTGCTGGCTCGCATCAACGTCGGCGAAGGCCCGCACGGGCTATGCGTGTGGCCTCAACCCGGCCGCTACTCGATCGGCCACACCGGCATCCTGAGATGACAGCGGACGAGCTTCGCGCTCTCCTACGCGTGCGCTTTCCGCGCTGAAGCCAGGAAGCTCAACCGCGATTCGCGCGCCACCCTCCTGGGAGCGTCCGGCGGCGACCCGCCCGCCATGAGCCTCGGCGATCGCGCTCACGATCGCCAAACCGAGACCCGTACCCCCCGATGCGCGATCGCGCGCACCGTCGGTGCGGTAGAAGCGATCGAACACGCGCTCGCGCTGGACCGCGGGAATGCCGGGACCATCGTCCTCGACCGCGAACCGGATGCGTCCGCCGGGCAGCTCCTGCACGAGCATACGCACGAGCCCCTGTCCGGCCGCCGTGTGATCGATCGCGTTGCCGATCAGGTTGCGCAGCGCCTGTGCGAGCCTGTCCGGATCGGCTCGCAGCGTGCCCTGTGGGACAGCCCCGAGCTCAAACCGACGCTCAGCCAGCAGGCTCATCCCGTCCCAGAGCTCGGGCACATAGGCGCCGAGCTCGATCGGCGCGATGCGCAGGAACCGCGTCTGCTCGGCCTTGGCCAAGAGCAGCAGGTCGTCCACGAGTCGGCTGATTCGGGCGATCTCCGACTGCACCAGGCGCTCGACGCGGCGTACCTCCGCACCCGCGGGCGCAGGCTGCGCCGCCAGCACTTCCAGCTGGCCGCGAATCACGGTCAGCGGTGTGCGCAGCTCGTGCGAGGCGTCGGCGACGAACGCGCGTTGACCGGCAAAGGCGTCGGTGAGGCGGTCGAGCATGTGGTTGAAGGCCTCGGCCAGCACCCTCACCTCCTCGCCCAACCCGTTGAGGTCGTGGATGCGCGGATGCAGGTCTCCAGCGTCTACACGTGCCGCGACCGCCGCCATGTTTCGCAACGGTCGCGAGAGGCGCGTGCCGAGCAGATAGCCGCCCAGCAAAGCGCCCAGCAGCGCGAGTATCCCGGCGAGCACGAATGCCCGCGCAAGGCCGCTCTGCGCGTGCGTCACGTTCGCCAGCGGCTCGCCCACGCCGATCGTCACGCGCGGGCCCCCGCGTACGTACACGACGCGCTTGACCAGGCGCAGATTGCCCACATCGGGCAGCGCCAGCGTCGCATAGCCCGGAGGAACGCTCAGCAACTGCCGGGACAGTCGATTCTCCTGTGCCTGCTCGACCTCGGTCTCGCCGTTGTCAGGCCGCGCGTGGGTGAGCAGCTCAGGGCGGTTGGTGGCTGTCCCCGCTTGCGGGACGAGCGCGAACAGAAAGGTCGAGCTGGCACCGAACGGCTGGTTGTGTACGTAGAGGCTCGCGAGACGCTTGACCGCTGCCGGTGAACGCGCTTGCGAACTCGTCAGGTTGTGCGCGAACTCAGCTGCATCGCCAGAGAGCTCGCTGTCGATCTGACCACGCAGCTGGGCGCCGGTGCCGCGGTAGACGGCGGCAAACGCGATCCCCGTGCAGATCAGCGTCACAAGCGCGATCCAGCCCGCCAGGCGCCAGCGCAGACCTCCCGGGACGATCCGCGCGAACGTAGAGCGCGCAGACATCGCTCAGGTGGCGACGCCGAGCCGGTAGCCGACGGCGCGCACCGTGTAGATCGGCGCCGGATCATCGCGACGGGCGAGCTTGCGACGCAGATAGCCGATGTAGACGTCGACGACGTTCGTCGCCGGATCGTGCTCGTAGCCCCAAACGGCGCTCAGGATCTGCTCGCGCGTGAGCACCTGCCCACAGTGACGCAGCAGGTAGACCAGCAGCTCGAACTCGGTGCTCGAAAGCTGCACCGTGGCATCCCCGCGGCGCACCCGGCGGGACAGCAGATTTGCTTCGATGTCGGCGCCGCGGAGGGTCGTCGCCGATGTCTGCGCAACCACCCGCAGTTGCGCCCGCACGCGCGCCAGCAGCTCCGCGAGCGAGAACGGCTTGACGAGATAATCCACCGCGCCGGCGTCCAGTCCGGCGACGCGATCCTCAATCTCTCCGCGTGCCGTCAGCACGATCACCGGCAGCTCCGGCCGTGCGCGACGCACCGAGGCAAGCAACTCCAGTCCGTCGCGACCGGGCAACATCAGGTCGAGCACGATCGCGTCGAAATCACCGGACAGCGCCAGTTCCTCGCCTCGCACTCCGTCGAGCGCGGACTCCACCGCGAATCCATCGGCCTCAAACCCACGACATACGAAGTCGACGATCCCGGGCTCATCCTCCACCAGCAGGATCCGTCCAGGCGTAACCGACCCGGCACTGCCGACACCGCCCTCTGCCGCCGCGGACGATTCGCCGTCGGACTCGGCCGGTCCATCGACGCACAGCCCGGCTGTCTTCGCGCCATCGCCACCGGACCTGGAATCGGCAACCTTGGGCATCGCTCAAGGATAGGTGCCTCGCGACGGGGATTTTCTCAGGCGAGCGATTCGATGAGCTTTCTCATCGTGCGGTTATCTCGTCCTTAGTCACGAGACACACACTGATTTCATGCCAATCCACCATCAGCGCTTGGATAGGGATGCGGCAATGTCTCGACTTCGGCGCGTCAATCGCTGGTTGATTGCCGGCAGCGTGGCGCTGACCGCCGTCCTGTCAGAGGTTGCTGCCAGCGCGTTCCCCGGTTCGAGCTCGGCCAAGTCCTCCGCCTCCGAATCATCCCCCTCAAAGCCCGCCGACCCCAAACACAGTTCCTCGCCCAGCGGTTCCTCGGGCTCGTCGGGCTCGGTGCAGCCCCCTGCCCAAGCGCCGCAGGCCAGCCGGGAATCAGCTCCACCCCACGAGGAAACGCCAGAATCGGCCCCGGCCGAAGAATCGGCGGCCACGAGGGAAGCAGCACCGACGCAGGAATCCGCGCCCACTCAGGAATCCGTCCCGACACAGGAATCCGCCCCGACGAAAGCAGCGGCGCCCTCCCAGGAATCCACTCCGGCTCAGGAAACCTCACCACCGGTGGTCTCGGGAGGCTCATGATGAGCTCCGAGCACATCGCCACCACCGCAGCGCACGGCCAGGCGCTGCCCCGGAAGACCCGGCCGATCGTCTCAGCGGGCGCTCGCGGACAGCGGGATGAGGCTCGCTGGGAAACGTGGAGCACGAGCGTCGTGCTGCGCCTCGCGGCCCCACGCGGGCTGAACGCCGCCCGCATCGCCGTGGAGCAGGAGCTCGACGCGATCGACCTCGCGTGCAGCCGCTTTCGGGCGGACTCCGAGATCGCGCGCATCAACGCAAGCGCCGGGCGCGTAGTGCGCGTCAGTCCGCTGCTCGCGGAGGCGCTGGCCCTGGCGATCAGGGCCGCCCAACTCACAGACGGCGATGTCGATCCAACCGTCGGCTCGGCTCTGAAGCTCGCCGGGTATGACCGCGACTGGCGCATGTTGGAGCACCTTCCCGAGGACACCTCCCCGGGAGATCTCCAGCTCGGCAAACCTCCGTTCTCGCCGATCGTGCTGGCCCGCACGGTCTGTGGCTGGCGCAGCGTGGCATTCGACGGCGCCGCGCGCACAGTGCGCGTTCCAAGGGGGTTTGAGATCGACCTCGGTGCCACCGCCAAAGCCTGGGCAGCCGACCGCGCGGCACATGCAGCCGCGCAGGCCGCCGGGTGCGGAGCGCTTGTCGCGATCGGGGGTGACATCGCGACAAGCGGCATCGCCCCGACAAGCGGCTGGGCTGTTTACGTGACCGAGGATCACCGCAGCGACCAACGCGCGCCAGGCCAGGCCATCACCATCCGCTCCGGCGGACTGGCGACCTCGAGCACGACCACGAGACGCTGGCGCCATCGGGGGCGCACGATGCACCACATCATCGACCCGGCGACGGGTGCGCCCGCCCTGAAGGCCTGGCGCACGGTCAGCGTCGCCGCGGCAAGCTGCGCCGACGCGAATATCGCGACTACGTCCGCACTCGTCCGCGGCGGCGGCGCCACAGCGTGGTTGGCGCGCATGGGAGTGCCGGCTCGGCTCGTCGGCGAGAACGGCAGGGTCTACACGGTCGGCTCCTGGCCGGCCGAGCGCGGGCGAACCCGTGTTCCCGCCGCGCCGCAGACGGGGTCGCGTCCCGTGGATTTCACGAGCAGACGGACCTCCGAGCCACAGGATCGGAGGTGAGATGCCCACGCTGCTTGCCACCGGCGGAAGCCTGTACTGGTATCTGACCCGCTCGACGGGCGCCGTCGCACTGCTGCTGCTGACCGCCGCGATCGTGCTCGGCGTCGTTGACGTGCGCCGCTGGAGCACTCCCCGCTGGCCGCGGTTCGTCGTGGATGCGCTGCATCGCAACGTCGCGCTGTTGGCAATGGTGTTCCTGTGCCTGCACATCCTCACTTCGATACTCGACTCCTTCGCGCCGATCTCCCTGATCGACGCCGTCGTTCCCTTCGCCGGCTCCTACCGCCCGTTCTGGCTGGGACTGGGCGCCGTCGCCTTCGACCTGCTCATCGCGGTGACGCTCACCAGCCTGCTGCGCCAGCGCATGGGCTACGCGAGCTGGCGCGCGGTCCACTGGCTCACCTACGCCAGCTGGCCGATCGCGCTGCTGCACGGTTTCGGCACCGGCAGCGACGTGACCGACACATGGCTGCTCGCGTTGACCGCCGCGTGCCTGCTGGCGGTGCTCGCCGCAGTGCTCGTGCGCGTGCTCGACGGCTGGCCCGAGCACCTCGGCCGTCGCGGTGCGGCGCTCGGGGCCGCGGCGGTGTTCGCTCTGTTCCTATTTATCTGGATGCCGAGCGGCCCGCTCGGATCGGAATGGGCCCGCCGCGCGGGGACGCCATCCTCGCTGCTGCATCACTCGAGCACGACCAGCACCAGCACATCGAGCGCAGGCTCCTCTCACGGGAGCGGTGAATGAGCGAAAAGACGCTCATGATCGATCGACCCTTGGAGCCTGCGCCCTCCCGGGCGCCGGGCGCTCTGCCACGACTGCTCGCGGGCATCCCCCACGATGGCTCGCTGAGCCTCGAGGGTCACCTCGCCGTCCACGGGCAGGCTCCGGCGCCCACGCGCCCTCGTGGGCGCCGAGCGGAGTCGTCCTTGATCGAGCAGATCGAGCGCTCCGGTCTGCGCGGACACGGCGGAGCGGGCTTCCCCACGGCCACCAAGCTGCGCGCCGTCGCGGCGTCGCGCAAGCGCGCGATAGTCGTCGTCAACGCAGCCGAGGGCGAGCCCGCGAGCCTGAAGGACCGCACGCTGATGCAAACACTGCCCCATCTCGTCCTCGACGGAGCCCAACTCGCGGCCCAGGCCGTCGGCGCCGACGAGCTGATCGTCTGCGTCTGCGAGACGGCTCCGGCGAGCGTCGAGTCATGCGCCGATGCGATCTCCGAACGCCGCAACCTGCCGCTGGATTCCGTGCACACGCATCTGAGCGCGGTCCCCGGTGGCTACGTCGCCGGACAGGAGGCAGCGCTCGTCAACCACCTGAACGGCGGACTACCGATCCCGACGTTCGCCCCGCCGATGGTCTTCGAACAGGGCGTCCGCAAGCGCCCGACGCTCGTGGCGAATGCCGAGACGCTCGCGCACGTCGCGCTGATCGCCCGTCATGGGCCCGAGTGGTTTCGCCGGCTCGGGACGCCCTCCCAGCCCGGGTCAGCGCTCGTGACGCTGTCCGGCTCGGTGGCACATCCAGGGGTCTATGAGATCGAGCACGGCGCATCGCTCCTATCGCTGATCGACGCGGCCGGCGGGGTGCTCACCGATGCAAGGGCGCTACTGGTGGGCGGTTATGGAGGCAGCTGGATCGGCGGCGAGTTCCTACGCGGGGTCGCGCTCTCAGACGAACATCTAGCGCCCCACGGCGCTTCGCTCGGCGCGGGCGTCGTGCTGCTGCTCTCCGCGGATGCCTGCCCAGTCGCGGAGACCGCGCGCGTGGCGCGCTGGATGGCAGGACAGAGCTCCGGCCAGTGCGGACCCTGTGTACACGGCCTCGACTCGATCGCCGCATCTGTCGAGGAGATCGCGGGTGGTCTCGCGCGCGGCGATATCGCACAGCGCATCGAGCGCCTGGCCACGCTCGTTCATCGTCGCGGCGCCTGCGGACATCCGGACGGCACCGCCCGATTTGTCACGAGCGCGCTCGACGCCTTCGGTCCCGAGTTCGCCGACCACGCCCGCCACGGCCATTGCGAGGGTTGCCTGCGTACCGCGGAGCTGCCCCTGCCGCCCGCGCATCGACATTCGGCGAGCCAGACCCACGAACCGGTGTCCCGGAGATGAGCCAGCGCGCACGCGTGAACCCGATCGCCTGCGAGGCCCACGGCATGTGCGCCGAGCTCCTGCCAGAGCGCATCGCGCTCGACGAGTGGGGCTATCCGATCGTCGACTCTGCGCCCCTGACGCCCGATGTCATGGACCACGCGCGTCGTGCGGCGCAGGCTTGTCCGACGTTTGCGCTGCTGCTCGTGCGCGATCGCTAGCGGGTTTCCGAGTAGCGGCGCGATGAGGGTGGGGCCGCGTGTGCGGCCCCACCTTTGGCGCTTTAGCGACGCTTGGGTCCAACCGTCAGAGCGTCAGTTCGTGTCCGGCTACTTTGATGAGTTCGGTGCCGACGATTGCGCCGGTCCCGTGTGTGCATGTTTGTGTTTCTGTTGCTTCGTATTTGGCATCGACACCTTCCGGTGCGTTGGTCATCGTGGGGCGGGTGTTCCATGAACAGGTGTATTTGTATGAGCCGCCGCCACAGGAGACCGTGTATTGAGGGCCGAACGCGTTCGTGACGAGGTTGTGTTTAACCGTTCCCAGAGTAAAGAGTTCGGTACTCCAGGCTAGGTTTTTCGCTTCGATGCTGGGCGTGGGACAGCTGCCCGCTGTGTTGGTGCAGCCCGTGGCTTTTATGCTGGCGATTGCACCCGCAACGTTGGGGCCCACGGTGTCTTCGTCGTTGACTTTGCACACGACTTCTATCTCTTCATTCAGAGGTCCGCTGTGATTGCCGATGAACGTGAGCGTTCCACTCGAAGTAGCTTCCTGTGCTGTGACGAGCGGGC
>DASXMO010000133.1:0-5952 GCA_036495605.1 Solirubrobacteraceae bacterium
GGGCGTGTCGGGCGTACCACCGCCGACGGGCGCCGTGGCGCCGCCCGGGTTGGCGGCGGTCGCGGCGAGCGCCGAGGCGCTCCCGAGCGAGCCCACGGGCATGATCTGACCCGCCGCGAAAGCGCCCAGCGCGAATGCGCACAGCCACGTGAGTGCTGCGGTGCCGAGCGTGCATCGCTTGTGGGCGCCTGCGTTTGTCACTGCAACTCCTCGTCGCGCCTGGAAAGCGGGACCCGACGTTAGCCGGTATGCCTGCGCAAACCGACCAGCGGGACGGAAGTTGCGTCATACCTCGCCGCCGGCCCGGCAATAGGCTGGCGGTCTGTGAACGTTCTCATCTCATGCCGGAGCGCCGCGCGATCCACCGTGGTGTCGCCCGCCGCGGCGGTCGCGGGGGCTGGCCGCTGGCTTGCGCCGTCGGGCTGGCCGGCGTTCCCCGACGAGGATCGAACTCGAGTACGCCTGCTCGCATGGCTCGCGATCTGGGCGCAGGTGCTGTTCGTCCTCGGGTGGATCGTCGGGGGGCTGCTGGAACGGGGGTACTCGCCGGTGCGCCAGTACACCAGCGAACTCGGGCGTCACGGGGCCGCTCATCCTTGGATCTTCAACCTCGTGGTCGTGCTTTGGGGACTCGGCTTCATCGCGCTCGCGATCGCGATGTTCCCGGCATTGCGAGCGCGTCCGTGGGCGCGCGTAGCGCCGTCGCTGTTCCTCCTCGCGGGCGTCTTCGCGATCGCGATCGGACCGCTGCGCCTGGACTGCGCCGCGGCGGTCGACCGGATCTGCAGCGCGCGCCAGCATGCGGGCCTGCTCTCGTGGCGCGAGTACGGCCATGTGTGGGTCAGCTTCGGACTCGAACTGACTCTGTTGCTCACTCCCTTCGCGCTCGCTCGCTCGCTGTGGCCGGGCCGCCTCGCGCGACTGATCCTCACCGCTGCGGGCGCGGTGGCAACGCTCCTCCTGCTGTTCCTGCTGGTGGGGGTGTCGGTCGGTGCGCACACCCATCACGGCGGTCCCGATGGGCTGTGGCAGCGACTCTGGCTGCTGGTGGTCAACGGCTGGGTGCTGCTGTGCGCCGGCGCGCTGATTCTTGATGCAGGGCGCCATGACGTCGCTCAGGCGCCTGCGCCCGTGGCCTGAGCGCACGGTTCTCGGGAGATGCGTGTCGCACGGGGTGGCCCGGCCGGCCCCTTGTGCGATCGTCGCTACTCCCAACGAAAGCCCGTCGCCGACGGCGACGGGGGGAGCGGGCTGGAAGGCAGGTCGGGCGGTGGCTCGGGGAGGTTGAACCCGGACGGCGCGACGTCGTTGGGTGCGTCGGGATGAAACAGCGAGGCCATGTACTGGATCTGGCCGCGTCCGACGCTCAGCTCGGACTGCCCGCCGCCGTAGCAGCCGATGTCGTGGGTCGCGCAGTAGTCATACACGTCGAGCAGCGAGCGCAGCCCGCCGAGGCGCGAGGGCTTGATGTTGAGCGTGCGCGGCGCGAACGGCAGGGCCCGGATGTCCGCGATGGAGTGGATCGGTGCGTCCCAGGTGATGCGGTCGCGGTGGGGGAGCAGGATCGGTTCGGTCTCCGCGGTCAGCTTCGGGTCCTCGATCCACGCGCCGGCGAACGCCTCGACCACGCGGCGATAGAGCGCCGGGTCGGCGGGGTTGTCGACGATCGTGCCCTCGTACTGCCCCTTCAGGTCGACCGACTCGACGGCGCCGAGCTCGACGAGCCCCGCGATCAGCTGCTCGTCCCAGGAGGGCGTGGGGTCGAGCTTGAACTGCAGTCCGGGCGCGATCCCAAGCCGCGCGAGCAGCGGCTCGAGCGTCGGTGGCTCGCCCAGGCGCAGCGAGGCGACGAAGCTCAGCGGCCGGCACTCGCGTCCGAGCGCCGCGTGCAGCGTCGTGCCGGCCTGGCGCAGCGCGAGGTCCAGCGCGGCCGAGTCGAAGGCCCAGTTGCGATACAGGCGGAACTCCGGGCGCTCGGTCGGTTGCGGGAAGAGATCGAGCGAGCGCAGGTGCTCGGCGAAGGAGGCGAGCGTCCACTCGCCCGCCAGCTGCCAGCGTTCCGCGCCTTCGTTCTGCAGCGCCTCCTGATCCTCGACGGCGTAGGTCACGTCCTCGCCGAGACCCGTCTCGCCCCCGCCGTGCAGGCGGATGACGGTGGTCTTGCGCACGAACTCGCTCGAGAACGCGACCTCGTGACCTTCGAGCTCGTATCCCTCGAGCAGCAGCGGCAGCTCGGCGAGCAGCTCGTAGGTGCTCACGAGTCGCTCGCCTGGCTCTCGAGGCGCGCGACGAGCTCGTCCAGGCGCAGCTCCTCCAGAGCGCCCGATACGGCCCGCAGCTCGTGCGCGCAGAACTCGATCAGCGCCTTGCCTTCGCCCACGAGCTCGAGCGTCTCGTTGAGGCTCGCCTCGCCGGAATCCAGACGACGGATGATCTCCTCCACGCGCGCGGCCGCGGTCTCGTACGTTTGCGGTGCATCGGCGGTACTGAAGGCGGGTTCGGCGCTGGTCACGGGCGTGATGCTGGACACGGACCCGCCCCCGGCTGGCGGACTCTGGCCCTGACGATCCTCGTGTTCGCCCGCGCTCATCGCTCCTCGATCCTCGCCGGCACCGTCTGATCGGCGAAGCGCAGGCTCAGCTCGCGCTGCTCGATCGCCGCCGCGGCGGTCGCGATCGGCTCTCCCTCGCGCGACTGCACGAGCGCGTAGCCGCGTTCGAGCGTGCGCTGCGGGTCGTGTCCGGCGAGCGCGAGCGCCAGCCGCTGCAGCTCCCGGGGGCGGCGGGTGCGGCAGTCGCGCACGGTCGAGCTCGCCTTGCGTTCGAGCACGAGCGCGCGTCGCGCGGTGACGCCACGCTCCTCCTGCAGCCGGCGACGCGAGCCCGCCCTGACCTCGCGCAGGCGCTGGTGCAGCCGGGCGCGCTGGCGCTCGACGTGGGCCGCGGGAGCGCGCGAGAGCGCGGTGAGCGTGCGCGCACGCGAGAGCACCGCGCGGCGTCCGTGCTCGCGGATGCGCGAGGCCTTCCTTTGCAGCTCGCCACGCGCGCCCGCGCAATCCAGGCCGACCGCCACCTCGGCGGCGTGCGTGGGGGTCGAGCAGCTGACCGCCGCGACGTCGTCGAGCACCGTCCGGTCGGTGTGGTGGCCGACGGAGGCGATCACCGGTACCGCCAGCAGGGCGACCGTACGGCACAGCCCATCGTCGCAGAAGCACAGCAGGTCCGCCAGCGAGCCGCCGCCGCGCGCGACGATCGCCACGTCAACCTCGCCGAGCGCCGCCAGATCGGTGAGCGCGCGGGCGATCAGCGGGGCGGCGTGGCGGTCCTGCACGGGGGCGAACCCCCACACGATCCGCCCTGCCCAGCCGCGCCGAGAGAGGCCCGCGAGGATGTCCTCGCGGGCCTTCCCGTTCTCTGCCGTCACGACACCGATCGCGCGCGGCAGCAACGGTCGCGACAAGAGCTTCTGAGGCGCCAGGAGCCCTTCGCGATCGAGCTGGCGGCGCAGGCGCTCGATGCGAGCGAGCAGGTCACCCTCGCCCGCGATGCGCAGGTCGGCGACCGCGAAGGAGAAACCCGGGGATGAGGTGGCGCTCCCGGGGTAGAAGTCACAGCCGCCCGCGACCACCACCTGCATGCCCTCCACGGGCGCGCCTGAGCGGGCGAGGATCGCCTCCCAGTCGTTCGACCAGACCGCGCACGGGATCGCGCCCGTGGCATCGCGCAGCTCGAAGTAGACGCGTGCGCGAGAGAGCCGTAAGTTGACCAGCTCGCCGACGAGCTGCACGCGCGCGAACGAGCGCAGCTGCGTGCGCAGCGCCGAGGCGTACTCGCCCACGCCGTAAGGGCCCGGCAGCTCACTGCCGGGAATACCGGTCGTCGCGGCTTCCTCCCCCATAGGCGTTGGGATCTGCTCTGCGGACACCAAGCCCAGCATAGGGGTCGCCCCCGATAGGGTCTGTGTTATGGCCAACAGCCGACCCAAGAGCCGGACGCGTCGAGGCCGGGGACGATCGCGCAAGGGCCGTCCCGAGCCGGGCTCCGCACCCCCAACCGCACCGGCGCAGGCGGGTGCGCTCGCGGGACGCGGCGAGACCGAGGGTCGCGGCAAAGCCAAGTCCCAGCGGGGCGGCGTCCCGGGCGGACGCGCGCGCCGAGCGCGGAGCCGCACGGCCTCGCAGGGCGGCTTTCGCGACCCGCTTTCGGTAGGTCCGCGTCCGCAGGCACCGTGGCATCCGTGGCCGCTCTCGGAGATGCTGATCCTGATCGGCGCCGTCGGCACCGTCGTGGGGATGGCGCGGCTCGGGCACGGGGGGATCTCGAATGGTGGCCCGGTGCTGTTCGCGGGGCTCGGCGCGGTCGTGCTGGGCACGCTCGAGATCACCTGGCGCGAGCACAACGCGGGGTACCGCTCGCACACGCTGATCCTCGCGCTGCTCCCGGTTGTGGTGTTCCATTCGGTCCTCGCGCTGACGCTGGCGACGTTCACGACCGTGCCGCGGCTGTTCAACGTCGGGCTGCTGTTCGTCGACGCGGCGATCTTCGCGCTCCTCTTCAAAGTACTGCGCGCGCGCTTCCTCGACGCGCGTGTCCGCGTCGTCAGCCGGCTTTGATCGATACGGACCGCGCGATGAGCGCGTGCAAAGCGCGCGACGTCATGTTCCTTGTTGTGCTCAGGGTGAAGCGGAGTGCTGCAGATCCCAGCGAGCGACGAGCGTTTGCAGAGAAGCCACATAGTCCTCGGGCAGCGATCGTTCGCGGGCTCCGTCGAAGAGCCCTTGCGCATATGCGAGGGAAGGGGGAACTTCGACGGGCTCCTTGGCGATGACCGAGTAGGCCATCGCGTCGTGGGTGCTCCCGTCGCTTTTCAACACGACGACGTCGAGGTGCTCGTAGGCCGATCCGAGCGTCTCTTTGCGATCGAGCGCTTCCAGGCGATCGCGCTCGAGCTCATACAGCGCTCCCCACACGGTGTGCTCGGGGTCGGGCAGGATGTCCGCCACACCCGTGCCGGTGCGTACGGAGCGGCGCATGAACGCGAACCGATATCCGGGCAGGCGCGCCGGGCCGAGGAAGCGGTGCTCCGGGCAGGCCCCTTGCATCACGGCGGCGGACATGTTGCTGCCGTAGGCGAAGTACTTCAAGGCGAGAACGATCCGCAGGCCGAGGATATCGTCGTGTTTGCCACGCGACAAAGATAACCGCAAGGGAACGCGCCGAGGAAATGGCTTTGTGGAGGGGTTTTCGTGGGGGGCTTGACGTCTGGCTCGAAGTGTGGTTATGATTGTGGGGTAAGGGTGCTCTGGTGTTCAGGGCATGTGATAGATCGGGTTTGGGTCGGTTCTTCTGGACCGGTTTGAGCGCTTGTAGGGGATTGTTGGGGAGAGGGACCGGGTCGTATGAAGAGGGGTTGTTTTCGCGTGAGTCCGTTGGGGACAGGTGTGATGAGGGTCGGTGTGCGCTCAAGTGTGCCCGTAGGTAGATGCGTCAGCAGCGCTGACACATCTCTCTCTCTCTCTCTCTCTCTCTTGTCCCTGTAGTTCCGCTGGTCTAGCCTCTTCTTCGCGGTTTTTCTCGGGCCTCTCCAGGAGGTCTGGTCACTCGTGCCTCGTGCTGGGGGTGCGTCGTGGCTGCTAGCGCGGGTGTGTTTCGTGGTGGTGTCGTGGAGCGTCCGCGACAGCGTGTGCAAGTGCGCGCGGTTGGTTCGCCGCGGGAGCAGGTTTCGGGGATGCAGCGTGCGCGGTTGTTGAACGCGGCGGTGGTGTGTATCGATGAGTTGGGGTATGGGGGTGCGACGGTCGCGCATATCGCTGCTCGTGCGCGGGTGTCGCGTAAGACTTTTTATGACCTGTTCACTGGTCGTGAGGATTGTCTGCTGGCGATCTTGCGGGACACCGTTGATCGGGTCGCCGCGGATGTTTCGCGCTCGGACCTGGAGGCGTTGTTGTGGCGT
>DASXMO010000134.1:0-2123 GCA_036495605.1 Solirubrobacteraceae bacterium
GGACAACCACATGTGGCACAAATGGTGGGACGGCACGAAATGGAGCGGCTGGGAAGACCTCGGCGGCATCATCACCTCCGGCGTCGCGGTCTCGTCGTGGGCGGCGAACCGCCTCGACTGCTTCGCCAAAGGCCAGGACAACCACATGTGGCACAAGTGGTGGGCGTGAGCCGGCTCGACGATCCGCATCGCGCCGTAGCTGACCGACTCGCCGCATCGCGGACAACCTGATTGACGGCCGGACTGGTGGTGACCCGGCGCCGAGACACGGCGACTGGCTCACCACCATCCGGCGGCCGGCTCGCCCCGAGCCGGTGGCATGCCTGCCTGTTGTCTCATCGCGACTCACTCCGACTCGATCGGATTCCGGAACGCACACGCAAGGGAGCCCAACCATGGCTGCGCCGAGATACTTCGCCTTCCAGGATTACAGCGGCAGGGAGTTCATCTTCGAGCTCACCGATCCGACGCGGATCGACGAGGCGCTGAAAATTCTGTCCGGCGAGGAGAAGGAGCGAGTGCACGTCATGGGCAAGATCAAGAAGAGCCGCAAGCCCTATAATCCCGACTGGGACTACCACCTCGATCCCAATAGCATCAGCTTCTTTCAAGTGGCGATTGAGGTATGCGACGCCAGCATCGAGTACGTGAACGACCATCTGGACGAGGCGTGCGGCGCGTTTCTTCCCGGCTGTTTCTGGTGTCCATGGTCGTCCAGGCTCGCACGCGAGGTCACCAGCTCATGACGGTCGGATGATTCCGTACATTCGCGCCGGCCGAAGAACTCCGGGCGACGATCACGCAAGCGCCTGTACGCCAGCACGACGGGCGAGCGAGTCGTCGATCAGCGTTCGGCCTGGTCGGGTTGCGGGATTCGAACACGCCGCGCCTGTCCCCGCCCTGCTCAGCCGTAGCCTGCCCGGCGCGGGGAGAGTTGTGAGCATCGGACTCATCGGGCAGGCGATCGGACTGTTCGCCCTCACCAACGTCGATGACCTCGTGGTCCTGGCGCTGTTCTTCAGTCAGGTCTCTGGCCGGAGCGGAGTCCTGCGGGTTGTGGCCGGACAGTACCTCGGCTTCGGCGGCATCCTCGCCGCCGCCATCGCCGGGACCCTGGGCACTGCCCTGCTTCCCAGGACCGTGATCCCCTACCTCGGACTCCTCCCGCTGGCGCTGGGGCTACGCGCGGCCTGGATGGTGTGGCATCAGCATCGCGCCCGCAGCAACGACAGCAGGGATCAGCCGAAGCACAGTCCGGACACCACCACAGTCTCGGACGATCCGGGGCCGGCCCCTGGCGTGTTCACCGTCGCCGCAGTCACTCTCGCCAACGGCGGGGACAACATCGGCGTCTACGTCCCGGTGTTCACCAACACCGGGACCGCTCGGGTCCTCATCTATGTCCTGGTCTTCCTGGCCCTGGTCGCGGTCTGGTGCGCTGCCGGGCACGTTCTCGCCCGCCGGCCCATCATCGCGAGAACCCTCTCCCGCCGGAGCCACATCCTGCTGCCGATCGTCCTCATCGGCATCGGGTTGAGGATTCTCATCAAGGGGCACGCCTTCGGTCTCTAACCGCATGTGAGCGACGGGAGGACCGCGCGTGACCCTGTTCAGTCACGCCCACGCCGGATTTGACAGCATCGAGTGGGACGATCTGTGAACCCTTGCTACATTCGGCCGACTGGTCGATCATCGGTCGATCGGTTTGCCTGGTCGGGGTGGCGGGATTCGAACCCACGGCCCCTCGCTCCCAAAGCGAGTGCGCTACCAAACTGCGCCACACCCCGGTGCACCGCATCGTGCTGGAGGGAGCGTACGCGACCCGTGGCGTCGCCGACGCGTCACACGTCCGCACCCGGCGACGAACGCCAGCAGGTACGCTGTGCTGGCTCCGTGCACGCGGAGCACGCGGGCGTAGCTCAATGGCAGAGCCCCAGCCTTCCAAGCTGGCCATGCGGGTTCGATTCCCGTCGCCCGCTCCGCGCCTTCTCGCTGGTAGAAGGCTTGCCGTTCTGGTCTCGGACAGGCTGGTAAGTAGCTCGCCGGCCCGTCGTGCCCCGCACGTGCCCCTCCCCGTTGTCGCTCGCGGCGCCGCCCGGCCGCTGCGCTGCCCGGCCGCACTG
>DASXMO010000135.1:0-8331 GCA_036495605.1 Solirubrobacteraceae bacterium
AATGCAGAGCTCCAAGGTCGATCGCTGCCATTCTGACTCTTAAAGGACACATAATGGTGCATACCGCAGGTGGCTCCCGTCGCGCAGCCTTTCCCTGACGGGCCGTGTAGGACTTGACCCCAATATGTCCCATCCGCCTGACACGCGTTATAGGCGTTTGACGTTTTGTCACCCTCTTGGTAGCTGCTGTAAGGCGTCGGCATGGTAAGTCCGCTGGATGAACCTTCGTTCGTCGAGTCCTGCAATGTGAGCACGGGTCCACCGACTCTGTAGTAGCTGCAGTAATCGCCGCTAGGTGATAGGTTGAAGTCTTCACCGATCCCGCCCGCCGTGTCTTCGAGCATGTGGGCGAGTCCTCCTGAATAGCCTCCTGGCGTCGGAAGGTATCCTGCGCCTACGGAATCGCATTCATTGTGTGACGAACCCGGCTGTCCAGTTTGCCAGCAGGTCGAGTCATTTTCGCCGTACCAGTAAAAATTGGAGGCGGCGTGGGCTACCGATATGGCCCCAAAGAACAGGACGATCACAAGCGATGTCACGGACGCCGCATAGTGCAGAGTCGCGGCCATTCGACCGTCACCATCGAAATCGACCCAGCTTTCTTTTGATGCAGCGTTTGACCGACGTGACATCTCTGCCCCCTTGCACTCGTATCGCTGACTAACCGCTATCGGAACGACCAGCCTGTTTGGGCGCGGGTTGAACTGTGCGCCTTCAATGGCGTCACGTCATAAGCGCCCCATACCTGTAAGCCCCACCGGGACTGTGGCCCCTGCGGGTAGATCAATTGCCGGAACGGTAGTCAGGCTCGACGGACTTGTATATCCCCAAAACGGGTGATCTTTGGGTGAGTTCGGGGGATGGACGTCTGCTGACTGCCAGAATCGTGTACCGGCAGGCGCCAGCGTTGCAAGCTTGCCGGTGGCCGCTGCGAGCTGTGTCTGGTTGACGTCAGGCGCTCTTGGTGCAAACAATCTGCAACGAAACCCGGGGGCCAAGCAGGTATCGCCACCACATATACCCTCGACGCACCAGCCTCCGCTGCCGAGCGACGTTGAACGCGGCGAGCTTGAATGATCCCAGGGCACTCGCCTCGAGTGTCAGATGAATGGGGTCATTCGAGTAGAAGGCGTCAAACGCAGGCTCGATGACATGCGTACTGCGGAAACCCGCCCGCCGAAGCATGTACAGGTACTCCAGGGCGAAATATACGTGCTCGTTGCCGGAGAACT
The DNA here is from genome assembly GCA_036495605.1 of Solirubrobacteraceae bacterium. Taxonomy (GTDB): domain Bacteria; phylum Actinomycetota; class Thermoleophilia; order Solirubrobacterales; family Solirubrobacteraceae; genus Palsa-744. The sequence goes on from DASXMO010000135.1 coordinate 1,233, forward strand.
GTGCAACCTCGGCGCCGTGATTGCACTGGAGATCGGATGGCCACCTCAGCGGCTCGTTCACGACCAGCAGGCTCCCGCCTGGGCGCAGAACACGATGGATCTCCCGCAGGGCGCCGACCATTCCTCTGCGGTCGTTGTGGTGAAGCACCTCACAGCAGAAGACCCAGTCAAACGTATCGTCCGCAAACGGCAGAGCGGACATCTGCCCCAGGACCCGCTCGAAGTACAGCCCCTGATCCTCGAACCACCAGTCGGCGGTGCGTAGGCCCTGCATTTCCACCATGGAGATGTCCAGCGCTACGGCGAGCAGGCCGGTCCGCGCGAACGCCGCCGTGGCCCAGCACGTGTTGGAGCCGATGTCGAGAATGGTCTGTCCTGGCACGAAGGCGATCGTGTCGAGCAGTCGCTCCATGGATCGCCGCTGAGTCCACCAGTAGCCATGCTCGTCGTAGGGAAGATTGAGCACCCGCGCGCGATCCCAGCCGTCGCGACGCATCTGTAGCGCAAAGCGCTCCAGCCCGTCGGCCTCGGCACTCACCTCCGGTGACGGATTGAGCAGCAGGTCGGGCACGCCGTCGCGAACGGGGCGATCGAGCAGGCAGACTCGACAGCGCAGGTGGCCGGTGCGCGCCTCTCGCTCGTCCCTAGCCATCACGTCGAGTCGCATGCTTCCCGGCGAGTCGCACGCTGGGCATCGCAGCAGCGGCAGAAGATCAGAACGCATCGGCGGTGTCAGCTGATCTCGGCATCGGTCTTGGTAAACCGATCAGCTCCCGGTTGTTGCGAACGCCGAGCTTGCGACGAATGTGAGCGGAGTGCGTGCGGACGGTCTCGACGCCGAGTTGCAGAGCGTGAGCGATCTCGGCGTGGGATCGGGCTCTGCTCAGATACTCGAACACTTCTGTCTCACGTGGGGTGAGCCTGGCAGCCAAGTCGGGCGAACTGCGCTCTACCAGATGGCCATCGTCAGACGCGTACACCCGTCGGCCATCGGCGGCGACCCGGACGGCGGCGAGAATGTCTGCGGCAGAGGCGTCCTTGGACACGCAGCTGGCTCCCACGGAGAGCAGGCGCATGCCGTATGCGAGCGGAGGCCGATGCGCTAGGACGACGACCCCGGTCTCCGGATTGCTTTTCCTCAAGTGCTCCAGCAGCGAGGGTTTGGCGAGCGCGGCGGGCGGTTCATCGACAATGGCAACCTCCGGTGCCCGCCTTGCGACGGCATGCTCGAGTGCGGCGCTGTCCAGGTCGAGCCCGACGATCCGCAGTCCTCGATCCTCACGCACAATCTGCGCCAGACCGCATCCCACCAGCGCACTGAAGCGGCCGAGCACTACGGTTATAGGCCCGTCAGATAGACCGTGCACGGGTCGTGACAGAGCGCCTATCTCTCCAAGAGGTGCCCATGATCGCTCAGTCCAGACAGACTCCATAGCCGGCCGAAAGCCTACATCTTTTTCAACTACTGGTTGCCGAAATGCGCATCCTGGCAACTCATTGGAAGGCTTTGGGTCGGAGGAATAAGGCAGAATGCACATCGGCAGCCACGTCCGCGCAAAGCGAAAAGCGCTTGGGCTAACCCAAGATCAGTTGGCACGCGAACTAGGCGTCACGCATCAGCACGTCTCGCGCATCGAGGGCGGACAAGTGGTTCCATCCCTGGACGTACTCGTCAACCTTAGCCGCAAGCTCGGTGTCACGACCGACTTCCTGCTCACAGGAAAGGACACGACGCCACTCGACGCGGTTGGCGCCATCAGGGCAGAGCCACACCTCAATCCGACCGCCAAGCGCCATCTCATCGGGGTGCTTAACGAGCTGCGCAGCACAATCTGAGCTCCGGAACTGCGCAGCACGATCCGAGCTCCGCCCCGGCGACGCCGCCGGCGATTCACTGCTTGAGGTCAAAGATACCCGCTGGCCGGGTATTTCGGGGCGCTGCAGTGGGCGCAAGGGCTGAATGGGGAGCGGGTGTGGGCGATCGAGGCTTACTGTCATCTCTCGCGGCGGTTCGAGCAGGAACTGATCGTTGCGGGTGAGCGCGCGGTCAGGGGGTCCGCCGAATATGATGGGCCGATCCGTCGTGTGGAGCGCGAGCGTGCATTAAAGCCCCGGTTGTTCGCCGATCACCGTTCTGACATGGTCGCCGAGCGCGCAGCGAGGGCAAGACCAACCGCGAGGCCCTACGCTGCCTCAAGCGCCACCTCGCACGTCATATCCACTGCCTCCTCGCGATGCCCTCTATCCACCCCGACCCCAGGACACGGACCGAGCTAAAAGCCGCAATTTCGGTGCCTTGCTTGATATGGAGTAACACTTGCCCTCTGTGCTGATCGTGCGCGGTCATCTCTCCACGCCGTGGGAGCTTCGGCCCTGGCTCGAGCTGGACGATCGCTTCGAGGTCTCCTATCTGCTGAGCGGATCCAACCGCTTCGCCAGACCCGAGGCGCTGCACGCGGTTCCGGTGCGGACGCTGCGCGACCTGCTCCTCCCCGGACCGCTCGGCGAGCTCTCGGCCACGGTCATCGGCGACCGCTATCTCTCGGCGAGGGAGGCCTACGCTCGGGCGGACATCGTGCATGCCGCCGAGCTGGGCTTCTGGTTCGCCGCCGATGCCGCACGACACCGGCGTCGGTGCGGATTTCGGCTCGTGCAGACCGTCTGGGAGACGCTTCCGCTGCACCTCGCCTACCGCAATCGCCAGGCGCGGCGCTTTCGCGAGCAGGTGCTCGCCGAGACGGACCTGTTCCTGCCGGCGACCGAGCGCGCGGCGCTCGCGCTGCGCCTCGAGGGCGTCCTCCCCGAGCGCATGGTCGTCTGCCCTCCCGGGATCGACACCGAGCGCTTCGCGCAGGCCTCGTCGCATGGCTCTCCCGCCGGCGGACACACGATCGTCTCGCCCGGGCGGCTTGTGTGGGAGAAGGGTCACCAGGACGTCCTGCGCGCGCTGGCGCTGCTGCACCGCGGCATCGTGCGCACGCTCGCGGGCGAGATCGTCCGTCCGCGCCTACTGATCGTGGGCGCGGGCCCCGAAGAGGCGCGTCTGCGCGCTCACGCCGCCGAGCTCGGTTTGAGCGAGATGGTGGAGATTCGCAGCGTTCCCTACGAGGAGATGCCGAGCGTGTTCGCGGACGCCTCGGCGATGGTGCTTGCGAGCCAGGCCTCCGCAACTGCGGCGCTGCACCCGTTCGACGTTCCCCGCGCCTTCTGGGAGGAGCAATTCGGACTCGTGCTCGCCGAGGCGATGGCCGCCGGACTCGCGATTGTCACGACCACCAGCGGCGCCATCCCCGAGGTGGTGCGCGGCGCCCCCGTCGATCTTCTCGCCGCGGGCGACTGGCCGGCGATCGCGCGCGCACTGGCAGAGGGCCCCCTGAGCCGTCCCGCCGGCGCACGAGTCGTCTATGCGCAGGAGATCGTGCGCCGTTACTCGACCGCCGCCGCCGCGCAGCGTCTGGCCGATATCTACGATCACCTGCTGGCTGCCTGAAGGACCTCCAGCACCTGCTCGGCGAAGTCGGCCCACGAGAACCTGCGCGCGCGCTCGACTCCTTCGCGACTGAGCTGCTCCCGGCGGGCATCGTCGTCGAGCACACGTCTAAGGCCGCTCTCGATGCTCGCCACGTCGTGGGGGTCGACGTACTCGGCCGCATTGCCGCCGACCTCGGGCAGCGAGGAGAGGTTAGAGATAACCACGGGAGCGCCGGCCGCCATCGCCTCCAGGACGGGCAGACCGAAGCCCTCTCCCAGCGAGGGGTAGCAGAAGGCCGCGCAGCGGCGGTAGAGCTCCGCGAGCGCCGCATCCGACACGTACCCCAGCATCTGGCAGCGCTCACCGAGCGAGCGCAGGGCAAGCAGTGTGTTGCCCATGTCCCAGCCCAGCGCTCCGACGACCACGAGCGGATGTTGGGACTGCAGGTCGGTCGGCAACCTGCTATACGCGTCCACCAGACGGGGCAGGTTCTTGCGTGGCTCGAGTGTGCCGACTGCGAGCACGAACCCCGCAGTGGGCAGCCCCTCCTCCTCCTCGGGATCCAGCTTAGTGATCGGCTCCGGCGCGACCCCGAGCAGCGCGACGGTCGTTCGCCGGGCCGAGCGAGGGTGGCGTGCGATCAATGCGTCGGCGGTCGCCTGCGAGATCGCGATCAGCGCCGCCGAGCGTCGAACGGTCGCTCCCAGGGTGGCGCGCTCGATCAGCGCCGAACGCCGATTGGGGCGCATTCCGGGATTGAAGGCGACCAGGTCGTAGATGATCGGGACCGCAGGGATGCGTGTGAGCAGGGTTGTCAGGTAGGAGTTGGAGGAGAGGAAAACATCGCACTCGCGATTGGCCGCGCGCGCGGTCAGCGCGTGCCACCAGGGGTCGCGCGCTCCGATCAGATGCCACGAGAAGCGCTCGTCCAGCGCCTGCTCGCGCCACGCGCTGCGCGCGTATAGCACGTAGCGGTAGCGCTTGTCCTCGCGCTCTGCGAGCGCTCGCAGCAGTTCGCGAACCACTCGGCCGCGGCCTGCGGGCACCTCCGTCGCAGCACGGGCGTCGATGCCGATGGTGAGTGAGCTGGCGTTACTCAAGGTCAGGAGCCTTGCACATCCTCCGTTAGCCTCCACGCGATGCACGTCGGTCTGAATCTCATCTACCTCATCCCAGGCGAGACCGGCGGCATGGAGGTGTATGCGCGCGAGTTGATTCCGGCGCTGGTCGATCAGGCCCCGCCGGGCGTGAGCTTCACCGCCTTCATGAGCCGCGAGGGGGCCGCCGATGGTTCGCCCTTGGGGGACCTGCTGCCGGTGGTGAAGGTTCAGGTGAACGCCCGCAACCGGGTGCAGTGGGTGCGCGGCGAGCAGACGTTGCTGCCGCGTCTGGCCGCTCGGGCGGGCGTGGATTTGGTGCACAGTCTGGCGAGCACGGCCCCGCTGTGGGGCCGTTTTCGCCGTGTGGTGACGGTGCACGATCTGATCTATGCGCGCTTTCCCGAGACCCACGCGGGCGTCCGCGACATGGGCATGAAGGTGCTGGTGCCGTGGGGCGTGCGTCGGGCCGACCGCGTGATCGCGATCTCTCAGAGTACGCACGACGATCTGATCGAGCTACTGGGCCTCAGTGCGCAGCGAATCGACGTGGTGCCGAACGGGCTCGGAGTCGTGCGAGGCGAGAGTTCGCTGTCGGAGGCCGAGACGCGCACGCGCTTCGAGTTGGGCTCGCGCCGGGTCCTGCTGAGCCTCTCGGCCAAGCGTCCCCACAAGAACCTCCTCGCTCTGATCGGTGCCCTCGCGCGGATTCCGCAGGAGCGCCGCCCTCTGCTCGTGCTGCCCGGCTACGCGACCGAGTATGAGGCGCGGTTGCGCGAGCGCGCCCGCGAGCTCGCCATCGGGGGGGATGTGCACTTCCTCGGTTGGCTCTCGGGCGAGGAGCTCGAGGGGCTGTGGCAGGTGGCCGAGGCGTTCGTCTATCCATCGCTATACGAGGGGTTTGGCCTGCCGGTGCTCGAGGCGATGGCACGGGGCGTGCCCGTGGCCTGCTCAAACAGCTCCTCACTGCCCGAGGTGGCGGGTGACGCGGCCCTGCTGTTCGACCCGCGCGAGGAGCCGGCGATCGCAGACGCGCTGGAGCGCCTGCTGACGGATTGCGCGGAGGTCGAGCGGCTGCGCGCCCGCGGACTCGAGCGCGCGCGGGGGTTCACCTGGGAGCGCACGGCTCGCGCGACGCTCGCGAGCTATGAGCGCGCTCTGCGTACGCGCTAGCATCGTCTTTTCTGCGGCACGCATCCCCTGCGCCACTTTCCGCCTTCTCAAGCGTTATAAACGCAACGCTGGCTGCCCGACGCTTCGAATCAGGACTGCAAGAGATCCTCAGCCGATGAACACGCTCGCCCCGACAAGCGCCCCTCCGGCGGCGCCCGACGCCCAGGATTCCGACGCGCCGCTGGTGTCGGTCGTGATTCCGTGCCTGAACGAGGCCGAGAACATCGAGACCTGCGTGAAGGCCGCGCTGGGGGCGATCGAGCGCATGGGCGTGGCAGGCGAGGTGGTGGTCGCCGATAACAACTCCGAGGACGACTCCGCGCGCCTGGCCGAAGAGGCGGGTGCCCGCGTGGTGATCGAACGCCGGCGCGGCTACGGCAGCGCATATCTCGCGGGGTTCGCGGCGTCGACGGGTCGCTACATCGTGATGGCCGACGCCGACCTGACTTACGACTTTGACGAGATTCCGCACTTCGTGGAGGAGCTGCAGGCCGGCGCCGAGCTCGTGATGGGCGACCGCATGGACAACATCCAGCCCGGCGCGATGCCGTGGCTTCACCGCTACATCGGCAATCCGATCCTCACGGGGCTGCTCAACCTGTTCTTCCGCACCGGCATCAGCGACGCGCACTGCGGTATGCGCGCGCTGCGCCGCGAGGTGTTGCCCCGCCTGGATCTGCGCACGACCGGCATGGAGTTCGCCTCCGAGATGGTCATCCGCGCGTCCAAGGAGAACCTGCGAATCGCCGAGTTTCCGATCGAATATCACCCGCGCGGGGGCGAGTCGAAGCTCTCGAGCTTCCGCGACGGCTGGCGCCATCTGCGGTTCCTGCTCGTGCACTCGCCCAACCACCTGTTCATCTTCCCCGGCGCCGTGCTCGCCGGGGTGGGCACGCTGATCGTCGTGCTGGTCGGCGCGGGCCTCGACTTGTTCGGGCGTGCCTGGGGTGTGCACGCGCTGATCGGCGGCGCGCTGCTGATGATCGTCGGCACGCAGGTGCTCGCGCTGGGCCTGTGCGCGCACGCCTACGGCACGTACTTCATGGGCGAGCGCGATCCCTGGTTCGATCGCATGCGCGCGCGCTTTCGCTTGGAGCACGGCCTGCTGCTCGGCGGCCTGTTCACGCTCGTCGGCCTGGTCATGGGCGCGGTGATCGTGGCGACGTGGATCGCCCACGGCTTCGGCTCGCTGGCCGACGAAAAGCTGGCGGTGGTCGCGGCGTCGCTGATCATCGTCGGCATCCAGATCTTCTTCTCATCCTTCCTGCTCTCGATCCTCGGCCTCAGGCGGCGTGACCAGACAAACCGTTACGTGGCCTGATAGCAGTCGACGTAACGGCCGCAGGGCCGTCTGATG
>DASXMO010000136.1:0-10844 GCA_036495605.1 Solirubrobacteraceae bacterium
TGGGCTTCGATGAGTTGGGCGTGAGTAGACTGGACCTCTAGCCTGCGGCGCGAGCGCCGTCGCCGAAAGGGCCCGGGTCAACCGTGTGCGCATTTCAACCGTGTGCGCATTGCCACACACTCGCGCGCGTGATGTCACATAGGATGCGCGCGTCGCGCGAACGTCAAGAAAATTCTTCCCCCTCGACTTAGGAGAGATCGCCAGATGCCCGAGGCAGTGATCGTCGACGCCATACGCACGCCCATCGGACGCGCCGTGAAGGGCTCGCTGAAGACCGTCCGCGCCGACGACCTCGCGGCGATCCCGCTGAAGGCGCTGATCGAGCGCAACCCCGCGCTCGAGGAGACCTCGATCGGCGACATCATGATGGGCTGCGGCTACGGCGAGGGCGAGTCCGGCTACAACATCGGGCGCATCGCCTCGCTGCTCGCGGGCATCGACCATCACGTCCCCGCGTGCACCGTCAACCGCTTCTGCGCCTCCTCGCTGCAGACCACGCGCATGGCCTTCCACGCGATCAAGGCCGGCGAGGGCGACACCTACATCGCGGCGGGCGTCGAGGCCGTCTCGCGCACGGGGCGCGGCAGCCAGTTCGAGTTCAACCACGCCGTCGACGGCTCCGAGGGCTCGGCCTACAACGTCTACATCCCCATGGGCATGACCGCCGAGAACGTCGCCGAGCGCTGCAACGTCAGCCGCGAGGCGCAGGACGAATGGGCGCTCGTCTCCCAGACGCGCGCCGTCGCGGCGGTCGAGTCCGGGCACTTCGACCCCGAGATCGTGCCCGTGACGGTGCCCGCGCACAAGGACGTCGACAAGGAGGGCAACGAGATCGACGTCCCCGAGACGCTCGTCACCAAGGACGACGGTCCGCGGGCCGGCACCTCGATGGAGGGCCTCGGCGCGCTCAAGCCCGTCTTCAAGGAGGGCGGTTCGGTCACCGCGGGCAACTCCTGCCCGCTCAACGACGGCGCCGCGGCGCTGCTGATCATGAGCGAGGAGCGGGCCAAGGAGCTCGGCTTCAAGCCGAAAGCGCGCATAATCGCCTCGACCGTCGCGGCGATCCGCCCCGAGGTCATGGGCCTCGGCCCGATCCCCGCGATCCAGAAACTGCTCGCGCAGACCGGCATGAAGATTGAGGACATCGACGTCGTGGAGATCAACGAGGCCTTCGCCGCGCAGATCGTTCCCTGCATCGAGGAGCTCGGTCTCGATCGCGAGAAGCTCAACCCCTTCGGCGGCGCCATCGCCCTGGGCCATCCCTTCGGCATGACCGGCGCGCGCATCATGACCACGCTGCTCAACGACCTGCAGACGCTCGACGCCACCTACGGCATCGAGTCGATGTGCGTCGCCGGCGGCATGGGCATGGCGATGCTCGTCGAGCGCATCGGCTGAGCGCACGGGGTTAAGGCGTAGCGGCCGGCCACGCGGGGACCGGGCCGCCGCTACGTGTCTTCGTCCAGTCCCGGGATCGGCACGATCGGGAGCTCGCCGTGGATCTCCTCAAGGCCGATCAGGTCGTTGCGATCGCGAGGGCGGCCGGCCAGGCGCTTGAAGCCGACGATACTGTCGAGGCCCGCAACCAGGAACTCGACCCCGCTGTAATCGGCGCGCATTGCGTGCTGCTCGACCGTGTCGTAGTCGAGCGGCGGCAGGCCGCCGCGCAGAATGTCGATGATCCCGGCGTGCGTCTTCGTGCGCAGGTGCTCCCGGCCGACCAGATGCTCGTCGGTAAGGGGCGCATCGTCGCGATATCGCACGGCGCCCAGCTCGAGGAGGGCGGCGAGCACGCGCCGGTCGTTCTCGAGATCGTCGGGTGCGAGAAAGTCGATGTCCTCAGTCGCGCGAATGAAACGGTTGGCGATGACCGCGAAGCCGCCGATCAGGACGAAGCGGGCGTTCGCGGCGACCATCGCCGCGACGGCGACGTCGAGCTCAGGGTCGCGTATGTCCATCGGCGCGCTCGACCGCCCGCACCAGTCCCGCCGCCTGAGCCGAGAGGTGCTGCCCGCGTCGCAGCAGCTCACCGATCGGCGTGTCGGGCGGTGGCGTCAGCGCCCGGCGCTTCTCCTCGCCCAGCCTCGCCCACTCGGCCTCATGGCCAGGCTCGAGCAAGGTGCGGGATGGAGCGCTCATGGCTCAATCCTACCGCATTTCGCCATCAAATGCAGCGCACTGTCTGCGATCAGATCAGCGCGGCGGCATCCGCAGCGCGCCGTCCAGCCTGATCGTCTCGCCGTTCAGCATCCGGTTCTCGACGATCTGGCAGGCCAGCTGCGCGTACTCCGCCGGCTGGCCCAGACGCTGCGGGAAGGGGACGCCCGCGCCCAATTTCTGGCGGGCCTCCTCCGGGAGCGCCGCCAGCAGCGGCGTGTCGAACAGGCCCGGGGCGATCGTGTTGACCCTGATCCCGTACTGCGACAGATCGCGCGCCGCCGGCAGCGTCAGCGAGACGATCCCGCCCTTCGAGGCCGCGTAGGCGATCTGCCCGACCTGGCCGTCGTAGGCCGCGACCGAGGCGGTGCACACGAACACACCGCGCTCGCCGTCCTCGCCCGGCTCGTTTGAGATCATCGCCGCCGCGGCATGGCGCAGCGCGTTGAACGTCCCGATCAAGTTGATCTGGATCACCGTCTCGAACGGCAGCAGCGGATGCGGGCCCTTCGAGCCCGCCACCTTCTGCGCCCAGCCGATCCCCGCGCAGCACGCCGCGATCCGCAGCCCGCCCGGCGCCTTCGCCGCCTGTTCCACGGCGGCTTGGACCTGCTCCTCCTCGCGCACGTCGCACGCCACGAACTCCGCGCCCAGCTCCTGCGCCAGCGCGCTGCCTTTCTCGGCGTTCAGGTCCGCGATCGTCACGACCGCGCCCTGCGCCTGCAGCCGGCGCACGGTCGCCTCGCCGAGTCCTGAGGCCCCGCCGATCACGATCGCTGAGCTGCCCTCGATCTGCATGCGCGGCAGCCTATCGCGGCGGGCGCCGCGAAGGTGCGCGGCGTTTCGAGCGCGCCGGGCGCCGGGAGGGTCGTTCGCTGTTCGAGCTGCGCATAAGATCCCCCCATGCCGAGCACCCCGCCCTCGATCGAGCCCGCCGGTGCATACCGGCCGCGCGTGTGGAGCGTCGTCAAGGCCTCCATCTCCGACGCCGGCCGTCCGCGCGAGGAGGAGTTCAACGCCTGGTACAACCAGCAGCACGTCCCCGAATGGGTCGCCCAGCCCGGCTTTGAGCGCGCCTGGCGGCTGCGCGCGCTCGAGCACCCCACCCAGACGCTCCCGCACGAGCACGGCTACTACGCCGTCTACGAGCTGCAAGCCGTCGCCGCCTTCAACGACGCGCTCGCCCGCTCCCACGGCGCCCCCTGGGGCGAGTGGCAGGAGTACGTCGGCAGCCACCTCGTCGACTGGGAGCGCACCTACTACCGCACGCTCGCCGCGATCGCGCCCGACAAGACGGACGCGCCCTGCTGGGCGATCGTCAAGACCGACTTCCAGGGCTCATCCGAGCAGGAGCGCGACTTCAACCGCTGGTACGACGAGGTGCACTTCCCCGAACTGATCTCCCATCCCGGCTTCCAGGGCGGCTGGCGGCTGCAGGTCCTGCCCGATGACGGCGATCTCGGTCCCCGCCGCCAACGCTACTGGGCCGTCTACCGCGTCCGCTCGATCGACGACTTCGCCGCGGCCCGCGCCGCCCGCGCCGAGCGCGGCCTGCCGCCGTGGGACGGGCTCTGGAAGGAGAATCTCATCGACACCCGCATCGACTGCTACGAGATGATCCACCACGAGGCACCCGCTGTTCCTGCCGCCGCCCCCGCTGCCTCCGGCGGTAGTGGTGGTGGTGACGAGGACGGTGGCGGTGGACGATGAGACCGAAAGGCGCGCGATGAGTGTCGAGGACGCCTCCTCCTGGTGGTGGCAGCAGCGCTGGGAATCCATCCGCCGCGGCGGGACACCGATCTCCCTCGCCTGGGATGGCGGGGCCGCCACCGGAGTGCTGTTCGACCAAGGCGTCCCGCACACAGCCGCCGCCGTGCTAGCCGCGCTGCCCCTGCACGTGCCCGTCGTCCACGTCGCCTGGAGCGGCGAGATGGTCATGAGCGCCCGCACCTACGATCTCCACATCGAGCGCGAGAACGCCGTGCGCCTGCCCCGCCCCGGCGACCTCACATGGGATCCAGCCGCCGGCGAGCTCGCCTTCGCCTACGGCACCGCCGAGTGCCGCCTGCCCTCCGGTGAGAACAACGTGGTCGTCTACGGCGCCATCACCCACGGGCTCGAGGACTTCGCCGAGTTCTGCCGCGCGCGGCGCTTCGAGGGGGTCGGCGAGCTTCGCATCGCGTAGGGGAGACCCTGAGGTTGTTCGGTTCAATTAGTTTGGTGCCAACCGAACAAACCCAAAGTTGTTCGGTACAATTGATATGTGCCACAACCAAACAAACTAGACCGGAGATCACGAGGGCGTCCGTCGCGCGCAGCTGTCTACGAGCGCCTGCGGGTGCAGATCGGTGAGCTGCGGGAGCGGTTGGGCGGGCTGCCTTCACCAGAGGAGGCGGGCGGGATCTGGCGAGGGATCTGGTTCGAGGAGGCCCATCACTCGACCGCCATCGAGGGCAACACGCTCGTCCTGCGCCAGGTCGAGCAACTGCTGGCGGAGGGGCGCGCGGTCGGCAACAAGGAGTTGAGCGAGTACCTCGAGGTGCGGGGTTACGCAGACGCCGCCGACTGGGTCTACGGTCAGGGGATCCGCACCGGCGAGTGGTCAAGCGGCGCACCGATCTCGCTGACCGAGCTGCGCCACGTCCACAGCCTCGCACTCACCCCCGTCTGGGATGTAGCTCCGCATCCGGTCGCCACCGGCAAAGAGCGTCCCGGCTCCTTCCGCGAACACGACATCGAACCCTTCCCCGGGGGCATGCGCCCGCCGTCGTGGCCACAGGTGCCGGCGCTGATCGCCGACTGGATCTCCGACACCAGGTCGTTGCCCGCCGAAATCGAGAAGACCGGACCCGAGGCCCTCGCGCGGTTGCACGCCCGCTTCGAGCAGATCCATCCCTTCCTCGACGGCAACGGGCGAGCAGGGCGACTGGTGCTGAACCTGCTCCTCGTCCGCCTCGGGTATCCACCGGCGATTGTCTACAAGACCGACCGCGCGCGCTATCTCGCTGCGCTGCGGCGAGCCGACGAGGGCGATCCGGGGCCGCTCGGCGAGCTCATCGCCCGCGCGATCCTCGACAACCTCCACCGGTTCGTCGTCCCGGCGGTGGCCGGCCCCGCACGCCTGGTCCCGCTGCCGGCGCTCGCCTCACCCGACATCTCCGCCAACGCGCTGCGCGTCGCAGCCACCCGCGGTCGCCTGCAGGCCTCAAGAGCCGCCGACGGGAGCTGGCGCAGCACCCGTGCATGGGTCGACGAGTACCTTGCTGGTCGCTATTCACAGCCCTATACGTCAAAAGCGCAGGCACGGCGACCGGCGAAGGACGCGACGAATAGCACAGAGGCGTAGGTGCCGCGCGAGCGCGCATGTGCACTCCCGGTCATCTCGCCAGAAGATTGACGACCCGCCGGGGCCAAAAGGCAAGTTCTTCGCCGCCCCGGGTACTCCCGCGCTCCCACCAGTCCGGCCAGATGGGCCCCGGCTGGGGGCTCACAGAGAAGGCCGCGAGGTCGAGGCCGCGCTCAGCCCTTGAGCGCGCCGAGCGCGGACACCGCCGCGGCGCCCATCGCTTCGGCGGCGCCGAGCAGCGCGTGATCGTCGATGCGCGTGCGCGCGCCGGCGGCGTCAAACGTGTCGGAGATCGCGAGCAGGCAGCCGACGGGGACGCCGGCGCGGGCGCCGAGTGCGAACAGGGTCGCGGCCTCCATCTCGATCGCGAGCGCCCCCGCGGCGGCGTTGGGCAGGCGCGGAGAGTCGTCGTCGTAGAAGAGGTCGACGCTCACGACCGCGCCGCGATGAGAGCCCGCCGGCGCGGCCGCGCCCAGCGCATCGGCGAGCGTGGGATCGGCGCGAACGCGCTCATCGGCGCCGAGCGCGCGGGAGGCCCCGTCGAGGCAGATCGCCTCATCGGCGATCACGAGCTCCCCGAGCTCCAGCCCGGACTGGAGCGCGCCGCAGGTCCCCACGCGCACGGCACGGCGCGCGCCCAGCGCGATCAGCTCGTGCAACACGATCGCCGCGGAGGGGCCGCCCATGCCGGTGGACTGGATCGTCAGGGGCTCGCCGTCGAGATTCGCCGGGCCGGTGTAGCCCCAGAGGCCGCGGTGGTGGTTGAACATGCGCGGCGAGGCGATCAAGACCTGCGCGAGCGCGAGCGCGCGCCCGGGATCGCCGGGCAAAAGCACGCGCTCGGCCAGATCCGCGGTGGGGTGCAGATGGATCGCCTGGGGGCCAGACGGATTGACAGGATCGGCCGGATGAGCGGGCTCGGGCTGCGACACGGGCCGCGACTTTAGACTGCCCGGCGATGGCCACGTCCCCCGACACGCCTCCCGAGGAGGCCCCCGGCGAGGAGAGCGCTCCCGCGGTCACGCTGACGCTGGAGCAGGTCGCGGCGCGCGCGGGTGTGAGCGCGGGCACGGTCAGGCGCTGGGTGAAGGAGGGCCTCGTGCCCCAGTACGAGGGCGAGTGGACGCCGGCGGCGGCGTCGCACGTGCGGATCGTGGCGCGACTGCGCGAGCGCGGGCACACGGTGCAGAAGATCAAGGAGGCGAGCCAGAGCGGGAAGCTGGCGTTCGGCTACATCGACGAACTGCTGCCGAGCTCCGAGGCGCGCTACACGCTGAAGGAGGCCTCGCAGGAGATCGGCATCGAGCCCGAGCTGATCGAACGGCTGACGGCCGCGATGGGCCAGAACGCGCTCGCGGCGGAGGAGTTCTCCGAGGAAGACCTGCAGGTGCTGCGCTACGGCGCCGAGGTGCTCGCCGCGGGCTTGCCGCTGCCGGCGCTGTTGCAGCTCGCGCGCGTGTACGGGCAGGCGATGGCGCAGATCGCCGATGCCGAGGTGCGGCTGTTCCACCTGTACCTGCACGAGCCGCTGATGCGCGACGGGGTGCCGGGGGCGGAGATCGCGCAGGCGATGGAGGGGATGACCCGCGAGATGCTGCCGTTCGCGGTGCCGTTCATCAACTACCTGCACGGGAGGCTGCTGGGGTACTTCGTCGAGCAGGACGTGATCGGCCACATCGAGTCGGACCTCAACGACGAGGAGACCGCGGAGGAGGGACGGATGCGCGTGGCGATCGCCTTCGCGGATCTCGCGGGCTACACCAAACTCACAGAGGAACAGGGCGAGGCGCGGGCGGTCGACGCGGTGGAGCGCTTCGTGGAGACGGTCGAGCACACGCTGCCGATCGACGCGCGCGTGATCAAGACGCTGGGCGATGAGGTGATGGTCGTGGGTGCGGACGCCGGTGCGCTGACGCGCTGGGCGGTGGACCTGGGAGGGGCGCTGCCCGAGGGCTCGCCGCCGCCGCGGATCGGCATTCACAGCGGGGCGGCGCTGTACCGCGACGGCGACTACTACGGCCGCGAGGTCAACCGCGCCGCGCGTGTCGTCGCGCGCGCGGCGGGCGGGGAGGTGCTCGTGACCCATCCGGTCGTGGACGCCGCCGGGCGCCAGGACGGGTTGGAGTTCGAGCTGATTGGCGAGGTGGTGCTGAAGGGGTTCAACCATCCGACCGAGCTGTTCCTGGCTCGCGCGCGGAGAGAATAGGCAGGAGGCGCGTTGTGACACCGGAGGAGCTGCACGAGCGGGTGCGTGCCGAGGGTCTGCTGGGGACGGAGGGGCAGGTCGTGGCGATGGTCTCCGGCGGGCGCGACTCGGTGTGCCTGCTGGACACCGCGGTGGCGGTGCGCGGCGCGCAGAACGTGCGCGCGCTGCACCTCAACTACGGGCTGCGCGGCCGCGCCTCCTATGAGGACGAGCGCTACTGCGCCGAGCTCTGCTCGGAGCTGGGGGTCTGGCTCGAGCTCGTGCGCGTGGGCGAGGACGAACGCGGCACCGGCAACCTGCAGGCGTGGGCACGCGAGCGCCGCTACGAGGTCGCGCGTCGGCTGGCCGTCGAACTCGACGCGCCGGTGGCGGCGGGGCATACGGCCAGCGATCAGGTCGAGACGATCCTCTACCGGCTGGCGGCCTCGCCGGGCAGGCGGGCGCTGCTGGGGATGTCCGCGCGCGAGCGGTGGCTCGTGCGCCCGCTGCTCGGCGTGACGCGCGATCAGACCGCCGAGTACTGTCGCGCGCGCGGCCTGCAATGGCGCGAAGACACGAGCAACGACGACGTCCGCTACGCGCGCGTACGCGTACGCAAGCTGCTCTTGCCGGCCCTGCGCGGGGTGCACCCGGCGGCGCAGGAGAACGTGCGGCGCACGGCGCGGCTGCTGCGCGAGGAGACCGAGCTGCTGGAAGGGCTCGTGGACGCAGAGCTGAAGGGCGCTGCCAGCATCGCGATCGAGCGCCTGGAGAAGCTGCATCCCGCGCTCGCGCGGCTGATCGTCGTGCGCCTCGCGGAGGACCTCGCGGGAACGCTGATCCCCCAGGCCGGCGAGCGCGTGGAGGAGATCCTCGCGCTGGGCCGGCGCGGAGGCGCGGCCGAGCTGCACGTCGGCGGCAACGTCGGCGCGCGCATCCTCGCGGGGGAGCTGAGCATGGTCAAGCTCGCGCCCAAAGAGCCGGCGCCCGACGGCTCGACGCTCGAGCCCGGGGACTGGGGCACGCGCGAGAGCGACTGACCGGCGGCGTACACTCCCGCGGATGAGCCTCCCGACCACGGCGAGCGTCGCCTCACCTGCGCCGGCGGGTCAGGCGCCCGCAGGCGAAATCGGCGAAGTGCTGGTGGGCGAGCAGGAGCTGCAGGCGCGCGTGCGCGAGCTGGGGGCGGCGATCTCGCGCGATTACGCCGGCCGCGGACTTTTGCTCGTGGGCGTGCTCAAGGGCGCGGTCTTCTTCCTGAGCGACCTGATGCGCTTCATCGAGATCCCGGTCGAGGTCGACTTCATGGCCGTCGCCTCCTACGGCTCGGCGACCGACTCCTCCGGCGTGGTGCGCATCCTGAAGGACCTCGACGCGGCGATCGAGGATCGCGACGTGCTGATCGTCGAGGACATCGTCGACTCGGGCCTCACACTGCAATACCTGCTGCGCAACCTCGGATCGCGCAACCCGCGCACGCTCGAGGTGTGCGCGCTCTTGACCAAGCCGGCGCGGCGCAAGGTCGAGCTGCAGGCCAAGTACGTGGGCTTTGAGATCGAGGACAAGTTCGTCGTCGGCTACGGCCTGGACTACGCCGAGCGCCACCGCAACCTTCCCTTCGTGGCCGCGTTGCAGAGGTAGGGGTCCGCGCCCCACGCGAACCCGGGCACCCACCGGAAGCGCAGAGCGCGCATGGTACGCTAGGGAACTGGCGGCCATGATGACAACCGGCGCCGGAAACCACGTGATATCGCCATGAGCCGTTCATTCAAGAGCGCCGCGTTCCCCATCCTCATCGTGTTGGTGCTGGCGTTCCTGGCCGTGAAACTGGTCAGTCCGAGCTCGAACAACCAGCGCCCGCACAGCTACCAGACGCTCGTCGCCAAAGAGATCCCGCAGGGCGAAGTCAAATCGGTCGAGTTCAAGAACAAGGGCAAGGCCCTCCAGGTCCAGCTGAACACCAAGGGCAACAAGGAAAAATACGAAATCGGCTTCGTCGAACAGGCGGCGCCGCAGCTGATCTCACAGCTCGAAAAGGCTGGCGTCAGCTTCAACGTCGAATCGGAAAAGAGCAGCGTGCTGCTCTCGCTGCTCACGTACATCCTGCCGTTCGTGATCTTCCTCGGGTTCTGGATCTTCCTGATGAACCAGGTCCAGGGCGGCGGCTCGAAAGTGATGTCCTTCGGCAAGTCGCGCGCCAAGCGCCTCTCGGCCGACTCGCCGAAGATCACCTTCCGCGACGTCGCCGGCGTGGACGAGGCCGTGGAGGAGCTGCACGAGATCAAGGAGTTCCTCGAGAACCCCAAGAAGTTCCAGGCGCTCGGCGCCCGGATTCCCACGGGCGTGCTGCTGTATGGCCCTCCGGGCACCGGCAAGACGCTGCTCGCGCGCGCCGTCGCCGGCGAGGCGGGCGTGCCGTTCTTCTCGATCTCGGGCTCTGACTTCGTAGAGATGTTCGTCGGGGTGGGCGCCTCGCGCGTGCGCGACCTGTTCGAGCAGGCCAAGCAGAACAGTCCGTGCATCATCTTCATGGACGAGATCGACGCCGTCGGGCGCCATCGCGGCGCCGGTCTCGGCGGTGGTCACGACGAGCGCGAGCAGACGCTCAACCAGCTGCTGGTCGAGATGGACGGCTTCGAGGCGAAGGACAACATCATCATGATCGCGGCCACCAACCGGCCCGACATCCTCGACCCGGCGCTATTGCGCCCCGGACGCTTCGACCGCCAGATCGCCGTCGACCGCCCCGATCGCAAGGGCCGGGCGAAGATCCTCGAGGTCCACACGCGCGGCAAGCCGCTGGCGAAGGTGATCGACATCGACGCCCTCGCCGGCGAGACCCCGGGCTTCACCGGCGCCGACCTGTCGAATCTGATCAACGAGGCCGCGCTCCTGGCGGCGCGGACGGGCAAGCGCGAGATCGGACAGGAAGAGCTCGAGGAGGGGATCATGCGAGTGATCGCCGGCCCCGAGAAGAAGACGCGCGTGATGAGCGAGAAGGAGCGCCTGATCACCGCCTACCACGAGATGGGCCACGCGATCGTCGGCCACTTCCTCGAGCACTCCGACCCGGTCCACAAGATCTCGGTGATCTCGCGTGGACAGGCTTTGGGCTACACGATCTCGATGCCCCAAGAGGATCGCTTCCTGACCACG
>DASXMO010000137.1:0-8587 GCA_036495605.1 Solirubrobacteraceae bacterium
CTGTAGCACAATAATTACGTCGTATCTTATCCCTACGCCTACCCCGGAGGTATACGCAGATACGGCAGCGCGAAGGACATGATCTGCCCGAACGCCGGCGCCGCGACGGTCCCGCCGAAGATCGAGCCCGACTGGGGTTCATCGACGATCACCGCACAAAGAAGCTTCGGGTCCGAAGCCGGAGCAAACCCCACGAACGAGGCGACGTAGGCCGATTTGGAGTATTCGCCGGTTTCGGGATCGATCTTGCTCGCCGTGCCGGTCTTGCCCGCGAGCTGGTAGCCGGGGATCGAGACCTCGCTCGCGGTGCCACCCGGTGCGAGCACGCCCTTGAGCATCGTGCGCAGCTCCGAGGCGGTCGTCTGTGAGATCACGCGATGCCCGTAGGGGATGTGACGAGACCGGCCGTTGACCGCGCCGATGATGTGCGGGCGGCGCAGGATGCCGCCGTTGGCGATGGCGGAGTAGGCGGCGACCATCTGCATCGGCGTCACGAGCTCGCCCTGGCCGATTGGGAGGTTGCCCATCGAGGACCCCGAGTACTTGGCAAGGGGCAGCGTGACGCCCTGTTCCTCGCCGGGAAGTTCGACACCGGTGGGCTCGCCGAAGCCGAAGCGGTGAACCCATGTGTTGAACGCGGGAGCGCCCTCGCGCATGCCGATCTGGATCGCCCCGACGTTGCTGGACTGGGCGAGGATTTCAGCGGTTGTGAGCGTCTCGTCGGCGTGTTCGGTGTCGTCGTGGATCGTGCGGTCGGCGACCTGGATCTGGTCGGGGATGTTGAAGCCCGTCGAGGGCGTGATCACACCCTGCTGCAGGGCGCCTGAGACGGTGAAGGCCTTGAACGTGGAGCCCGGTTCGTAGTCGAAGCCGACCGCGCGGTCCTCGAGCGCCGCCTGCGAGTAGGCGGCAGGGTCGTTGGCGTTGACCTGCGGCCAGTTCGCGACCGCGAGCAGCGCGCCGGTGTTGGGGTTCATTACGATCGCGGTGGCGTCTTTGGGCGCGAACACGCGCCCAACCGCGCTGAGGACGTCTTCGGCGCGCTGCTGGATGTTGGCGTCGAGCGTGAGCGTGAGCGTCGCGCCGGGTTTCTCGGTGTGGACGTTGGCGATCGAGATCGGCTGGCCGCGTGCATCGCTGATCGTGCGCCGCTCGCCGGCCGTGCCCTTCAAGAGCGCCGACTGCGAGTACTCGAGGCCGGAGAGGCCCTTGCCTTCGGTGCCGACGAAGCCGAGCACCTGCGCGGCGAGCGTCCCGCGGGGGTAGACGCGGCGCATGACCGGCGTCCCGTTGAGCCCTTCGATTTTCAGCGCCAGCACCGCCCGCGCCTGCCGCGCGGGCAGCGCGCGTGCGAGGTAGACGAAGCCGCGGTGTTCGCTCAGCTCGGCGAGAACCTGCCCCTGCGTGCGGCCGAGCAGCGGCGCGAGCTTCTGCGAAGCCTGCAGCGGGTATTTGACAAGGTAGGGATCGGCCGAGACGTCCTGAGCGGGCTCGGAGACGGCGAGGTCCACGCCGTTGCGATCCAGGATCGTGCCGCGCTGGGCGGGCAGCGTTTCGTTGCTCAGCTGCTGATTCTGGGCGGCCTTGCGCAACGTACCCGCGCGCACCGTCCCCAGATACAGGGTGCGCGCGGCGGCGAGCGCGAGTAGCAGGAAGAACAACGCGAAGATGACCCCGATCCGGTGCTGGACGGTGGCCACCCGCTAACCCCCCGGGGTCGCCGAGGAGCCGTCGGATTCTCCGCTCGGCGCGGGCGTCGCGGCGGCTTCGCTCGCGCCGCTTTCGCCGCCGCTGGAGGCGTGTTCGCCGCTCACGGGCGCTTCGCTCGAGGAGCTCGTGCCCGAGCCCGTGCCGACTCCGGTGCCGGCGCTCGCGCCTGTCTGGCTCGTTTCGGCGGCGCCCGCGCCGGAAGACGAGGCCGCTTCGGAGGACGAGGTCGCTTCGCCGCCGCTCGCTCCGGTGGAGCTGCTTGCTTCGCTTTCGCCGCTCGCGCCTGACGCTTCGGTTTCGGACGACGATGAGGACGCGGACGCTTCACTCGACGTAGACGCACTTGTCGTGCCGTTCGCCCGCGCGCTCAGCGCGGCCGCCGCCTTGCCGATCTCCGACTGCGCGCCGGCGCCGTGCGCGGAGAGGAATCGCAGCGATCCGGCGGGGACCAGCTGCATGCCCATGTGGGCGGCCTGCAGCTCGATCGTGTCACCGGAGGCGACTTCGGAGTTTTCGACGCTGAGCGCGGAGTTTTCGCGCTGCAGGGCGCCCTCGTGCTCGAGCGCGCGCCCGATGCCGGCGTTGAGCTTCAGCAGGCCGAGCTGCATCGTGACGATCCCGATCAGCGCGAAGGCCACCAGCCCGATCCAAGCGCGACCGTTGATCAGGCGATCGAACAGCGGGTGCGTCGTGACGATCGTCACCGGGTTGCGCGAGGGCGCGGCACGCAGGCGCGGCGCGGCGCGGCGCGCAGATGTGGGCGCCGGCGCGGTGCGCGGCCTCGCTGGGCCCGAGACGCGGCGCGGGCGCTTCGCCGGCGCGGGCGGCCTGCGACGAGGACGGACCGCGGGAGCGGGCGTAGCCGCGGCGGCAGCGGCGGGGGGCGGCGGGGTCATCGTGGCCTCCGGTGCTCGCCGCGCTTGCGTGCGCCGCGGCGCGCGGTGGACTTCGGGAACGGGTTCCCCGACGAGGACGCCTGACCGGGCGAGCCGCCCGGCGCGGACGCGGACGCAGACGAGGACGTCGACGGATCGTCGTCGGGTGGTTCGGCGCGGAGCTTGCGCGCGGCGCGCAGGCGCGCGGAGGAGGAGCGCGGGTTGCTGGCGATCTCCCCCGCGGAGGGCACGATCGAGCGGCGCGTGAGGAGCGTCGCCTCTGGTGTACGCCCGCAGCCGCAGACGGGCAGGTCGGGCGGGCAGATGCAGCCCTGCGCGCGGGCGGCCATGAAGCGCTTGACGCGGCGGTCCTCGAGCGAGTGGAAGGAGATCCCGGCGAGCACGCCGCCCTCGCGCAGGAGCTCCCAGGCGAGCGGCAGTGCCTCGTCGAGCTGGGTGAGCTCGTCGTTGACGGCGATGCGAAGCGCCTGGAAGGAACGCTTGGCGGGGTGTCCGCCGGCGAAGCGCGCGGGCACGGGAATAGCGGAGACGATCGTCTCGACGAGATCCTGCGTGGTGTCGATCGGCGCCTGCCCGCGGCGGCGGACGATCGCACGGGCGATCGCGCCCGCGTGGCGCTCCTCGCCGAAGTCGCGCAGCGCGCGGGCAAGCTGACGCTCGTCCCAAGTGGCGACGATCTCGCGCGCGGTGAGCTCCTGCTCGGGATCCATGCGCATGTCGAGCGGCGCCTGGAATGAGTATGAGAACCCGCGCTCGCGCGCGTCGACCTGCATCGAGGACATCCCCAGGTCGAAGTAGACGGCGTCAGCGCGCACGATGCCCTCCCGCGCGAGCTGGGTCAGGGCCTGGGCGTAGCCTGAGCGGATGAAGCGCACGGTGCAGGCGACCTCGCCGGCGAGGTCCTCGAAGCGCTCGCGCGCGTAGGGGTCGCGGTCGATCGCGATCAGCGTGCCGTCTGAGCCGAGCCGCTCGGCGATCAGCTGGGCGTGGCCGCCGCCGCCGAAGGTGCAGTCGATCGCGGTCTGCCCCGCGCGCGGGTCGAGCAGGTCGATCAGCTCGCCAGCGAGCACGGGGATGTGGGTGGAAGTGGTCATGTCAAGGGTAAGCATGGATGGCCGCCTCACTCGTCGACACTGGCCGTGATCTCCGCGACCCCCCCGAGCAGGGCGGGTCGATGGTCGTCCCAGGCGCCGCGATCCCACAGCTCCAGGCGATCGCCGACGCCGACAACCACGACCTCCTTCGTCAGGCCGGCGTGCTCGCCGAGGAACGAGGGGACCATGATCCGGCCGGCCGCGTCGAGGTCGGCGTCGTGGGAGCTGCCGTAGAAGAAGCGCTCCAGCTCGGTCAGGCGCGAGGACAGCGGCGGCAGCTCGGCGAGCGCGCGCTGGGTGTAGCGCTCGTACTCCTCCGGGCGCCAGACGCCCACGCAGGGCTTCAGGTCGACGGGCATCGCGAGCACGATCCCCTCCGAGAGCGCCGCGCGGTAGCGCGCGGGGACGGTGAGGCGGTTCTTGGCGTCGAGCGTGTGGTCGAAGGTGCCGCGGAAGTGGACCATGAGAGGGCTTGGGGCTCGTGCTCGTCGGGGGAGGGCTGCTCGTCGGTCTGCTCGTCGGGCTGCGCTTCTGGGCGAATACCGAGCCGGGGTGGAGGAGTGGGAGGAGCCCCTCCACCTCGGCTCGCTTCCGGCAAGTTACCCCACTTTCCCCCACAACGCAACCCTGATTGCACATTTTTTCCCACAATCCTGCCCCGAGACCCTCAAAACCTGCGCCAAGCCCCTTCCCACGGGGCATTCGAACCCGGCGCCGCGACCGCCCGCGGGCCCGCCGAGCGGCCCGATTCGTGCAAGGCGCCATGCAAACTGGGTGGGTGCATCGTGCGTTGCGGATACGATCGGCTGATGCGGGTCGAGCAGGGGCTTTCGGGGAAGGTGCGAGCGGGGAGTGAGCAACGGCGATCGACGGCCGTGGGCGCGCGGCGGGAACCGCACGGGATGCGCGCGCGACGGCGTGGAGCGCAAGCGCCACGTGCCGGCGCTCGGCGTTTTGCCCGCGCGGGCCTGGCGCTCCTGATCGCGCTGCTCGCGTGCGCGATCGCGGGCTGCGGCTCGAGCGGATCGAGCGGCTCGAACGCCGATCCCGCGGGAGTCGTCCCGGCGTACGCGCCCGTGTACGTGAGCGCGGTCGTGCGCCCGAGCGGCTCGCTGAAGGACGAAGCGCTCGCGGCCGGGCACACGCTGACGGGTCAGAAGGACCCGTACACGCGCCTGCTGAGCGTGCTGCAGACGCCGGGCTCCCCCACGCTCGACTTCAGCCGGGACGTCGCGCCGTGGTTGGGCGAGAAGGCGGGGATCTTCTTCACGGCGCTCGGCTCGACGGAAGGCCTCACGGGCCTGCTGCAGCAGGCCCTGACGGGCGGCGGCTCGGGGGCGCAGTGGCCGTTCGCGGCGAGCGCAGGGGCGCAGGGCGCGATCGTGCTCGACACGAGCGATCTGGGGAAGGCCGAGAAGTTCGTCTCCTCGCAGGCGTCGCGCGCGGGCGCGCATGCGACGAGCTACAAGGGCGTCTCCTACGAGACGACCGCGGGCGGAGACGCGTCGTTCGCGACGATCGACAAGCTGGTGGTCCTCGGCAGCGAAGCGGGCGTGCGCGCGGTGATCGACACGACCCAGAGCGGATCCTCGCTGAAAGGCAACGCGACCTACTCGCAGCTGCAGGCGGTCGCGCCGTCGGGTGCGCTCGGGCACGTGTTCGCGAACCCGGGCGCGCTGACGAAGGCGCATGTCGCGAAGGCGGCGAGCGGCGAATCGGAAGGCACGCACGGATCGGAAGGCGCGCAATCGCTGCCGACGCTGCTGAGCGCGCTCGGGGGGACGCGCCCGTTGAACGTGTCGCTCGTGCCGAGCTCGAAGTCGCTTCAGATCGACGCCGACATCGGCGCGGCGCCCGCGGGCGCCGCGCGGTCGAGCGGCGGCCTCGTGGGCGCGCTCGCCACGGGGAACGAGGCGTTGGCGGAACTGCCCGGCGAATCGTGGCTGGCGGCGGGCCTCGGCAGCGTCGGCAGCGCGCTCGGCGGCAGCGGCGCCGGCGGCGGCAGCGGCGCCGGCGGCGGCGGCGGGCTGAGCGGGCTGCACAACCTGCTCTCGCTCGTGAGCACGCTCATCTCGCAGGCCGGTGCTGGTCCCTCGGCGCCCAGCTCCGCGCTGGTTACGTTGAGCATCCCGGGGATCCTCGAAGGGATCCTGGCGCCGCTGAAGGTGCTGAGCGCGAACACGGCGCAGGCGCGGCGCGACTTCACGAGCTGGATGGGCGACGTGGGCGTGTTCGCGAGCGGGACGACGATCCTCGAACTGAAGGCGGCGGCGGTGATCGACTCGACCGACCCGGCCGCGTCGCGCGCGGCGGTGGGCAAGCTTCAGAGCGCGTTGAACGAAGCCGGCGCGGAAGCCACGCCGGCGAGCATCCCGGGAACGGAAGCGGCGATCGAAGCGAAGGTGAAGGGCCTGCCGGTGACGCTCGTGATCGCCGACGGGCGCTCCTCGAGCGGGAAGGCGAAGTTCGTGATGGGCCTCGGCGAATCCTCGATCGCCGACGCGCTGAACCCCTCGCCCGCGATGTCCGGCTCGGCCGCCTACACCGCCGCGCGGAGCGCGCTCGGGGAAGGGATCGCGCCGAGCCTGCAGGTGAACTTCGCGACGCTGCTGAGCCTGCTCGAAGGGGTCGGCCTCAGCGAAGACCCGACGATCGCGAAGTTCGTGCCCTACCTGCGCAACGCCACGACGCTCGCGGGCGGCGGCAAGAGCCTCGGCGGGGGCGTCGAACGGCTGCGCTTCGTGCTCGGCCTGCGGCAGCCCACGAGCTCGGGCTGAGGCCTCTACGCCGGAGCGGGCTCTGGCTCGGGCTCGGGCTTGGCCCGCGCGGGACGGTTCTGCGTCTCGATGATCACGCGGCAGGGGCGCTTGGCGAGCAGGTAGGCGGCGGTCGGGCCGATCCGCTGCTCGCCCACGGGGGCGTGGATGGTCGACCAGTAGATGACGTCCGAGCCCACGCGAATCGCTTCGTCGACGAGCGCCGCGCCGGGATTGCGGGTGCGGATCAGGCCGGTGTGGATCTTGATGCCCGCGCGGCGCGCCTTGATGCGCGCGGACTCCAGCGCCGAGCGCCCCTGCGCCTCCTCCTCCTGCAGGCCCGAGTCGAGCGAGAGCTGGCTGGGGACGGGCAGCACGAAGATCGCGTAGACCACGCCGTCTTCGCCGATCAGCTTGGCCGCGGAGGAGAGCGCCTGCGCGGAGACGTCGGTGCCGAAGATCGGCACGAGCGCGGTGCGGTAGTCGAGCTCGTGGAAGTCCGGCGGGCGCTCCTCGCGGGGGATGCGATAGCTCTTGTACGGGTCGAGGCCCTGGCGGTGGCGGTAGTAGAAGTAGCCCGCCATGCCGAGGACCATCCAGGGGATGCCGACGGTGCGGGCCTCGCCGTGGAAGATGACGACGGCGATCCACGCGCCGGCGGTGCCGATCCCGCCGATGACGGCTGTCATCGGGATGTCGGCGCCGCGGATGCGCACGCTCAGGGGCATCCGGTAGGGGCGCTCGCGGTCGGGGTCCTTGATGCGCAGCGCGATCACCGCGGCGTGGGCGGTCGTGAAGGAGAGCATCGCGCCGAACGAGTAGAGGTTGCCGAGCACTTCGGTGTTCCCGTAGAGGATCAGCACGCCGGCGAGTGCGGAGAAGAACATCAGCGTGAACCAGGGCGTGCGGAATTTGGGGTGCAGCCGCGAGAAGATGCTCGGCAGCTGGCGGTGCTCGGACAGCGACCAGGACAGACGCGAGATCCCGATCATGCCGGCGTTCGTGGCGATGAAGAGGATCGTCGCGGCGAGCAGCCCGACGTAGTATTCGGCCCCGTGCAGCACCGCCCCGTGCAGGCCCAGGCGTGAGATGACGCCGAGCACGGGATCGTTCTGGAAGTGCCCGCCCAGCGCGGTGGCGTAGCCGGGGGAGCTGAAGGACTGCTGCAGCTCGGCGTTGTAGCCGACGCCGTGGTGTACGACGGGCAAAGCGGAGAGCGCCACGACGGAGATGCCCGCGTAGACGCCGAGCACGGCGAGCACGACGAGGTTGACGGCTTTCGGGACCTGCCGGCCGGGGTCCTTTGACTCCTCGGCCATGTTCGCGACGGTCTCGATGCCGGTGTAGGCGAGCATCGCGAGCGAGAGCGCGAAGATCAGTTCGTGCCAGCTGGGGACGCTGCCGAGGTGGACCTGGTTGATCAGCAGCGTGGGGCTGAAGACGAGCACGAAGCCGACGCACACGAGCACGATCTGCGTGCTCAGGTCGGCGATCGCGAGGACGAAGTTGAGCTTCGCCGACTCGCCGAGGCCGCGGATGTTCAGAGCGGCGAGCACCACCACGACGATCAGCCCCCCGATGATGTCCCCGGGGTTGTGATTGAGCGAGTGCAGCCCCGGGAACGCGCTCAGGTAGTGGGGAACGAAGAACGCCGAGATGGCGATCGTGAGGATGTAGTCGAGGCTCAGCGCCCAGCCGGCGAAGAAGGAGACGACATCGTTGAAGGCGTGGCGCGCGAACGAGGAGGAGCCGCCGGCTTCGGGAAACATCGCCGCGCCCTCGGCATACGTTTTCGCGGTCAGCGCGAACAGGCCACCGGCGAACACGAACACCAGCGGCGTCAGCCCTAGGGCATGCGCGGCGACGAGTCCGAGCGCGTAGTAGATCGAGGAGTCGACGTTGCCGTAGGCGGTCGCGAAGAGGCCGGGGACGCCGACGGATCGGCGCAGTCCTCGCTCGGTCAGGCGTGCCATGCCGCGCAGCGTATCCGGGAGGGCGGCTCGGATGGCAAGCCGCGTGGATCGCGACAGGGCCGCATGCTTTGAGAAGAGCCAATCGGATCCCTGGCCGCAGACGCCGTCGGCGGATGGGTCGCATACGCATGCTTTGCAAAGAGGTGGGCCGCATGCTT
>DASXMO010000138.1:0-17892 GCA_036495605.1 Solirubrobacteraceae bacterium
TATTCACCCGATTTTTCGGCTCAGTACTTCGAAGCGAACGATGCGCTCACCTTCGCCGGTGCCTACGCTCCCGAACCACCCGATCCTGGTCAGAGCAGGAAGGACCTCTATGAATGGATGGAAGGAAGTCTCAGTCTGGTCAACGTCCTGCCCGGTAACACGGCGGTCGCGACAGGTGCCGCGTTCGCCTCGGCGAGCCCTGATACCAATGGCATCGCCGAAGACGGGCACCGCATCTTCTGGACCGCAGGTGCTCACCTCTATGTACGCGAAGACAACAGGACCACACGCGAAGTACACGACCCCGGCACCTTCCTAACAGCGTCTCCTGACGGTCTTAAAGTGCTCCTCTCGGATGGTTGTCTGTACTCGTTGACGACCGCGAGCTGCAGCGAAGACCTAACACAGGGCAAAGGTGGCTTCCTCGGCATCGCCGGCCAAAGCAAGGACCTCTCACGAATCTACTTTGTTGACACCGCAGCGCTCTCCGACGAAAACGAACGCAAAGAAACAGCTCAGCCTGGCAAACCCAACCTCTACCTCTACGAAACAGGAGCAAACACCCGCTTCATCACCACTCTGACTTCATCTGATGACACTGGTGGAAACGACTTTTTGAATGATTGGGCAGCGGCGCCAGGTGCGCGCACCGCTGAGGCGAGCCCGGACGGACGCTATTTGGCCTTTGGCTCCACCGCGCAACTGACCGGCTACGCCAACGTTGGGCCATGCAAAGTGGAAGGTCCTACCGAAGATCGCTTTCTTATCGACGTTCCCTGTAAGGAGGTCTTTCTCTACGACTCGTCCACGGGTCGGCTCACTTGTCCTTCCTGTAATCCGAGTGGTGAAGCGCCGCTGGGCAACTCAACACTGCGACGAATATACGGTGCTAAAGAAGAAAGAGAGTGGTTGCCTCAGCCGCGTTATCTGACCGATCGGGGTCGTCTTTTCTTTGACAGTTCCGATCGGCTCTCTTCGCGTGATACGAACGGGCGGGTGGAAGATGTCTATGAGGCTGAGCCTGAAGGCGTCGGGTCCTGCGCGCAGCCGGCCGGTTGTGTCTCGCTGATCTCCTCCGGTACGGGCTCGGTCGATTCGAATTTCCTCGCGATGGATGAAAACGGGTCCAATGTTTTCTTCACCACACGGGAACGACTGGTGTCAGGGGACACCGATGAACTGCTCGACGTTTACGACGCTCGTGTCGGGGGTGGTTTCCCAAGCGAAGGGGAAGCCGCCGCCGGTACGGGATGTCGAGGGGAAGCCTGCCAGTCACCACCCAATCCGCCACAGGTATCTAGTTCGGCGACCTCGAGCTACCAAGGCATGGGGAACGCGCAAGCGGAGGTACTCAAGCCTTGTCCCCGGGGACAGATCGTTCAGAACGGCGTGTGCGTAAAGCCCAAGCCGAAGGCGCAAAAGAAGAAAGCAAAACCGCGAAAGAAAAAAGCAAAGGTGCCCAAGAAGAAGACGAAGAAGAAACAGCAGCAGCAGGTGCGATCGGCCAATCATGGGAACGGGGGTTCCAAGTGATCCGTCCGCGCAACACACTCCCACTGATCACGGTAATGGTCGGCTTGCTCTTTGGGCCCGCGATAGCAAAGGCCGATTTCGGGATCGAACCAAAAAGCTTCCACACCTCCTTCGAAGTCTCTGAAGGCGTGGTCGGTGTCCCTCAGGCTTCCTCGCACCCGTACTCCTTCTCGCTTGGTTTCAAGCTCAATACCGACAGCGAAGGGCATTCCGTGGGTGGTGAACTGCGGAGTGTTCTGATAGATCTCCCGCCGGGGTTTGCGGGCTATCCCTTCGCGACCTCACGGTGCACCCGCCAGGAATTCGAGGGATTCACCGTTGGTTGTTCGCCTAACGCACAGGTAGGTGTCATCTTCGCGAATCTTCCCAAGTTGGGTACGACTGTGGGTGGTGCGCTCTATAACATGGTTCCCCCGCCCGGTGTCGCAGCGCAGCTAGGGTTCGCCATCGCCGGGTTGAACGCACTACCAGAAATATCTTTGCGTACCGAAAACCCGTTCTCCACCGGACGCTATGGGTTGCATGTAGCCAACTACGGACTCCCGCTGGAAGCGACCTCGATCGAAGTCAAGGTCTGGGGCACCCCCGCAGAAACAAGCCACAACGAAGAAAGAGGCACGGAGGCCGCCGAAGGAACGGCAGGCAGAGGCCACGCGTTCGTGGGTCCCCACCTGGCCTTCCTGACGCTACCCGCCGAGTGCTCCGAACCTATCCACACCACAGTCGAAGTCGACTCAAAGCTAGACCCAGGGCATTACGTCAAAGCCGAAGCAGCATCGCTCGACAGCGATGGTACCCCGACCGCTCCACAGGGTTGCGATGCGGTCCCCTTCGCACCCAGAATCTCAGCAGCCACCACGACCCACGCCGCATCAGCATCCTCAGGGCTCAACTTCGAACTCGGGTTGCCCAACGAAGGGCTCACGAACTCGAGCGGGATCGCGGAAACAGAGCCCGAGAAGGTCGAAGTGGAACTACCCGCGGGTGTCACCGCGAACCCAGCTGCCGCGAGCGGCCTCACCGGATGCACCGAGGAACAGTTCAGCCACGCGAGCCTGACCAATCCGGGCTGTCCGGAAGCGTCCAAGCTAGGCACGCTGCTTGCTCGTAGTCCGCTGATAGAAGAACCCGTCGAAGGCTCGGTCTACCTCGCCACTCCGCATGCAAACCCATTCAGTAATCTGCTGTCGTTGTACATCGTGGGCACGGCACGCGAACGCGGAGTACTGATCACCCAGGCCGGCAAGGTGGACATCAACCCCACAACGGGACAGTTGACGACGACATTCGGACGGGTTGCCGCCGTTGCCGTACTCCTCCTTCCAGTTGAGTTTGCGTGAAGGACCCAGAGCGCCACTGACGACCCCGGTCGCTTGTGGTACCTATAAGACCACGGCGAGGCTCTACCCATTCTCAGCACCGGGAACCGCGACCGTGAGGACTGCGCCATTCACAGTCAATACGGGTCCCGAAAGCGGCGGTTGCGTCAGCGCCGAATCCCAGCTAACGAACAGTCCGTCCTTTGAAGCGGGTACCCAGACACCGTTGGCGGGAGCCTACAGCCCGTTCGTGCTGAACCTGACTCGTAACGATGGCTCCCAGCGACTGGGCGGCATCACCACGACATTGCCCGAGGGATTGCTGGGTAAGCTCGCCGGCGTCCCCTACTGCTCCGATGCGCAAATAGCGCAAGCAATGTCGCGTTCTCGTGAAGGCGAAGGAGCGTTGGAGCAGTCCAGTCCGAGCTGCCCCGCCGCCTCTGAAGTGGGGACCGTGAACATCGCTGCGGGAGCGGGATCGAGCCCGACCTATGTGCAGGGCAAGGCCTATCTCGCGGGTCCGTACAAGAACGCGCCCTTGAGCCTTGCGATCATCACCCCGGCAATCGCGGGACCGTTCGACCTCGGGACCGTTGTGGTGCGCGCGGGGTTGTACATCGATCCGAACACCGCGCAGATCACTGCGGTGAGCGATTCGATACCGACGATCCTCGATGGTATCCCGTTGAACGTGCGGTCGATCTCGTTGGACATGAACCGTGCAGGGTTAACGTTCAACCCCACCAGTTGTGAAGTCATGAGCGTCACCGGGCAAGAGACATCAACAACCGGCCAAACCACAGGACTCTCGAGCCGCTTCCAAGCCGGTGGTTGCCAGGGATTGCCGTTCAAACCATCCCTCACCGCCAGCACACAAGGCAAACAAGCAAAGCCAGTGGAGCGAGCCTGAGCGTGAAGGTCGCTCAGAAACCAGGGGAAGCGGACATCCACAAGGTCGATCTCACGCTACCCACGATCCTCCCCGCACGCCTGAGCACGCTGCAACAAGCCTGCACCGAAGCACAGTTCAACAGCAACCCCGCAGGATGCCCCCCGGGATCGTTCATCGGGACAGCAAAGGCGAACACGCCGATACTCAGCGTTCCCCTGACGGGGCCGGCGATCCTCGTGTCCCAT
Source organism: Solirubrobacteraceae bacterium (assembly GCA_036495605.1). Taxonomy (GTDB): domain Bacteria; phylum Actinomycetota; class Thermoleophilia; order Solirubrobacterales; family Solirubrobacteraceae; genus Palsa-744. The sequence goes on from DASXMO010000138.1 coordinate 3,990, forward strand.
GGTGGTGCGGCGTTCCCCGATGTCGTGTTCCTACTGCAAGCCAACGAACGCGGAGCGAACATCAACGTCGACCTCGACGGCAAGACCGACATCAAGAAAGGGATCACCTACTCCCGTTTCGAAACAGTCCCCGACGCACCCATCACCAGCTTCGAAACGAGCCTGCCCCAGGGACCCCACTCCGTCCTCGCGGCCACGGGCAACCTCTGCGCGGGCAAGATCACGATCCCGACGGCACTCACGGGACAAAACGGCGCCCAGGTCAAACAGAACACGGCGCTCGCCGTCACTGGCTGCCCGAAGACGAAGGTTCTCACGCGCGCGCAGAAGCTCGCAATCGCACTGAAGGCCTGCCACAAGAAACCCAAGGGCAAGAAGCGCACCACCTGCGAACGCGCCGCACGCAAGAAGTACGGGCCCCTCAAGAAGGCCAAGAAGGCGGCAAAGAAGAAGTAGGGGAGGGGATGCGTCCGGTTGCCGCTCGGACGCATCCGTTCAGCAGGATCTCTGTTGAAAGCGCTTCATTTGGCGCACGCGTCGGGCCGCGGACGCTTCGAGTGGACTTGCCGCTGCGCCCGGGCTCGGCAACCCCAGCCCGCGGGTACGTCCACGTGGGCACCGTAAAGTGTGGCAGCGGAGGTCGAACTCCGGCGTCACCTTGCCAAGAGGACACAACAGAAAGGTCGCCTCATGCACCCCTTCCGCAGCGCAATCGAGAGCACACTTGGGACCGACCGCAACGAGCGCGTGCTCGACCCCGTGCTCGAGCTGTGCTCGCCCGAAGTCGTGTTCAGCAGTCCCGTCGTGTTTCGCCCCTACCACGGGCGCGAGGCGCTGAGAGTGATCCTTGGTGCGGTCATGCGCGTCTTCGAGGACTTCCGCTACGAACGCGAAATCGGCGCCGAGGGGGCCGAGGATCACGCGCTCGTCTTCAAAGCGCGCGTCGGCGATCGCGAGCTGCAGGGGTGCGACTTCATCCACACGGGTCCCGACGGGCTGATCGACGAGTTCACGGTGATGGTCCGCCCGCGCTCGGCACTACTCGCGCTCGCCGAGGCCATGCGCGTGCAGATGCTCGCGCTCGAAGGCGAGCTGGGCGTGCAGGCCCCCGCCTGAGCGTTGGGCGTACAGGCGCTGGCCTGAGAGCTTCGCGCCGGCTCGGAGACTGCGAAGAAGTTGCTAAGGATCGGCTGTATCGGCGCTTCGATGTCGAATGCGTTCGGGTTGCATCGATATCTTCTCGAATTCCACTCGAGACCCGCCCATCCAGCCCCGACACCGGCCCCAGGGGGTCCAACAGCTTGCAGGTAGAAGCCCCGTCGCAGTCCCCATCGCTCCACGCCCCCTCGCCCGCCGCCGGCGTCGCGACCGCATACGCTGAGCCGCTGCCGACGTTCGGACCGCGGATCGGCCGCCTGGAGGTCGTGAGCCCCGAGACCTCGCTCTCCCAGGACGAGGTGCTCTCGCTGCTCGGCATGCGCGAGGACGAGTTCGCGCAGCGCGTCTTCGCGCGCTGCGGCGTAGAGCGCCGCCGCTTGAACCTCGGCGAGGACATGCTCTCAACGACTCTGCAAGGGCGGACGGCGATGGTCGAGGACGAGCTGTTCGCGGATGCGGTCACCGCGGTGCAGCAAATGGAAGTCGATCCTCGCGACATCGGCACGGTCGTGACCTCGAGCCTGTACTCGCTCGGTGGCCCCACGCTCGCTCATCGGCTCGTCGAGCACTTCGGGATGGCGCCCGACACCGACAAGTACCACCTCGTCGGCGTCGGCTGCGCGAGCGCCGTGCCGCTGATGCGACTCCTCTCGCAGTCGCTGCCCGACCATCCCGGCAAGTCCGGGCTGGTCGTCGCGGCCGAGAGTATGAGCGGCCTCCTGATGGGCGCCCGCCCGGATGACGCCAGGGCGAAGATCGTCGGCTCGGCGATCTTCGGAGACGGCTGCGCCGCCGCGCTGCTGTCCGAGGGTCCAGGCGCGGAGGGTCCCGAGATCGTCGCCTCGAAGGTGCACCAGATCGCCGGCACGCTCGGCGCCGTCAGCCTCGAACTCGCGCCCGATGACAGCTACCTGCACCTCGACCGCGAGCTCCCCGACCTCGCCGCCGAGGACCTCGCCGAGCTCGCCGACTCCTTTCTGCAGGCCGCCGGCTCAGAGCGCGCCGAGATCGACCACTGGATCGTGCACCCGGGCGGGCGGCGCATTATCGACTGTGTCCAAGCGGCGCTCTCGCTTTCCGACGAGGAGGTCGCCGTCAGTCGCGCCGTCCTCGCCGACCACGGCAACATCGGCACGCCCTCCATCTTCTACGTACTGCACCAGACGATCGCGCGGCGCGAGCCGGCTCGCGGTGAGCGCGGGCTGATGATCACCGTCGGCCCCGGCATCACCGTCGGCCTGATGCTGCTGCAGTGGTGATCGGCCGCCGCCGCGCCCGTGCGGCCGTCATGAGGCGGAGGCCCCCGTTCGCCGCGATCCTCGCCGCGTTGCTCGCCGCCGGTGCGCTCGCGTGCACGCTCGGCGCCTGCGGGTCCGGCTCGCCCGGCGCGAGCACGAGCGCGTCGAGCGGCGCCTCGCCTGCCTGCCTGCCCGCCACGCTGCAGCACTCCGCCACGCTGCCCGGCACCGGCGTCGACGTCTCGCCGGCGCCCGAAACCGTCACCGCCAATCCCCGCACGCAGATCAGCTTCCTCGGGACCAACGTCGCGAACGTGCGCGACGTGTCGGTGCACGGCAGCGCCTCCGGCGCGCACGGCGGGAGCCTGCGCGGCTACCACCAGGGCGATGGCGCGAGCTTCGTGCCCGCCGCTGCATTCACGGCCGGCGAGCGGATCACCGTCAGCGCGCTCCTCGGGCCGGGCACACGGGCTCGTCATGTGAGCTTCGGCTTTCGTATCGACACGCCCTATCCGACCGCCGGTGTGTCCGGCTTTCACAACCCCACGGCGGCGCCCGCCGACTACCAGAGCTTCTACACGCTGCCCGGGGCTCAGGTCCCGACCATGACCGTCACCGTCCCCGACCGCGATCCGAGTGCCGGCGACATCCTCACGACCAACGGCCCCGGTCCCGGCCAGTACGGGCCACTGATCTACACCCCACAGGGGCGCCTCGTGTGGTTCGACCGCCTTTACGGAGGCGAAGCCGCGGAGGACCTCAACGAGCAGACCTACGAAGGCGCGCGCGTGCTCACGTGGTGGAAGGGCAAGGTGCTCTCGCTGGGCTTCGGACAGGGCGAAGACCTCGTGATGAACTCCGGCTATCAGACGATCGCGAGGATCCCGGGTGGCAACGGCCTGCACGCCGACCTGCACGACTTCCAGCTGGCGCCCGACGGCGTCGCCTACATCACCGCGTTCAACCCGATCCGCTGCGACCTCACGTCGGTCCAAGGGGTCCGGGGCGGGGCGATCGTCGACACGGCCGTCCAGGAGATCGACATGAAGACCGGCCTCGTGCGCTGGGAATGGCACAGTCTCGACCACGTCGGCGCCTCCGAGTCCGAAGTGCAGACGCCGTCGGACTCGACGCCCTGGGACTACTTCCATCTCAACTCGATCGATCTCGAGTCAAGCGGCGACATCCTCATCTCCGCCCGCAGTACCTGGGCGGGCTATCTGCTGCAAGGCGGCAGTGGCAAGATCCTCTGGCACCTGGGCGGCAATCGCAGCTCGTTCAAGATGGGCCCGGGCACGAGCATGGCCTGGCAGCACGACGGCCGCGTGCTCGCGGACGGCGAACTGACCTTCTTCGACGACGGCTCCAACCCGCCGATCCACCACCAGTCGCGTGCCCTGCGGATCAGGCTCGACCTCGCCACGCACGAAGCGCGCCTCGTCTCCGCCTACACGCACCCAGGTCAGCCGTTGCTCGCCGCCAGTCAAGGCAATATGCAGACGCTTGCCGACGGGAATGCCGTCGTGGGCTACGGCTCGGTGCCGGCGATCAGCGAGTACTCCTCCACGGGCACGCTGCTGTTCGACGCTCACCAGCCGCTTGACATGTCCTTCTACCGCGCCTTCCGCTATCCCTGGAGCGCGCGCCCACTGAGCCCGCCCGCGGTGCTCGCGAGCCTCAACAACACCGGCGAAGAGACGATCGTGCACGCGAGCTGGAACGGGGCGACAGGCGTGTCCTCCTGGCGCGTGCTCGCCGGCAAGCAGCCTGGATCTTTGACCGCGCAGACCACGCTTGCGGACACCGCCTTCGAGAGCGCGACAACGCTGCTCCAGAAGTTCGAATACGTGGCCGTTCAGGCGCTCGACGCGAATGGCCGCGTAATCGGCTCCTCGCGGCCGACGCGCGTGATCGCCTACGCGGCCTCGCTGTCGAGCTCGGGGAAGGCCGAATGATCGCGCCGGCCGGGCTCCGCGGGCCGCTCAGTAGGCGGGTTTGGAGGAGTGCTTGTGCGTCGTCGTGCTCGTCGTCGGAGTGCTCGTCGCGGGGGTGCTGCTCGTCGTCTGCGTCGCGGTCGAGCTCCCCGATTTGCCGCCGCAACCGGCCACCGCGAGGGTGCTCGCGAGGACGGCCACGAGCGTTAGGATTGCAGTCAGTGGCGTTCTCTTCATGGGCCGGGCTCCAGTCGTCATGTGCGTGCTCGGGCGCTCACCCTACCAGTCGCCTGCCACGTCGATCACGGTTGGGGAGGCGCCCGTGAGCGCCGAGGCGACGGTGAGCCCAGAGGTCGTCGAGAGTGTTCCGCACGAGGATGAGCGGAGCTCTGGTTCAGCCTGGCTGCTGGCCGTGTGCTGCGTGGCGCAGTTCATGGTCATCCTCGACCTGAGCATCGTCAACGTCGCGCTGCCCTCGATCCAGGCGGACCTCGGCTTCTCCTCGCCCGACCTGCAGTGGGTCGTCGACGCATACGCGATCACCTTCGCCGGCTTCCTGATGTTGGGCGGCCGTGCAGCCGATCGCTATGGCCAGCGGCGCATGCTCGTGACCGGGCTGATCCTGTTCGGGATCGCCTCGCTCGCGGGCGGTACCGCGCCCAATCAGGAGGTGTTGATCGGTGCGCGCGCCGTGCAGGGCTTTGCTGGCGCGCTGATGGCCGCGACCTCGCTGGCGATCATCACCGCCTCGTTCGCGCCGGGCCCCAAGCTCCATCGCGCGATCGGCCTGTGGGCGGCGATGAACGGTCTCGGCGGCGCCGCTGGGGTGCTGCTCGGCGGGGTCATCACCGAAGTGCTCAGTTGGCGCTGGGTGCTGCTGATCAATCCTCCGATTGCCGCCGCGGCCGCACTGGTGGCCTACGCGGTCGTGACCGAGCGTCGCAAGGGCAGGGACGCGGCGCCCTTCGACCTCGCCGGTGCGTTGACGCTGACGATCGGCCAGATGGTGCTCGTGTACGGGGTCGTCGAAGCGGGCTTGAAGGGTTGGGACACGTTCGCGGCGCTCGGCCCGATCGCTCTGGGTGTTGTCCTGCTGGCGGCCTTCGGCGTGATCGAGACGCGCGTGGCGTCGGCGCCGCTGATTCCTTTCAAGGAGCTGACCAAGCCGCTGCGCACCGCCAACACGATCGTCCTTTTGTTCAGCGCGGCGCTGTTCCCGATGTGGTTCATCAGCTCGCTCTACATGCAGCAGGTGCTCGGCCTCTCGCCACTGCACACGGGCCTCGTGTTCCTGCCGATGACTCTGATGATCATGTTCGTCGCCTCGCGCGCCGGCAAGCTAGTGAGCCACTTCGGCGTGCGCGCGGTGCTCGGCGGCGGCCTCGTGATGCTCGCCGGCGGAATGCTGCTGTTCACACGGATCGCCTCGGGCGGCAGCGCGATCGTCTACGTGATGATCCCCGGCCTGCTCACCGCCGCCGGCATCGCGATGTCGATCGTGCCCTCCACGATCGCCGCCACCCAGGGCGCCAAGGAGGGGCAGGCCGGGCTTGCTTCGGGTCTCGTCAACACCTCGCGTCAAATCGGAGGAGGTTTGGGTCTCGCGGTCCTGATCACGCTCGCCACGCAGCGTACGAGCCATCAGATCGGAGCGGGCCACCAGGTCTCCCAGGCGCTGACCGAAGGCTTCCGGCTCGCCTACCTGATCGGCGCCGGCCTCGCCGCCGCAGCGGCGCTGCTCACGTTCACCTCGCTGCCCAAGCCCGACGTCGCAGTGGGCGCCGCGGCGCGGCGGCTCGCACCGGCGATCGGCGTGGTCCTCGCGGGCTTCGTGATCGTCACGATCGCCTTCGCTGGCTCGCATGCCGCTCCGATCGGCGCCTACACGACGCGCGGCGCCTACAGCTTCCAGACCGCGCCCACGCTCCATCCCCCGCAGATACGCAGCACCCAGCAGGCGGCCCCCGGTCAACTCGGAGGCAGCTACATCTTCACGACGAACTTCTACGACCTCAACGAACCGCCGATCGTCGGTCAGAGCGGCCCGCTGATCCTCGACGCCAAGCTGCAACCCGTCTGGTTTCAGCCGGTGCCCGAAAGCGTCGCAGCCGTAAACCTCAGCCTGCAGACATATCGGGGCAAGCCGGCGCTCGCCTGGTGGCAGGGTCGCGTCACGAACACCGGTGCCACCGAAACCGGCGAATACGTCGTCGTCGACCAGCACTACCAGACGGTCGCGAGGCTCAAAGCGACGAACGGCTGGGTGCTCACCCTGCATGAGCTCCTGATCAGTGGCGAAGACGCGTGGGTGACTGCGAACAAGAACATCCCGATCGACCTCTCCAAGTACGGCGGCGCCTACAACGGCGCGCTGGTCGACTCGGCGGTGCAGGAGTACAACCTCAGGACCGGCAAGCTGCTGCGCAGCTGGGATGCGCTCGAACACATCCCGCTGAGCGAGTCTCAGGCCTCGCTGCCGACCAACGGCTTCCCCTGGGACGCCTACCACGTCAACGCCATCGACCTCGTCGGCAACGGTCGGTTCCTCGTCTCGATGCGCAACACGTGGGGCGTGTATCTCGTCGACAGCGCCACCGGCAAGATCCAGTGGACCCTCGGCGGCAAGCGCTCGGACTTCACGTTCGGCCCGGGAGCGGCATTCCAGTGGCAGCACGACGCGAGGCTCGACGGCACGACCGTGACGATGTTCGACGACCACTGCTGCCAGCTGACCGGAGGAGGCACCTCCGTGCATGCCACCGGACCGTCACGGGCGCTCGTGCTCAGGTTGGACCAGAGCGCCCGCACCGCGACGCTCGTCTCGCAGTACCCGGGCGATGGCAGGTTCGAATCGGAATACATGGGCGACGCCCAGCCGCTCGCCAACGGCACGATGTTCGTCGGCTGGGGATCGGAACCGGCCTTCTCGCAGTTCAGTCGCACGGGCAAGCTGCTGCTGGGCGCCGAACTCCCCGGCCCCGACCTCACCTATCGGGCGACCGTCGGACGCTGGGTCGGGGAACCGCTCTCGGCGCCCGCGGGCGCGGCGTTGCGGGCCAACGGGCACACGGTCGTGTATGCGAGCTGGAACGGCGCCACGCGCGTGGTGGCGTGGAAGGTCCTCGCAAGCCCCGAATCCGGCGCTCGCATGCGCGTCGTCGCGCGGTCCGCGCGGTCGGGGTTCGAGACGGCGATCGCGGCGCCCTCGGGCGATACGCGCTTCCAACTTCAGGCGCTGGACGTAAACGGCCGCATCATCGGGACCTCGCGGTTGTTCACAGCGGGAGGGTGAGATGGTCCGACTGGACGCGTTTAGAAAGGTCCGGTCTGGCGTGCAGGATCTGAGAAAGACTTCCAGCGATGGTCGTAAGCGTAAGCAGAGCAAACAGGCAAAGCCCGTGAGTAGCGAGGAGCAATGACGATGCAGGCAAGGCGACGACTGATAGGAGCGGCATCGGCCGCGGTGGTGGTGGCGAGCACGAGCGGGCTGTGCGCCTGCGGTGGCGTGGCCTCGACCGCGAGCCCAGGCACGATCGCGCCCGCGGCCGCGGTGAGCGCCGCTGCCTCAAATCCCGTCACCGTCTCGCCTCTGCCCGGCACTGGGGACGCCTCGCCCGCGACGCAGATCAGCTTCCTCGGTCCCGCGGGCACGCAGGTCTCCGGCGTCAGCGTCGTCGGCTCCTCCAGCGGCGCGCACAGCGGCCGCATCCAGGGCTACTCGACCGGCACGGGCGCGAGCTTCCTGCCCTCACACCCTTTCCGAGCCGGCGAGCGAGTCACGGTGCACGCCACGATCACGACCGCCGCCGGCGGTCCCGGCCAGACGGCGAGCACGACGTTCACGATCGCCCACCAGGCGAGCTTCAGTCGGGCGCCCTTCCCGAACAACCCCGGCAACGCTCACGCCGTGCAGCACTACAGCTCCGCGCCGACGCTCACGCCCTCGAGCGTCACGATCACCACGCCCGCAAAGCCCGGCCTCGCGCCGGGCGACTTCTTCCTCGCGCCCTATCAGGGCAAGGGCTCGGCGGGGCCGATGATCGTCGATCAGAGCGGTCAGCTCGTCTGGTTTCACCCGCTTGCATCCGGCGATTCCGCGACCAACTTCCAGGTCCAGAGCTACCAGGGTCAGCCCGTGCTGACGTGGTGGCAGGGCAAGATCCTCGGCGTCGGCTTCGGTCAGGGCGAGGACCTCATCTACAACAACGCCTACCAGAAGGTCGCCGAAGTGAGGGCCGGCAACGGCTACCGCGCGGACCTGCACGAGGTCCGCCTCACACCGGAAGGCACCGCCTGGATCGACATCTTCGACCCGATCCACACGAACCTCACCTCGGTCAAAGGCTCCTCCAACGGCATCCTCACCGACTCGGTGATCCAGGAGATCGACATCAAGACGGGCCTCGTGATGTGGGAGTGGCACGCGCTCGGGCACATCGCGATCGGCGATTCCTTCAACCCGCTCCCCGGCAACGGCCGTCCCTGGGATTACGTGCACATCAACAGCGTCGATCCCGGCTCCTCCGGCGATGTGCTGTTGTCCGGCCGCAACACGTGGACGCTGTACGACGTCGACATGCACACCGGGGGCTATGACTGGCGCCTGGGTGGCGGCACGCACTCGAACTTCAAACTCGGATCGGGCGTGAAGTTCTACTGGCAGCACGACGCCGAGTTCCAACCGGGTGGGCTGATCTCGGTGTTCGACAACGGCTCGGACCCCCCGAAGGAGAAGCAGTCGCGCGGGCTGCTGCTGGCGCCGAACCCCTCCACCCACACGGTGCGACTGCTCAAGCAGTTCACCAACCCGACCCACACGCTGCTCGCCGAAAGTCAGGGCAATGTGCAGAGCCTGCCCGGCGGGGACTGGCTGCTCGGTTATGGCGGGCTGCCGAACTTCACCGAGTTCGACTCCGCCGGTCACGTGCTCCTCGACGCGACCCTCGGCAAGAACGTGCAGAACTTCCGCACCTACTCCTCGCCCTGGAGCGCCCATCCGACGAGCACGCCCTCGCTGGCCGTCCAGTCACAGGGCTCGGGTGGGGTGAGCGTCGCCGCGAGCTGGAACGGGGCGACCGAAGTCGCCTCCTGGCAGGTGCTCGCCGGGTCCTCTCCGGCGTCGCTGAGCGTTGCCGCGAGCGCTCCCAAGCACGGCTTTCAGACGAGCATCGCGCTCGCCTCGACGCCGGCTTACCTAGCCGTGCAGGCGCTGAGCTCGTCGGGGGCGGTGATCGGGCGCTCGCCGACGATCAGAGGATGAACCCAGCACGAATTCCCGTTCGGCCCGGTGCTCCGCCGCGCGTGTCGCGACCCGGGTGGCGACCCTGAAGTAGTCGCTGAAGCCGCGCTCGCGCGCGGCCCACAGCCGAGGCGGCAGGAGACGCCGCAGCTCCTGTGCCAGCGCTTGTCGCATCAGGGCTTGCAGCGAGCCTTCCGAGGAGTTGCGTCCAGCGCTGTTTTCGAGCTCCAGGCGCCCGCTCGCGGTGCGGTAGTCATACAGCTCGTGTTCCTGGCCTTCGGCGAGCTGGCGGACGCCTTCGTCTGACCAGTTCGAGTAGGTCGCGTACTTGGCCGCGGCGGTGCGTAGCGCGACCACGTGCAGCGGCGCGTTGGCGGCGTAGGGTTCGTTCGCGAACTCGGTCACCGTCTCATCGGTGGCGTGCAGCACGTAGGGCCTGCCCGGAGCCGTCGGGTCGGCGAGGATGCCAGCCATGTCCAGCCGGTCCGCGATGTGGGCGTAACGGCGCTCGCGCCGCCATTCGTCCGAGCCGCTGGCGATCGTCAGCAGCAGCGGCGCCACATCGACGCTCGAGGTCAGCTGCGTGCGCGGGATTTCCGGTGCGCTGGTGAGCACGCCGCGGGGATCCCTGACGAGCAGCGGCACACGGATCGCCTCCTCATAGGCGCTTGCTCCCTTGCCGCGCAGGCCGTGCGATCCGCCGTACTCCCCGTGGTCGGAGGTGAACACGACCACCGTGTTCGCCGCCACCCGCGGGCGGCTGGCCAACGCGTCGAGCACCCGTCCGATGTGCTGGTCCACCTCGAGCTGGAGCTTCGCGTAGAGATTGAACATGCTCAACCACGTGCTCGCGGCTTCCGGCCCGGTGAACGGCACCGGACCGAACGACGACGCGGCCGTTTCCTGGAAGGAGCGCTGCAGCAACGGCTTGTTGCGCGCCGCCAGCAGCTCCGGCGTCTCGAAGTTCGGTGGCAGCGCCCCGATCGCGCTCGGCGCAAACGCCTCTTCGGGAACGCGGTTGCTCCAGTCATACCACCACGCGATGTCGTGTGGGTTGACGAACGAAACGGTCGTGCACCACGGCTTTGACTCGCCCGCGGTTGAGAACCACTGCTCGAACTGCCCGGCGATGCCCGGGTCCACGCGCCAGCCCTGGCCGGGTGCTCCGTCGGGCGAGGGGTAGGTGCCGCCCGCGAAGCCGTAGCGCTCGAGCTCCCGCGACCCCCGTCCCGGGAGCCACTTGTTATCGCCGTGAGTCAGATGCCACTTGCCATACCAGCGCGAGTGATAGCCGTATTCGCGCAGCATCGAGCCCCACGTCGGAAAGCCCGGATCGAGCGTGCTGCCGCCGGTGATCATGCAGCCCGTCTGATGCGTGTACAGACCGGTGAGCAGCGTTGCCCGCGCCGGCGTGCAGTCGTTGGATGCCGTGTAGTGGCGAGCGAACGAGACCGCGTCGCGGCGCAGGCGCTGCAGGTTCGGCGGCAGTTCCGGACCTCCCGGCCCTGCTCCGAACCACTGCGGAAAGCGCAGCTGGTCGACCATGATCACGAGGATGTTCGGTGCTCGCGGGCCTGCGGGCGCGCGTCGGGCGACCGGTTTGGCGGTGGCGGCAGGCGACGTGGTCGCGGCGCTCACGCGGGCGTTCGAGCCGTCGTTGGCGTCCGCCAGTCGCGAGACGGCCAGAGCTCCGCCGGCCACCGCGCCACCGGCCAGCAGGCCTTTCTTTACGAACGTGCGCCGGTCGATCTTTTTGTCGGTTTTCTTATCTTCGTCTGATGTCATTCGCTATGTACGTGCTTGGTGCCCCCTGTGCGCGGGTATACGGTACCTGGTGTTGGCCCGACCAGCGCCTCCCCGCTAACGCGGGCAGGGCACGGCGCTCTTGGCCGTCTGATGCGAGCCGTCCAGGAACGCGATGTCAGCACGGAAGGGGAAGCCCCCGCGAGGACAGTGGACCGGCACGGCGATGCCGCGCGGACGAAACGGGACGATCTTCGCGCCCACGTGCCGGTAGTACGTCAGTCCGAGGGGTCCGATCGTCGAAGTCATGCTCGTGATCGACACATCCGGGCCTCCGGGCCACGTCGGTATCAGCGGGATCGCGGTGTCGAGGCGACCGCTGAACGGCGGCGCGTCTTCGAGCACGTGGCCGGGGAAGACCAGCTGTGCGTAGACCGGCGCACGGCCTTCGGCGTAGAAGAGGACTTCCAGATGTTCGCTGTTCGGCAGCCCCACCAGCGCGGTGATACTCCCTGCCTCTTCGATCGGTCCATTTTCGTTGGGCACGGCCACGACCGCGCTGCCGAAGCCGATGCGAGCGTTCGCCGGGCACCCTTCCACACCGCCGGCGATCAGGGCCTGTGGTTCGCAGTTGGCCAGGCCGAGGGTGCTGGTCGCCAAGCCAAGCCCGGCGGGCAGGTGCAGGTCGACGTCGATCACCGGGGCGGGCGCTCGCCCGGGGATGGTGCTGTGCACGTGGAAGCCGAACTCGATCGTGGTGCGCACGCCGAGTCGATCGGGGGTGAAGCTCGTCTGCAGCGTGACCGTCTGCGCGGTCTGCGCAAAGGCGGGAGCGCTCACGCACAGCGTCACAGCCGCGATGACGATGGCGATGCCTACTCGAGCGACTGAGACCCCGGCGCGCATGATCCCACTCGCTGGACGCGCCGCCGAGGACTTCCTACAAGTGGATCTTGCCGTGGACGTGCACCGTCATCGCGAACGTTTCGCGGCTGATCACGCCGCTGATGCCGATGTTCGTCCCCGACGCGTGAGCGAAGCTGCCGGTTCCGCTGACGATCGAGATGGTGCCGCCGAAATAGCCGTCGGCGCCCTGCTGCGCGAACCGCGCCGAGCCCCTGCCCGTGACCGAACCGCCGCTGGGTTTGACCGTGAAGGTCGCGATCGCCTTGTTGGCCGAGACGATCGTCAGACGACCCACGATCGAGCAGTCATATGTGCCCGTCGCGCTGCCGTGCTCGACGAATGTGGTCCCCGGTTCGCCGACCGCGTGCAGATGTCCCGTCTCCTGCAGGCTCACTTCCCGCGCCGTCCATGCGAGCGGATCTCCGTTGTGCGCCGCAAGCGCGCTCACGCCGGGGTCAAGCGCACTCGCGCGGGCGTCAGGTGTGCTCCCCTGCGCGATCGTGGGTCCGAGCAGCGCGGCCGCGACGCTCATCAGCGTGAGCGATAGGCGGAAGCTCGGTCTCCGTATGTGCCGTCTCATCGTTCTCACGTGCAATCCTACGATCTGACGTTTCAATCGTCAGGACGTATTTCCCACTTCTTGACTCTACTCGGCGGAGCGGACCGCCGGCGCTGGTTGTCACGCCGCGGGCGTTTCAGCGAAGCGGAGAGGCGGGGACGACGTGCGAACCCGGAGGCTATCCTGGATCGGCTGCTTGTGGCGCTGCTGGACCCGGGCGGGCGGGAGGCTCGCCGTCGAGCGGCTGGCACGGCGCTGCTTCGGTCGGCCTGCGCTTGTTGCTGGCCGTCAGCTCAGTGGTACATGCCACAGGCGGTGGAAGAAGTGGCGTTGTTGGCGGCTTCGGGGACTCGTTGAGCACACAGCTCCTGCAGCTCACGGTAGCTGGCGCCGTAGGCGACCTCCTGTGTCTCGAGCGGCCCGACCTCGCTGGCGATCACGTTGCTGCGGGGGATGACCATCAGGCGCGGGAAGGAGGCGGCGAAGCCGGTGTGCCTTTGTTCGCCGAGGACTCGCACCAGGTAGATGTCTTCGGAGGTCTCGGCCACGAAGTAGCCGGTCAACCCGCGGTCCTGGCCGGAGCGCAGGAGCGCGATCGGCTGCATCTTCGGTTCGTGGTAGGTGCGTAGCAGCGTCGTGGCCATGCCAAACAACATGATCGACACGAAGATCGCGGTCCCGAACGCGGCGAACCCGGGAGTGCGCCGGCCGATGACCAGCGTGGCAGCGCTCAAAGCGGCGCCGAGCACCGCGAGTACAAACACCTGGGAGCCTGACGGCCAGCCCTTCGCCCACACGATCCCAAGCTCGAACAAGACGAGCACCACGCCAGAGCCGAGCAGCGTCAGGGTCGCGCGTTTCATGCTCTGCTGGGCCTGTTCGGGAGCCGCCTCAGCCAAGGCGAGCGTCACGCCGATCGCCTCGGCTGCCCGGTCGCGCTGAGCCTTCAGACCATACATCCAGTCGGGTCCGTGATTGCCAAGATCGTCGAGGAAACCGAACTCGCCACTGAGCGTCCGTTGCGCTGCCTGCACCTGGTCGCGACATTCTTCGGCCGCCTTCTTTTGACCGACCTTGGCCACGGACTCGGCGGCTGCCGCCGCTCCTCGGGCAAAAGAAGGCGGCC
>DASXMO010000139.1:0-18380 GCA_036495605.1 Solirubrobacteraceae bacterium
CCCTGCATGATCCGCCAGCGCTCCTGCGCCGGCAGCCAGTACCACTCACGGGACTTGACAAAAGGGTACACAAATACATAACGGCCCTCGAATCCGCGCGGGCTGGTGCGCTCGTCTTCGGAGTACTCCGAGCTCTTGCGCATGCCCAGGAACGAGTAGGGGATCTCGGCCCACTTCATCAGGCCGCTCTGCGCCATCACGACATGCAGCTCATGGATGCGCTCCAGGTTCTCGGCCTCGGCGATCAGCAGCAGCTCGGCGTCGCCGCGCGTGCCCATCAGCGAGAACGCCTGCAGCAGGTGCCCGTCGGCGAAGTCCTCGCAGGCCGCCAGCAGCTCGCGCTTGTCCTGCTCGCGCCGCGCGGAGTCCAATCGCCGCCACGCCGGATCGAGCTTCAGGAACGTGTACTTGACGAAGTGCCGAGCGGCCACGGCGCGATTATCGCAGCCGATCGCGATCGCGCCAGATCTGCGGTCGGAGCGAGCGGTTAGACTCAGTCCGTGCGGATCGCGCTGATCTCGCCTTACTCTTGGACCTATCCTGGGGGCGTCACGCGTCACATCGAGGCGCTTGCCGCCGAGTTGAGCGTGCTCGGGCACGAGACACGAATCCTCGCGCCGTATGACCCCGACGACTCGCTCTCGCGGCGTCTGCATCGCGGAGCGCGTCCACAGCGCCGCGAGCCCCCGCCGGGCTTCGTCTCGCTCGGCCGCACCTTCGGACTGCCCGCCAACGGCGCCGTCTCGAACATCACCGGCAGCCCGCACGCCATCTTCACGTTGCGCCGCGAGCTGCGCGAGGGGGGCTATGACGTGGCGCACGTCCACGAGCCGATCGTCCCGGTCATCTGCTGGGACGCGCTGCTGAGCGCCGGCGATCTGCCGCTCGTCGGGACCTTCCACACCTACTCCGAGAACCCCATCACCAACGGCATCGCGGCCGTCCCGCTGGGCGGGCGCCGGCGCGTCAACCGGCTGCGCGTGCGCATCGCCGTCTCCGAGGCGGCCGCCTGGACCGCGCGACGCTTCTACGGAGGGCGCTACCGCATCATCCCCAACGGCGTGCATCTCAACGGCGATCGTGTCGGTGGACATGAACGCGAGCGCGCCGATTCGGGACCGGCTGCGATTCTGGGGAGCGACCAAGCGTGGCGGTGCGCCGCCGAGGAGGACCTCGCAGGTGAGTCGTCGGGCGCTGGCGCCAGCGAGAGCGGGGCGCCGCTGCGCATCCTGTTCGTGGGGCAGGCCGTCGAGCGCAAGGGACTGCCGGTTCTGCTGCGGGCATTCGAAGCCCTGCGAGATCACGTCCCGGCGACGCTTACGCTCGTGGGCGCCAGTGCCGAGGAGGTCGCGCACATGACCCTCGACGACCGCTGCATCCGCGCGCTCGGAAAGGTCTCAGAGCCCCGCAAGCTGGCAGAGCTCGCGCGCGCCGACGTCCTCTGCGCCCCTTCCTTGGGTGGGGAGAGCTTCGGCATGGTGATCACCGAGGGCCTGGCCGCCGGCACGCCGGTGCTTGCCTCCGATATTCCCGGCTACCGCGACGTTCTGCGCGACGGCGTCGACGGGCAGCTCGTTCCGGTCGGCGACCCGCTCGCGCTGGCGCGGGAGCTGTTGCAACTGGCGCTCGAACCTGCCCGTCGTCAGCGCATGTCGATCGCGGCCCGAGAGCGCGCCGAGCGCTTTGCCTGGCCGCACGTCGGCGCCGAAGTGCTCGACTGCTACGAGCAGGCGCTCGCGGTCGGCGAGCCCGCGACGCGCTTGCGCAGAGCCGCGGTCCGGCACGGCTTTGCTCCGGCCGATCTGCTGCCACGCATTCCTCCCCAGCATCTGCCCTCGCCGAAGGCGCAAACGCCCACGCTTCCCGCTTCCGACCGCGCTCGCCGCGCGCGCACGCTGCGTCGCGTCGGTCTCCTCGGCAGCTCCCTGCTGGGCGCCGGGCTCGCGGCGCTGGCGCTCCAGCACATCGGGGTGACGCGCGTCGCCGCCTCACTGCTCGCCTCCAAGCCCGGCCTGCTCCTCGCCGGCCTGGCGGCGATGTGCGTCGCGATGTTCGTCCGCGCGCTCGCATGGCACGCGATCCTCGTCGTCGCCCCGACATGGCGGCGCGCCAAACGTCGCGACGCGATGCAGGGCACGTTCATCGGCGTGCTCATGTCATCGACCCTACCCGCGCGCCTGGGGGAGCCCTCGCGTGCGCTGATCGTCGCGCGACGTCTCGGCCGCGCGCGCGAGACCCTGCCCGTGGTGCTCGGCACGATGGTCTCCCAGACGCTGCTCAACCTGCTCGCCCTGGCGATCCTCGGCTGCGTCACGCTGTCCAGCGTCAGCGTGCTCGACGGTCACGATCGTGCGCTGCTATTGATCGCACTGGCCCCCCTCGCGGCGCTCCTCGCCGTGTTGCTCGCGCCCGTGCTGATCCCGCCCGCGGCCATCTCCCGCTCGCGGCGTCTGCAGGCGCTGCTCGCCGGGCTGCGCGGCGTGCTGCTGCGCCTGCGCGATGGTCTACGCGTGTTCCGCCGCCCCCGCCAGGCCACCGTCGCCACCCTCGCCCAGCTCGGCGCCTGGGCCCTGCAGTGGCTCTCATGCTGGCTGCTCCTGATGGCGCTCGGCCTGGACTCCCACGCCGGCGCGGCCGCCGCCGCGGGCGTGCTGTTCGCCGTCAACGTCACCGCCGTGATTCCCGCCACGCCCGCCAACGTCGGCGTGTTCCAGGCCGCCTGCGTCGCCGTGCTCGCCGGTGCCTACCACGTCGCGACCCCCGATGCGATCGCCTACGGGATCGTCCTACAGGCCGTCGAGGTCGCCACCGCGCTGTTGATGGGCGTGCCCGCCCTGCTCAACGAGGGACTCTCGTGGCGCGACGTGCGCCTGCGCACGATGCACGCGGCGCCGGTCACGCTCACCCCGCTGCCCGAGAGCGCGGAACGTCAGCGCACCGCCCGCACCGCCGCGACCGCAGGGTCCTGAGTCGCCGCGACCGCAGGGTCCTGAGTCGCCGCGACGGCAAGGTCCTGAGTCGCCGCGACGGCACGGTCCTGAGCCGTCGTTACAACGCAGGTGCGGTGACCGGCGCCACTACGGTTTCTCGGAACACGTGCGCTCACGGGTCTCCCCCAACGCAGCCCGCGATGGGTCAGGAGGAGGCCATCGCCGGCTCGTCCTCCGACTCGACCGCTCCATCCGGCGGATCCTCGTCTGCCAGCTCGCCGAACAGCGACGGGTCGCGGGCCGAGCCCCTGATCAAATCATCGGGCGATCCATCGGGCAGCAGCCGCCCCTGGCGCGTGCCGAAGTAGATCGCCTGCGGATGGTGCGCAATCAGCGCGAGCGTCGACTGCTCCGGCTCGGGCGCGTAGCCGTCGGTGATCTTCATCCCGATCTGGCCGAGGTTCAGGAGCTTCTCGACCTTCAGGTGCTCTGACTGCTCCGGCACCGCCGGGTAGCCCCACGAATAGCGCCTGCCCTGCGTATCGGGGATGCCGAGCATCTCGCGCGCGCGCCAGTGCAGCCACTCGGCCAGGCCCTCGGCCGTCTGCACCCCGAGGCCGTGCACGAACAGCTGCTCGGCGAACTCGCCTTCGGCCTCGAGCTTCGCCATCAGCTCCGTCACCTCCGAGCCGACCGTGACTGCCTGCACGGCGATCACGTCGAGCTCCTCCGGCGGCTTGCCGTCGAGCGCCGGGCGGTAGAAGTCGGTCAGGCAGATCCGGTCGCCCTTCGGCTGGCGCGGGCAGACGAAGCGCGTCAGCTCCGTCGCGCGGTCCTCGGGGTCGAGCACGATGATGTCGTTGCCCAGTGAGTAGCACGGGAAGAAGCCGAGCAGCGCGCGCGGGTGCAGGTAGGTCTGCTCCTTCCACATCCGCTCCAGCCGCGGGCGAAAGTCTTCCTCGAGCAGCTTCTGCCACGCCTCGCCTTTGACGCCGCGCCCGCCCCAGTGCAGCTTGAACAGCACATGCGTGTCGAGGTGGCGGTAGACCTCGTCCATGTCGACCGGAATCTCCTGCACACCCCAGAACGGCGGGGTCGGGATCGGCGCGTCGGTGCGCGCGGATGAGCGCACCGAGTCGTCGGCGAAGTTCAGCTCCTCTTCCGGCGCCTCGCCCTTCGCGCGGAACTCGCTCGCGCCCGCGCGCAGCTTCTCCACGAGCGCGCCGCGCGCCTGCTCATCGACCAGCTGATCCATCACCGCGAGGCCCTCGAACGCGTCCTTGCAGTAGAACACGCCCGGCTCGTAGACAACATCTGAGTCTTTGCCGCCCGGGTACAGCGTGCGATAGCTGAACGCGCGGTTGATCGCCGCGCCGCCGATCAGCACCGGGTAGGAGAGACCCTTCGCGTGCAGCTCCTGGATGCACGCCGGCATCTGCTTCGACGTCGAGACCAACAGCGCCGACAGGCCGATCGCCGTCGCCTCGTGCTCCTGCGCGGCGTCGACGATCGTCTGGATCGGAACCTGCTTGCCGAGGTCCACGACCGTGTAGCCGTTGTTCGTCAGGATCGTGTTCACGAGCGACTTGCCGATGTCGTGCACGTCGCCGAACACCGTCGCAAGCACGACAGTGCCCTTCGTATAGCCCTCGATCTTGTCGAGGTATTTCTCCAGCCGCGCGACCGCGCGCTTCATCACCTCGGCCGACTGCAGCACGAACGGCAGGATCAGTTCGCCCGCGCCGAACTTGTCGCCGACCTCCTTCATCGCCGGCAGCAGCACCTCGTTGAGCGTCGGCACCGCGCCGATCTTCTCGACCGCCTTATCGATCTGCTCCTCCACGCCCTCGCGGCGGCGGCGCAGGATGTGGAAGTGAAGCGCCTCCTCCGGCTCCATCCCCTCCGTCGGATCGGCCGGGCGGGTGGGATCGTTTCCTTCCTCCTCCTCGCCCTTGGACTCGAAGTGCGCGATGAACTTCTCAAGCGCATCCTCGCGGCGGTTGAACACGAGATCATCCGCCAGCTCGCGCTCCTGCTCTGAGATCTCGAAGTACGGTGTGATGTGATTCGGGTTGACCATCGCCAGGTCCAGGCCCGCATCGACGCAGTGGTGCAGGAAGACCGAGTTGAGCACCGCGCGCGCGCCCGGGGAGACCCCGAAGGAGACGTTCGAGACGCCCAAAGAGGTCTTCACGTGCGGGATCTCCGCCTTGATCGCCTTGATCCCGGCGATCGTCTCCACCGCCGACGGACGCCACTCCTCATCGCCCGTCGTCAGCGTGAACGTCAGGCAGTCGAAGATCAACAGCTCCGGATCGAGGCCGTGCTCCTCGCAGCAGAGGTCGCGGATCCGCTTGGCGATCTCGACCTTGCGCTCACCCGTCTTCGCCATCCCGACCTCATCGATCGTCAGCGCGATCAGCGCCGCGCCGTGCGCCATCGCCAGCGGCACGACGCGGTCGAGCTTCGCGCGCCCCGCCTCGAGGTTGACCGAGTTGACGATCGCCCGACCCGGAATCTGCTCGAGCGCGCGTTCGATCACCTCCGGCTCGGTCGAGTCGATCTGGATCGGCGCCGGCTGCGTCAGCGAGACCTTCTTCGCGACCAGGCGCATCTGTTCGTCCTCGTCCGTGCGCTCCGTCAGCGCCACGCACAGGTCGAGCACATGCGCGCCGCCCGTCACCTGATCCTCGGCGATCTGCACGAGCCCGTCGTAGTCGTCGGCCAGCAGCAGCTCCTTGGCCTTGCGCGAGCCCTGCGAGTTGACCCGCTCGCCGACCATCGTCGGCGCCGGCTCCTGCTGCAGCGGCGTCGAGGCGATCATCGAGGAGAGCTGCGCCGGACGCGGTGCCGGGCGCTCGCCGACCGGGCGTTTGGCGACGCGCTGCGCGATCGCCGCGATGTGCTCGGGGGTCGTGCCGCAGCAGCCGCCGACGATGCCCACGCCGTAACGCTCGACGAACTCCTTCAGCGCCTCCGCCAGCGGCTCCGGCTGCTCCGGGAAGATCGTCTCGCCATCCGGTCCCTGCAGCGGCAGGCCCGCGTTGGGAATGCAGGCGACCGGCACCGGGCAGAACTCGCCCAGGAACCGGATCGCGTCGCGCATGTCCTCCGCGCCCGTCGAGCAGTTCAGCCCGATCACATCGACCTTCAGCGCCTCGAGCGTCGTCAAGACGGAGGAGATATCCGTGCCGAGCAACATCTTGCCGCCGTTCGGCAGCAGCGATACCGAGGTGTGGATCGGCAACGCGCGACCCGTGCTCTTGAACGCCTCGCGAGCCCCGAAGATCGCGGCCTTGACCTCGAGGATGTCCTGCGCCGTCTCGACGATCAAGAGGTCCGCGCCGCCGTCGATCAAGCCCGCCGCCTGCTCCGCGAAGACCTCCACCAGCTCGCCGAAGCGGATCTGCCCGAGCGACGGGTCCTCTGAGGCCGGCAGGAAGCCCGTCGGGCCGATCGAGCCCGCGACGTAGCGATCCTCGCCGGCCGCCCTGCGCGCGATTTCGGCCGCCTTCGTGTTGATCTCGACCGTGTAGTCGGCCAGTCCCCACTCGCCGAGCTTGATCCGCGATGCCTGGAAGGTGTCCGTCTCGAGCACTTCCGCGCCCGCCTCGAGCATCGAGCTGTGCACACCCTCGATCACGTCCGGGCGGTTGAGCACGAGCGCCTCGTGGCACTTACCCTCCAAGCCGCCGTAGTCCGCCGGCGTCAGCTCGAACATCTCGAGCGTCGCGCCCATGCCGCCGTCGTAGACGACGACATGCTCGGAAATCGCCCTCAGGTAATCGCGTGCCATCAGGTCATGCTAGCGGCGGCATGAGTTGCGGCGCTTGCGGCGCGTTGCCGGCCACGCGCCCGCGAACCGACACGATCTGCCCTCCCGGGACGGGCGCTCGGCCCCTCCGGACGACACCGGCGTATGACCGTTGGGGACGGCTTTCGATCAATCGTCCACGACCCCTGGAATTTTTTCCCGGACAGTGCATCCTCGGCTGCGCAACAGCTGTACAGGGGGACTGCTCGACACGCGCGAACGGAAGCCGCGCTCGCCGCGACGATCGGACCGCCTGACGTTGATCACGCAGGGACGACCACATCAAGTCAGGAGATCGATCGCATGGCATCCGAAGGAGGTCGCGCGCAATGACACCCGAGCTGGCAACCCAACAGGTCCCGCTCGACACCGCAGGTAAGGCACCGGTCGAGGCCGGCGCCCGTGGGCCATCCGCCGCACGGGGTGCGAGCACTGAGGTGATCCCGGCGAGGAGCGCGCTCGCAAACGCTCATACGCCGGCGGTCGTGGAGCACGCCGTCGTCGCCGTCGTCGGTCTCGGCTACGTCGGCCTGCCGACGGCGCTGGCGATGCGCAAAGCCGGTGCGCAGATCGTCGGAATCGACATCTCGGCCAGGCGCCTGGATGCGATTCGCGCCGGGGAGGCCGAGCTGTTGGAGTCCGAGCGCGCAGACCTGGCGAACTACCTCGAGGGCGAGGGCTTCGTCCTGACAGACAACATCGAGGCGCTCGACGCCGCCGACCTGGTGCTGATCTGCGTTCCCACGCCGATCGACAACGACCTCATGCCCGACCCGGAGATCCTCAGGCGCGTATGCGCCGAAGTTGTCCGTCACGCCCGCTCCGGTCAGACGATCGTTCTGACCTCGACCACCTATGTCGGTTGCACGCGCGAGCTGCTGGTCGATCCGCTGGCCGAGCGCGGGCTCGCGATCGGCGAGGACGTGTGCGTCGCGTTCGCTCCCGAGCGCATCGATCCCGGGGTCGCCGGTCATGAGCAGCTGCGCACGCCGCGCGTCATCGGTGGGGTGAGCGAGACCTGCTTTCGCCGCGCCGCCGGTCTCTTGCAACACACCTGCGCGCACCTGCACCGCGTCTCCTCCACCGAGGCTGCCGAGATGGTCAAGCTCTACGAGAACACATTTCGCGCTGTCAACATCGCGCTTGCGTTCGAGATCGCCGAGGCCTGCCGTCTGCACGGGCTCGATCCGGTAGAGGTCACCGAAGGCGCCGCGACCAAGCCCTACTGCTTCATGGCCCACTACCCCTCCGCGGGCGTGGGCGGTCACTGCATCGCCGTCGACCCCCACTACCTGCTGCACCCGCTGCGCGAGCTCGGACGCCCCGCGCCGATGGCCGAGGAGGCGCTACGAGCGCTCGCCGGTCGTCCCAGGCACATCGCCTGGCGCGCGCACGAGATCCTCGTGGAGCTGGATCGGCGCCTGGCCGATGCCCGCATCCTCGTCGTCGGCGTCTCCTACAAGCCGGGCGTCGCCGACACACGCGAAGCCCCGGCAGTGGAGATCATCGCGCGGTTGCGCGCCGAGGGCGCTCACGTCGACTACCACGACCCGCTCGTGCCCGAACTCTCGCTGCACGGAGCCGACTCCGAGACGCTTCTGGGTGTCGACCCGGACCCCCGTCGCGACGGCGGCGGTTTTGGACCCGAAGACTACGACCTCGCGATCCTCGCGACCGTGCACCCCGAGCACGACTACGGTTGGCTCGCCCGCTGCCCGGCCGTGCTCGACTGCACCTATCGCACGCCCGGCGGACGCCGGCGATTCCTGCCATGAGACGCCCGCGCGTGCGGATGAGCATGCCTGCACAGGAGACGCTCGTCAACAAAGTTCTGAAGGTCTTCGCGATCGTCTACCTCGTGTGGCTGATCGCCGCCGTGCTCGCATACAAGACCGAGTTCGTGCAGCTGCTGTTCACGAACGTGTTCTTCGGCGTGTACTCGACCTGCGTGACCCTCTACATCATCTCGCGCTTCGTCCTCAGCATGTTCTACCGCTCCTCGCCCGATGCCGGGATCGAGCCGCACGTGGCGATCGTGATGCCGGCGTTCAACGAGCAGGATGCGATCGCGGCGTCGCTGCGCTCGCTGCTCGGACTGGCCTACCCGCCGGAGAAGCTCGAGCTCGTGGCCGTCAACGACGGCTCGACCGACGCGACCCTCGCGGAGATGAACGCGGTCGCCACGGAGTCCGCAGGCCGCGTCAGCGTGATCGACTTCCCGGAGAACCGCGGCAAGCGGGCCGCGATGGCCGCCGGCATCCGCGCGACCTCGGCCGACACGATCGTGTTCGTCGACTCCGACTCGGTTGTCGAGCCCGACGCGCTGCGCCTGCTCGTACAGCCGCTCGCGGACTCGCGCGTGGGTGCCGTATGCGGGCACGCAGATGTGCTGAACGTGCGCGAGACCTGGCTCACACGCATGCAGGCGGTGCGCTACTTCGTGGCCTTCCGCGTCGTCAAGGCGGCCGAGTCGGTGTTCAACGCCGTCACCTGCTGCTCCGGCTGCTTCTCGGCCTACCGGCGCGAGGCGATCATGCCGCGGCTGGAGTGGTGGGAGAACCAGACGTTCCTCGGCGTGGAGTCGACGTTCGGCGACGACCGCTCGCTGACCAACTGCGTGCTGCGCGACTGGCGCATCGTCTACGAGAAGCAAGCCATCTCGCACACGATCGTGCCGAGCACGTTCCGCGCGTTCGTCAAGCAGCAGACGCGCTGGAAGCGCTCCTGGACGCGCGAGTCGGTGATGGTCTCGCGCTTCATCTGGCGCAAGCACCCCGTCGCCGCCGCCTTCACCTACCTCAGCATCGTGCTGCCGCTGATCGCCCCGGTCGCAGCGGTCCACTCGATCGCCTGGGGACCGCTGCTGCAGGACAGCACGCTGCCGCTGATCTACGTGGCCGGTCTTTACTCGCTGGCGATCGTCTACTCGCTCTACTACGTGCTTTTCCAGGACCGCTACTCGGCGATCTGGATGTACGGCGTCCTGTTCGTCTTCTTCTACCTCGCGATCATGCTGTGGCAGACCTACTACGCGATCGCCACCTGCCGCACCGTCTCGTGGGGCACGAGACCCGCGACGGCCGGTCTTGCCGGTGGCGGTGGGGGAGGTGCTTGAGATGGCCGCCGAGGTCGAGCAGACCGCCGCCGCTGCCCCCGTGCGCCGTCATCCCGCGCTCGAATCGCTGCGCCACATCTTCGCGATGTTGCTGCTGCCCTTGTCGATCGCGCCCGTGCTGTTGCTGGGCCCCTCGTTGCTGCGGGCGCCCGTAGCGCTGTTCCACGAGGGTTGGGGCGAAGCCCGGCGTTTGGAGACGAGCCTGCTGCCCGCCCACAGACGCCGTCCCGCCCTCGGAGAGAACGCCTGGGCACTGCCCGCCATCAGCCTTGGTCCCGTCTACGGACGCTGGCTCACCTTCCCGCAAGCGGGTCGCGCGCGTCCGGGCGATCCGCAGCTGGGGCCTGAGGGGGCGATCAGATGACCGTGGGCGATCGCGACCGTCGTATCGGTCCGCACCGCGCCTTGGCCGAGCATCGCAAGGTCGTCCTGTGGGCAGCGGCGGTGGTGATTCTTCTGTGCGGGGCGCTCGCCGCGGGCGCCCTGGCGGGCACGGGCGGCCCAGTGAGCACGGGCGCACCGGCGAGAACCGCCGGTGCCGGACACGCAAAGAGGATGGGCGGGGCGTCGCATCTGCGCCGGCCGGCGCGCGTTCGTCGTCCTCGCCTGCTGGCTCGCAGCGGGACGCGAGTGCGCATCGGCTGGCGCCGTGCACACCGCGGCAGCTATGCGATCGGCGGCTATCGCATCATGCGCGACGGCGCCGTCGTCGGTGAGACCCACCGCCTCTACTACACGCTGCGCGTCTCCACCGGGCGCTCTCATCGAGTGAGCGTCGTCGCTGTGGACGTACGCGGTCATCTCGGCTCTCCGAGTCCGGCGCTCACGATCGGTGCGCTGCACGCCCCCGCCGCGCGTAAAGGCGGCGCGCCGAGCGTCCCCGGCAGCCTCAGCGTCTCTGATATCGGCGACGAAGCCGCGACTGTCTGGTGGCTGCCGAGCGCCCCTGGTGGCGCACGGATCGTCGGCTACCGCGTGTATCGCGACGATCGCCTGATCGGTCAGGTCAAGTCGACCTCCATGCGGCTCACTCACCTGTCCTCGCTGCGCACCTACGCGATCGCCGTCAGCGCCGTCGACGCCGACAAACGCGAAAGCGCGCGCACGCCAGCCTTTCGTCTCACCACCACGCACACCCCGCCCGCGGGTCCCGCGCTGATCTCAGCCGAACGCGTCACAGACACCTCGGCGACGCTCTCCTGGCAGGCGGGCAGCGCCAACGGCGCGCGCCTGGTCGGCTATCTGCTGTTCGAGGACGGCAAGCCCTCGCAGGTCGTCCACGGCCAGGTCGTGACGGTCAAGCTCGCCTCGCAGCGCTCGTATGTGTTCACCGTGCGGGCTCTCGACTCCGCGGGCTACCTGAGCTCGCCCGCACCGAATCTAACGGTCCTCACCACCCACACGCCTCCCTCCACACCGGGCGGGCTCACCGCCGGCACGCTCACCTACAACTCTGTCGCGCTCGACTGGCTGGCGAGCATCGCCGTCAGCGGCAGGATCGTCGGCTATCGCGTGTTCCGCGACGGTATCCCCGTGGGTCAGGTCGCAACGCCGGGGCTAGTGCTCTCGAGCCTCGCGCCCTCGAGCAGCTATCAGGTGACGGTCGTCGCAGTGGACTCGCTCGGCGCGATCAGCGCGCCGACACCTGCGCTCGCCGTGCAGACGACGCCCCCCGTTCAATCTCACGGCACCGCGCAGGCCTTCCTGCTCGCCTCGACCGATCAGAGCTTCTACGACCTCGAGGCTCACTACCAGCAGATCGGCGTCGTCTACCCGACCTACTTCGACTGCGGGCCCGCGGGCACGATCACAGGACGCGACGACCCGCTCATCACCGGCTGGTCGGTCGCGCGCGGGATCGCCGTGATGCCGCGCCTGAACTGTCAGAACCCGGGCGACGAGAACCAGATCCTCAACGAACCGGCCGCGCAGCAGGCGATGATCTCCCAGCTCGCCTCCATGTGCTCGACGTACGGCTATCAAGGGATTCAGGTCGACTTCGAGGGCGCGCAACCGACCGAGCGCAGCGCCTTCACCGCGTTCATCACGGCGCTCGCGGCGCGGCTGCACGCTCAGGGCGACAAACTCTCGACGGTCGTCACGGCCAAGTACTACAACATCACCTCCGGGCGCGCCGCGATGTACGACGACGCCGCCCTGTCGGTTCCCTCCGACTACCTGTTCGTGCTCGACTGGGGGTTGCACTGGACCACATCCGGTCCAGGTGGGCTGGACGAACTTCCCTGGTTCAAGCGCGTCGCCGAATACACAGCCACGATGCCCAACCGCTCCAAGTTCATCCTCGGCATGCCGATGTACGGGATCGATTGGCCCGGTGGCGGCGGTGGGAGCAACCCAGGGACGCCGCTCGAGTACAACAACGTCACGGCGCTCATGAGCACCTACGGCATAACGCCGGAATGGAACGCCGAAGCCGCCGACCCGCACTTCTCCTACACCGACGCCAACCACGTGCAGCACAGCGTCTGGTACACCGACCAGCAGTCCGTTGGCATCCGCGTGGCTCTCGCCCAGTCCCTCGGGCTGGGAGTCGGGCTATGGCATCTCGGCAGTGAGGACCAGTCGATCTGGGAACTGCCCGGGCTCGGCAGCTGAGCGCGTGCCGTCCCGAGCGATCGGCGCCGACGGTGCAGCGAGGACGACCGTCCTCGTCCACGTGGCTTTGGCGATGGCGTTGACGATGACGCTGACGACGGGGCTCGCGTTCGGGTCAGCCTCCGCACGTACCGCCCTGCAGGCGTTCGTGCTCGCCGGCGCACCCGACTCGCTCACCGATCTCGAAGCGCACGCGCGCGACATCGGCGTCGTGTACCCGACGTTCTTCGAATGCGAACCTCGCTCGGGGCGGATCCTCGAAACTGCGCCCGCCGCAGTCACCGCCTACGCGCTCTCCCAAAACATCGCGGTCATGCCGCGCTTCAATTGCCAGGACGGTCCTACGGTGCACGCGATCCTGACCGATCCACGCATGCGCGCACGCACGCTCGCGGCGCTGGCCGCCATCGCCCGCTCGCCGGCATACGCGGGCGTAAATCTCGACTTGGAGAACGACGTTCACGCCGATCGCGCTGCGCTCACCGCGTTCGCGCGGGAGCTCGCGCGCACGCTACATGCGAGCGCCAAGAAACTCAGCATCGACGTCGACGGCGTTACGCACGACGACCCCTCGCTCTCAACGGGTCTCTATGACGATCGCGCCCTCGCCACGATCGCGGACTACGTCTTCGTGATGGCCTGGGGGACCCACTGGGAAGGCTCGGGCGCGGGACCGATCGCGCCGCTCTCCTACGTCGCGGGTGTGGCTCGCTACCTCGCCGCGCTGCCTCATTCCCAGCGCTTCGTGTTGGGCGTGCCGATGTACGGGCTCGACTGGCCCGTTTCCGGTAGGCGGGTCCCGCTCACAGGCGTGAGCTCACCGTCGCGCGCCGAGGCGCTGCAGTACGCGAACGTTCTCGCCTTGGCCCACGCAACTGGGGCGACCCCGCTGCGCGATCGCAAGGTCGACGAGATGACCTTCGCCTACACCCGCACCGGCGTCACCCACCGCGTCTGGTACATGGACCCCCGCGCGATCGAGGACCGCCTGCGCATCGCCCGCGCCCACGGTCTCGGGGCAGGCGTCTGGCGACTGGGTGCCGAGGACCAGGCGTTGTGGTCCTCGGCACTGCTCGCCGAAGGCGCTACTTGATGAAGAGCATCTCCGAGTACTTCGGCAACGGCCACAGGTCGTCGGCGACGAGCCCCTCGAGGCGGTCGGCCACATCGCGCACGTCGTCCATCGCGGGGATGACCTTGTCGTGCATGTAGGCAGCCCACTTGACCGCGGTCTTGTCGTCCTGGTTCTCCTTCAGGTTCGCGTCCTCGAGCTTGAGGATCGCGAAGTGCAGCTCCTTAATCAACGGCTCCACCTCTCCGAGCAGCTCCTCCAGGCCGCTGGCCTTGAGCTCGTTCAGGTGACGCACGGCCGCCGGCAGGATCTCCGTGCGGGCGATCGCCGCGGCGGTCTCGGACTCGATGTTGATCTTGACCGCGTACTGCTCCAGGAACACCTCGTGGCGTGACTCGAGCTCGCGCTTGGAGAGGACCTTGTACTTCTTGAACAGCGCCACCGTGCCCTTGTCCACCAGCCACGGCAGCGCGTCGGGCGTGGAGCGCAGGTTGTAGAGCCCGCGCTTCTGCGCCTCGGCGTGCCACTCGGGCGAGTAGTTGTCTCCACCGAACACGATCTGCTTGTTGGCCGCGTAGCTTTCCTTGACGACCTTCGCGACGGCCTTCTCCAGGCCGCCCGAACCTTTCAAGGCGCTCTTCAGCTTGCCGGTGAGATCGTCGATCGCCTCCGCGACGATCGTGTTCAGCACCGTGTTCGGCAGCGCCAGCGACATCGATGAGCCCAGGGCACGGAACTCGAACTTGTTGCCGGTGAACGCGAACGGGCTCGTGCGGTTGCGGTCGCCGCCGTGCAACGGCAGCGGCGGCAGCACAGGAGTGCCCAGGCCGAGGAACGAGCCGGGCTTTGACTGCTGAGCCTTGCCGGCCTCGATCGCGGTGAAGACCTTCTCGAGCTCCGAGCCGAGGAAGATCGAGATGATCGCCGGCGGAGCCTCGTTGGCGCCCAGGCGATGGTCCTGGCCGGGCGAGGCGATCGACGCGCGCAGCAGCGCCTGGTGGGCGTTGACCGCCTGGATGACGGCGGCGCAGAAGAACAGGAACTGCAGGTTCTCGTGCGGTGTATCGCCCGGCTCCAGCAGGTTCACACCCGTATCGGTGCCCATCGACCAGTTGTTGTGCTTGCCCGATCCGTTCACGCCGGCGAACGGCTTCTCGTGCATCAGGCACACCAGGCCATAGCGACGGGCGACGTTCTGCATCACCTGCATCGTCAGCTGCTGGTGGTCGCAACCGACGTTCGAGTTCTCGAAGATCGGCGCGAGCTCGTACTGGTTGGGAGCCACCTCGTTGTGGCGCGTCTTCACCGGCACGCCGAGCTTCGCGAGCTCCTGCTCGGTCTCCATCATGCACGCCAGGATCCGCTCGGGGATCGAGCCGAAGTAGTGATCGTCGAGCTCATGGCCCTTGGGGGGCTTGGCGCCGAACAGGGTGCGCCCGGTCGTCAGCAGGTCGGGGCGTTCGAAGTAGTACTGCTCGTCGATCAGGAAGTACTCCTGCTCGGGACCGACGGTCGTGAAGACGCGATCGGCGCCCTCGGCCGAGCCGAGCAGCTCGAGTGCGCGGATCGCCGCTCCCGACAGCGCGTCCATCGAGCGCAGCAGCGGGATCTTGTTGTCGAGCGCCTCGCCGGTCCATGATGTGAACGCGGTCGGGATGCACAGCAGGGCGCCGTTGGGGTTCTCGAGGATGAACGCAGGGCTGGTCGGATCCCAGGCGGTGTAGCCGCGTGCCTCGAACGTGGCCCTGATGCCGCCCGTCGGGAACGAGGAGGCATCGGGCTCGCCTTGGATCAGCTCCTTCCCTGAGAACTCGGCGATCGCCGTACCGTCGCCGGCGGGTGCGTAGAAGGAGTCGTGCTTCTCCGCCGTGGAGCCGGTCAGGGGCTGGAACCAGTGTGTGTAGTGGGTCGCACCTCGCTCCATGGCCCAATCCTTCATCGCCTGTGCGACCTGGTCGGCGAGCGAGGTGTCCAGCGCCTCGCCGTGCTCCAGGGTGCGCTGCAGCGCGCGGTAGACGTGCTTGGGCAGTCGATGGCGCTGGAGATTCGCGCTGAAGACGTTGGACGCGAACACCTGGTTTCCCGGCAGCGTCAGGTCGGGGGTGCCGAGCGCCGAACCGTTGGCGCTCCACTGGGCGGCGGTCACGTTGTGCTGACGAGTCCTGGGCATGGGCGGGGCGATTCCTCCTGTTAAGTGTTTGACGCGGCGTCCTGGGCGAGGGTCCGATGGGCTGAGCCCTGGATCGGGCGCCGGGCGCATTGCCGGAGTGCAATCGTAGTGCCCGCGCGGGCCCGCGGCATGACCGTCTGGCGAAACCCGGCCCCGTCGGCTTTAGACAGCGGGCCAAACCGACAGCGCGGGCGCTGCGCTTCGGTCTATTCGCCCGCCGCGGTGCTGCTCGGCACGTAGCGTCCCGGTTCGACCTGGCCTGTTTCCGGGTTCACCTGTGTAGCGGGAGGCCGCGGTGCGATCGCCACCTTGAAGTGGCCATGGGGGATGGCGCCATTTGCCAGGCGCGCTCTGGAGCGGCCGGCCAGTCCGGCGGCGATCGTGTAGTGCACGGTGTAGACGCCGGGCTTCACCGGGGTCACCCGCCAGGCAAACGTCTGCGTGTGCCCCGGCGCCAATGGGCCAAGCGCCCACGTGTTCACGTAGGCCGTCTGGCCGCCGCCGGGCGGGCTGATCGCCTGACTCTGCACCGGACGTTTGGGAACCGTCCCCGGACCCCGTTCGACGACCCAGATCGGTCGCTTGCTCGAAGCCAGTTCGGGCAAGTTGGACACGTAGCTGAAGGAGTCGACGGTGATCGCGATGTTCGGGATCGTGGCGCTGCTCGTGTTGCGCACGGCCAGCCTCATCGTGGCCGGTCGTGCCACCGCCTGCACCCTGGGGAAGCTGTGGCCCACGACCGCGACCGTGAACTTCGCGTCGGGTTCGCCCGCGTCTTGGCGAGCTCCCCCACCGCAGCCGGAGGCAAGCGCGGCTGAGGCGCCTACGAGCAGGACGGCGATTGACGCATGGCACCCCCTCACAGCGAGGCCACGATACCAGTGGCTCCTCGGACGGGCGGACTCGCGGCCCGATCGGTTGGGGTGGCGCGTCGTCAGCGCATCGCGTAGAGTTCGCAGCGATAGCGATCGCTACTCGAGGGAGGGGCGTCAGAGAAGATGGTTCGCAGTGCAGCCGAGCGGGCGTTCCTGCCGACGCGGAACCTGCTCGAGGAAATCGGGGACATGATGATCCTGACGGGCAGGACCATCTGGTCGGCGCTGCGTCCGCCGTATCCCTACGGCGAGGAGTTCGTCGCGCAGTTTCTGTTCGCACTGCGGCTCTGCTGGTTCCCGCTGCTCGTCTCCACGGTCTGCCTGTGTTATGCGGCTCCGGGGTTGCAGGCGGCCAACTTCTTCGAAATCTTCGGTGCGCTGGACCGCATCGGCGGCATCTTCGTGCTCGCGGCGATCCGCGAGATCGGCCCGGCGGTGACCGGGATCGTGCTGGCGGGTGTGGCGGGAACCGCGATCACAGCCGACCTCGGCGCCCGCAAGATCCGCGATGAGCTCGACGCATTGCAGGTGCTCGGGGTCGACCCGATCAAGAACCTCGTGGTGCCGCGGTTCCTCGCGCTGATGGTCGTCACCGGCCTGTTCAACATCTATGCGCTGCTGTTCGGCATCTTCGGCGGTCTGCTCGCCGAGCTCGTCAAGGGTCAGCCGCTCGGACCGTTCTGGGCGACGCTGTTCGCGAACGCGTCGACGACGGATCTATGGGGTTCGGTGCTGAAGACGACGCTCTACGGGGCGATCATCGCGATCGTGTGCTGCTACAAGGGCATGACCGCCTCGGGCGGCGCCGAGGGCGTGGGCCGCGCGGTCAACCAAGCCGTCGTCATCACCTTCTTGGGCATCGGGGCGTTCGATTACGTCTTCACCCAGATGCTGCTCGCGACGCACCCCAACATCCTGGTGATCAAGTGATCACCGCCGTGGCCCGCGTTCGCGCGATGCGCCTGGCAGTGGGATCGCGCCCCCGTACCGCGGGAGCCCGCTCGACACGCTCGACCCGGGGAGGTGGAGCGAGATGAGCGAGCCGGTCGCGATGCCGCGCGAATGGATCGCCGCCACGGGTGAGATCGCGGGGTTCACGGGCAACGTCGTGCGCGACGTCTACGGCCTGCGCGTGTTCCGCTTCTTCGGCGAGGGCCTGCGCCAAGCCGGAATCCTGATCGTCTCCTCGACCCTGATCATCTGGACACTGATGTTCATCCTCGGCCTGCAGTGCGGCATCGAGGGCGCTTACTTCACCGAGGCATCGGGTGCGCCCGCGTACTCGGGTGTGTTCACCGCGTGGTGTGATCTGCGCGAGATCACACCGTACGCGTTCGGCTACATGATGTCCGCGAAGGTCGGCACCGGGATCGTGGCCGAGCTCGGAGCGATGCGCATCTCCGAGGAGATCGACGCCCTGGAGGTCATGGGAATCGATTCGATGACCTTCCTCTGCGCCACGCGCCTGCTCGCGGCCTGGATCGTGCTGCCGTTCATCTATCTCGCGGGTATCGGCGCCGCGTTCCTGGCGTCGGATATCGCCGTTGTGCAGCAGATCGGTTATGTCTCCTCAGGCGGCTATCAGCTGATCTTCTGGCAGTTCCAGAGTCCACCGGACTTCCTGTACAGCCTCATCAAGGCGATGTTCATGGCCACCGCGATCGTGCTCGTCGGGTGCTACTACGGCTATAACGCCAGTGGTGGGCCCGTAGGGGTGGGTAGAGCGACGGCCAAGTCGATGGTGCTCAACATCGTGCTGGTCCACATCATCGGAATGGTCGGCACGCA
>DASXMO010000140.1:0-1581 GCA_036495605.1 Solirubrobacteraceae bacterium
GGCCGCATGCGGCCTGACCCGGGAGCGCGCATGCGCGCTCCCGCCGCACCGATCGAAGATCGGTCGGCATCTCATCACCGCGGTACAACGCGCGCGAAGCGCTATGGACCGATCCGCCAGGCCCGCGCTCCTTCCGGGACAGGTTTACGCAGCCGCGATCCGGTACCGGCGCGTCGCCGGATCCCGTTCGATGAGGCCCACCGCCAGCAGCGTCGTGACGTAGCGATGCGTGGTGCTCGTGTTCATGTCGAGCATCCGCGCGAGCTCCGCGATTCCCAGATAGCCCCCGTCGGCCGGAAAGCACGAGAGCACGAGCAGTCCCGAGAGCAGCGAGCGCGACAGGCGCCTGTCCTCCATCTGCTCCGGATAGCTCCAGTCATCCGAGTCGACCGCGAGCGTCCAATCGGGATCGCGCAGCGCCGAGAGCAGAATCGACATCGTTCCGCCCTCGCCGGCGCCGCGCACGACCTGGTCGACCTGCGCCTTGGACAGCTCGATCATCACCTTGCCCGCATCCCCTTCGCCGTCGCGGCTGTGCCCCGGTCGTCGGACCTCGCCTTCGGGCCGTGGCCATGGGCGGGCCGGCGCCGCCCCCGAGGCGCCGTTGCCCGCCGCGACGCTCCGGGCGCCACGCCTCCCTCTCTCGGCTGTCCCATCCCGGCTGTCGCTGTTATCCAACATGGCGTGCATATGAGCATGTCGAAAAAGCCACGCTATGCAAAGACCGGCCTGAATGTTCAGTTCTGACTAGTCCCAGCCACCGGCGTTTCGGGCCTTCGCGGGATGTTCACGCAGAGCGTTGCCCGTTGATCAGACGCCACAGTCGCAGGACCGGCAACAGCGCCCGTGTCAGCGATCCACCCGCCTCGACGAACCTGTCGGTCGTCGCGCGCATCGCCGGCGTGCGCGCCTCGTCCGCCGACAGGTACATCGCGGTCATCCCCGCGACGATCAGGGCGTGTCTCAGACCGCCCCGCAGTTCGCGCGCCTCGCGCACCGACCGGCGGATGAGCTCGCACACTCGTTGGGCCGCAATCGACGGGTTCGCGTAGTGCGCAACATAGCTGTGGCCCTCGCCCGCCAAATCCGCGAGCGCGTCGACGTAGCTGTCGAGCATCGTGCTCGCCGCGCACACCCACGGCATGTACGCCCGATCGACCTCACCGAAAACTCGCGGCGCGGGGCACGGATCGGCGGCTTGCGCGAGCAGCGCGTGAATCCCCAGCGTGCTGCTCGCCGCCGCCGTCAGCTCCCACCAGCACAGATCCTGGCGCCCGGCGAACTCCGCGCCGACCCACTGTCGCAATCGCGATTCGCGCCGGCGCGCGTCGGGATCGTGGTTGATGCCCTGCACTCCACAGCGTCGCGCTGCCCTGACCACCCGCGCTTTCACGCTCCCGTAGGCAGGCAGCCCCCGACAGCACTCCCGGCACGTCGTGACCAGCGCCGTGAGATAGCCCCCGTCGTCCTGCCACGGGTGGTAGCGGTAGTAGTCGGAGATCGGCGCTCCCGGCTGCACCGCCTCGACCAGCGCGCGATGCAGCTGGTCTCCGTTTGCGACCGGTCTCGGCACGCGCCGCT
>DASXMO010000141.1:0-6543 GCA_036495605.1 Solirubrobacteraceae bacterium
CCCGATGGGGCCGTTCGCGCTGCTCGATCTGGTCGGGCTGGATGTCTCGGCGGCGATCGGCGAGACGATCGGCGAGCCCGTGCCCGACCGGCTTACGCAGCTGATCGCCGAGGGCGCCCTCGGGCGCAAGAGCGGTCGCGGCTTTCTGACCTACTGAGACTCTCCTCTCGAGGGCCGCGAGCGGCGCTCCAGACCGGCAGGCAGGCAGGCAGGCAGGCAGGCAGGCAGGCAGGCAGGCAGGCAGGCAGGCAGGCAGGCGCCGGCCCTCGGCGCCCGGGCTGAAGAGCTGGCTTGCGAGTGCGTGTGACATTCCGCACGTGAGAATTTATTTAGCCTGATGTGACTTTTAGCTGGCATTCATCCCGGTGGAGATACTTGTCCATGCGACGCCACAGTCGCAAATGCACACCCGCCTCCTCCCAGTGCACACGATCCGGCCCGCTCCCCCCGCGGGCCGGACGTGTTTTTGGGGTCACTCGCCGGGGCGGCCCTGTGCTCGCCGCGGGTGTGCGTGTTCGCCGCAGGCGTGCGTGTTGCCCTCGCCGGGGCAGCAGGCGCTCACTCGCCGGCGGACTCGCGCCCCTCGCCCGGGCGCACGTGGCGACGCTCGCGAATGCGCACCGCCTCGATGCGATTGTCGCGGACCGACTCGACCCTGATCGAGAAGCCGTTCGCCGAGACCGTGTCCCCGCGCTGGGGCAGCCGGCCGAGCTCTGCAAACACGAAACCACCGACGGAGTTGTAGGCGTCACTGTCGACCGGCAGCTCAAGGCCGTAGTCGGCAAGGTCGGTCACCGCGACGTGCCCGCGTACGAACCAATCGCCGTCGGCGAGTTTGCGGATCTCGCCGGCGGCCGGGTCGGTCTCGTCGGCGATCTCACCGACGATCTCCTCGATGATGTCCTCGACGGTCACGATTCCGGCCACGCGGCCGTACTCGTCGACGACCACCGCCATCGAGGTGCGCTGGCGCTGCAGCTCCGCGAGCAGATCGTCGAGCGGCTTCGTCTCGGGGACGATCGGCGCGTCGTGCACGAGCGGCTGCACGGGAGCGTGCGGACCGTCCTGCATCAGCTGACCGATGAGCGTGCTGGCGTGGACGATCCCGCGCACGCGATCGCGGTCTTCCTCCTCGGTCACCAGCAGCCTCGTGTGGCCGCTCGAGACGCACAGCTGCAGCGCCTGCTCCACATCCTGGGAGACGTCGATCGTCACCACCGCGGGGATCGGGGTCATCACCTGGCGCGCCTCCTGTTCGTGCAGGTGAAAGACGCCCGTCAGCATCCCCGCCTCGCCCAGGTCGATGTGCCCGCCGGCGTGCGACTCGGCGATCAGGCGCTTGAGCTCATCCGGCGAGCCGCCGCGCCGCTCGAGGCTCATGTCGACGCCGAGCAGCCGCAAGATCCGGTCGGCCACCGCGGTCAGCCCGATGATGAACGGGCGAAACAGCACACTGAATGCCTGCAGCGGACGCGCCACTCGCCGCGCGACCGCCTCGGCGCGGTCGATCGCATAGAACTTCGGGACCATCTCCCCCGCGATCAGCTGCGCCGAGGCGATGATCATGAACGCCACCACCGCCGACAGCGCGACGGCCACCCCGTGACTGAGCGTATCCCCGAGGGCTCCCCTCAGCAGGCTCGCGAGCGCGGGCTCGCCGAGCGCTCCGATGCCGATCGAGGTCATCGTGACCCCGATCTGCACCGCGGAGATGTACTCGTTGATGTTCCCGAGCTGGTCCAGCGCGAGGCCGGCGCCTTTCGCGCCTTCCTCGCGCATGATCTCCAGCCGCGCGCGGCGCGAGCGCACGAGCGCGTACTCGGCGATCACGAAGAACGCGTTGATCGCGATCAGAACGGCCGCGAATATGAGCTTCAGGCCGTTCACGCCGTATCGGCGGCACTGGCGCGCCCCGCGCAGCCGCCACGCGCGCTTGGGCGCTGAGCGTCGCGGCTCCCGATCGGGGCCGCGCTACTTCGGGGAAGTTCTTCGTCGTCGTTCATCGCTTGCCGACCCGCCAACCGTAGCAAGCGCGATGGTCGTACCCGGACAGCGCCCGCCGATGGACGGCGCGCGGCGGCGGTGGGACGGCGTCGCTCACCGCAGGCGGTCGATCTCCCCGGCGAGCTCGAAATCGGCGTCCGTGAGGCCGCCCTGCGAGTGGGTCGAGAGCGTCAGGCGCACGTGGTTCCAGCCGTGCACGAGGATGTCGGGATGGTGGTTCGCGCGCTCGGCGAGCTGCGCGACGTCGTTCACGAACGCGATCGCCGCGGCGAAGTCGGCGAGCTTGCGCTCGCACACGATCGCATCCCCCTCGCGACTCCAGTCGCCGTCCGCGACGCGCCTGTCGATCTCCTCTTTGCTCAGCGGTGGCATGGAGCCTTCACGATCTGGAGGATATCGCCGCCCGCGGGCAGCGACTGGAGTCGCGAGCTGGGCGCACGTCGCCCGCGGGCACCATCACGGTCAAGGACTGGGCGCAGGCAGCGAGGTTTCGCCGCCGGCCGGCAGTTGCTGGCGCTGAATTTCGCTGGACTCGGCCGCCGCGATCCCGCCCGCGAACGCACCGACGCCGATAGCCACGCAACCGGCAAGCGCGAGCGCGCGCTGACGGTGACGCTCGCCGTACTGCAGCACGAGCGTGCACAGCGCACCGCCGATCAGACCGCCGACGTGTCCCCCCCAGGAGATGTCCGGATACAGGAAGGTGAAGGCGAGGTTGAAGACGATCAGCCCCGCGACCCAGCGCTGCAGCTCGGGGATCTGACGGGCGCGCGCCTCGAGCAGCACGGCGGCCATCAGCCCGAATACCGCGCCCGAGGCGCCGACGGTCAGCTCATGGGGTGAGACCAGCAGCGCCCCGAAGGAGCCGGCGAGCAGCGAGACGAAATAGAGGGCCGCGAACCTCACGCTCCCCAGGGCGGGCTCGAGGATCCGGCCGAGGAGATACAGCAGGTACATGTTGAAACCGATGTGGATCAGGTTCACGTGCAGGAACCCACCCGTCACGATCCGCCACCACTGGCCGTAGGCGACGCCGATATAGCTCAGGCTGTGGCCGCTTGCTTCGATGCCGCTGCCGATCAGCGCACCGCGGTTGAAGACGTTGCCGGCTCCCCCGCTGCTGCCTCCCGCCAGCCGCCCCTCGGCGAGAAACGCGATCACGTTGATCGCGATCAGCGCATACGTCACCTGCGGCCCGCTCGGCAGCTCGCGCATGCGCACGACCTTCGTGCGCTGCTTGGCGCACTCGGGACAGCGCATGCCGACCGGCGTCGTGGTCATGCAGTCCGGGCAGATCGGCCGCCCGCAGGAGGAGCACGACACGCCGGTCTCACGCGATGGGTGCCGGTAGCAGGTAGCCATGTGCGCCAGAGCCTATCTATGTCGCAAGCGAGCTCATATCGGGCGCCGCGACCGCGCGCGCACAACTCGCCCGAACCGCCTCCAGCGCCCTACGCGCGAGGATTCCCCGCGAGGGGGTGCGCAGGACGTAGAGCGGAGGGCGCCCGCTCAGATCGAGGCTACGATCACTGGTTCGCGCGTCGGTTTCAGGCTGCCGCCGAGGGGCTCGGCGGTGACCAGCACTTTGCTCACGCCTCCGAGGCTCCCGGGCACGCCGACAGAACCCCCGCCCGAGTGGGTGACGGAGAACAGCACGTCGGTCGGCTGCGGCGCCTGCGTGCCGCGCTCGAGCCAGACCTCGTAGATGTGCCCGGGCGGTGGCGCGGGCATTCCGCTGACGACCAGCACGAGGTGCGAACCCGATTTCTCCAGGGCGGCCGTGGCGTGGTAGCCGGGCGTGGCGACCGCGGCCTCGATCGTCTGGGTCTTCGTGACTGTGTTCGTGCTCCCACCGATCGCCAGCGCACCGATGGCCAGCCCCGCGGCGAGCGCTGTAGCGGCGCCCAGGGCGGGCACCATGCGCGCCCGCCATCCGGTCCGGCGGCGCGGAGGCAGATCGGCTTCGTGGCCGGCGGCGTGCAGCAGCTCGGCCTCACCCCCGACGACGGCCATCAGCCGGTCGCGCAGGTCGAGCGGAGCCTCGACCCGTGTGACGGCGAGCGCCAGCGAGTCGGCCGCGGGTTGCAGCGTGGCGACTTCGGCCGCGCACTCGGCGCAACCGCCGAGATGCTCGTGGAAGGACGCGAGCTCCCGCTCGGGCAGCGCTCCGAGCACGTACGCGGCCGCGTCCTGCGCGCGCCGCTCACATTCGCGGGGATCGATCGGGCTCATCGTGCCGCCTCCGCGGGGCCGAGCTGGGAGCGCAGCTTCTGCAATCCCAGTCGCATCCGTCCCTTGATCGTCCCGATCGGGGTGTCGAGCATCGTCGCAATCTCGCTATGGGTGAACCCGCCGTAATAGGCCAGCTCTATGACATGACTCTGCTCGGCGGGCAAACCTTCCAGGGCGGCTCTGATCTCACGCGCCTCATCGCGGCGACCGACCTCCTGGTCGGTGCGCTCGGGCGCCTCCAGGCGTTCCTCGATGCCCTCATCGCTGACCCTGCCGCGGTCGTGCACGGTCCCGCGGCGCAGCGCGTCGATCGCGCGGTTGTGAACGATTCCGAGCACCCACGTACGCACGCTTCCGCGCGTGCGGTCATAGCGCGAGCCGCCGCGCCACAGCGAGAGGAACGCGTCCTGCACGACCTCTTCGGCTATGACGCGCTTGCCGCACATGCGAAAGGCCAGCGAGAACGCGACGTTCGCGTGGCGCTCGTAGAGAATCGCGAACGCGCCGGCGTCACTCTCGGCCACGAGTTGCATCAGATCCTCGTCGGCGAGCCTGCGCAGCGAGGCCGCGGAGGATTCCGGAGAGCGTCTGTATAGGGCCATGTCGGACATTGATACGCGGCGGGCTCACGGAGCGGATCACGCGCCCGCGATCCGCATTGCATCAGCCGCCCCGGACGTGATCCCGAGTGTCCAAACGATCTCGTAGGCCTGTCAGCACCTCTGGGGTTGCCGAACACGACCACAGCGGCGCCGTCGCGGTCCGCCGCCGCGGTCGCCCCCGCGGTCCGCCACCGCACTCCGCCGCCGCACTCCGCCACCCGCAGGGGGACGGGCTCAGTCGCGCCCGAGGAGCCTCGAGCGCGTCTCGCGTCGGATGTCGCGCAGGGCACGCTCGGCGCTGTCGCGCGTGCCGCCGAGGACACCGCCGTGGGCGACCTCTGCGTGGGCACGCCGTCGTGCGCGCAGCAGCACCAGCGCGGTGCCCGCGACGCCTCCCGCAACCACCGCGGCCGCCGGCCGCGCCCAGTTGCGCGGATCGCGCATCGCCGAGAGCTCCCACGCCTCCAGCTCATCGGCCGCGAGCTCGGTGATGCTCAGCAGGGCACCCTCCAGGCGCAGCACCATGTCCTCCGGCGGCTCCACCGGCGAGAGGACCTCGCGCAGGAGACTCTCGAAGTTCGGGACGGCCTCAGTCATCGGCTCTGTCCTGCTTTCCGTCTCGAGTACCGTCGGACTCTGACTCGCCGACGAGACCCTGCAGCTGTTTGATCGCGCGATGGATCAGCACCTTCGTGGCCCCGTCCGAGCGCCCGAGCGCGCGAGCGATCTCGCGGTTGTCCATCCCCAGCGCGAAACGCATGATCAGCGCCTCGCGCCGGTCCTCCGGCAGCCGGCTGACGCCGTCGAGCACGTGGCGCGCCTGCTCCCGCCCCTCGACCAGCTGCTCTGTCGTGTGCGGCGCGATCAGCGTCGTCGTGTCGTCGATCGGCGAGGCGGGCTTGCGCGAACGATCGCGATAGAGGTTCGCGGCGAGATTGTGCGCGATCCGGATCAGCCACGGCCGCAGCGGGCGGCCGTCCGATTCGCGCTGTGCGCGCTCGAAGTGGCGGTAGGCCTGCAGGAACGTCTGCTCGGTCAGATCCTCCGCGTCGTGATGATTGCCGACCCGGTAGTAGGCGTAGCTGTAAACGTCGCGCAGATGCGAGCGGTACAGGTCCGAGAACTCCGCATCGAGCTGCGCCTTGGGCTTGTGGCTGGCCTGCTCGGGGTTCACTCATCGCACACTATCCCTCCACACCTCGCGCTCGCTCACGCCGCCCGGACCGATCGGGACGCGCCCGACTCATCTTCCGAGCGCGTGCGGTCGCGGGCTCGCCGGGCGGAGTCGCGCTGCTCCTGCACATGCGCGCCCTCGCCGCCGAGCCACTCCCACTGCAGGTTCACGCACGCCCAGATCCGCCGCGTCATCCCCGCGGCCAGTTTGGGCGAGGGCTCGGCGACGGTCGGAAACCGCAGCGGCCGTCCGACTCGCAGGCGCACCCTACGCGGGCGAATGCGCAGGCCGCGACGCACCTCTTCGGTGCCGATCACCGCGACGGGCGCCACCGGCGCGCCGGTTTCAAGCGCCAGCCGCCCAACGCCGCGATGGGGCTCGCCCAGCGGTCCCCGGCGCGTACGCGTGCCCTCGGGAAAGATGACCACGCAGTCGCCGCGCCTGAGGATCTCCCGCGCGGTCGCCATCGCCTCGCCATCGCTCGCGCCTCGATCGACGGGGAACGCGCCGAGGGCGTTCAGGATCCACGCC
>DASXMO010000142.1:0-2320 GCA_036495605.1 Solirubrobacteraceae bacterium
ACTCGCGCTCGGCGGGCTCGACCCGCAGTCGGCGGCGGCGCTGATCGGCCGTCGGGCGAATGTCGCACTGTCGCCTGAGGCACGTCAGCGTCTTGTCGCGGCAACCGGCGGTAATCCCCTTGCCTTGCTCGAACTGCCTGAGGTGTTGAGTGAAGCGCAACTCACAGGCGCCGAGCCGCTGCTGGCGCCGCTTCCGGTAGGCGAACGCATCGAGCGTGCCTTCTTGGCGCGCGTGCATCAGCTGCCCGAGGACACCCAGACGCTGCTGCTTGTTGCCGCCGCTGAGGACAGCGGCGAGCTCGCCACCGTCCTCAGCGCGACGGCACAACTGGGAGCTGCCTCCCAAGCGCTCGATGCCGCCGAGCGGGAGGGGCTAGTCAGGGTACGGGGGGACCAGCTCGAGTTCCATCACCCGCTGGTGCGCTCAGCCGTCTACCACAGCGCTCCGCTCTCGCGGCGCCACATCGCCCACCGGGCGCTGGCGAGCGTGCTCAACGGCGAGTCGAAAGCCGATAGGCGGGCGTGGCACCACGCCGCTGCAACCGTCGACCCCGACACCCCGGTGGTGGAGGAACTTGACCAGGCGGCACAGCGGGCGCGGAAGCGGAGTGGCTTCTCCGCCGCCTCATTGGCCTTCGAGCGGGCTGCCGCGCTGACATCGAACGAGGGCCAGCGGGTGCGTCGAGTGATCGCGGCGGCGGAGAACGCGTGGTTAGGGGGGCGAGTCGAGCGGGCGGCGATGTTGCTCGCGCAAGCCCAGCCGCTCGCTTCGGAGCCGACCCAGCGGGCCGACATCGACCGCTATCTCGGTTTGATCGAGATGATGGACGGCATCCCAGCCGACGCCTGTCACCTTCTCCTTCGGGCCGCGTCTGCGGTCGCGCCGCTCGATGGCCAGCGTGCGCTGCAGCTGCTCAATCTTGCGAGCGTCGCCGCGACCTGGGCAGACGACGGCGAGGCGGCAGTATCGATCGCCCAACTGGCTCAAGGCCTGGCCGTGGACACCCCGATCGACCACATGCTTGTTGCCCTTCTGACCGGGATCGGGGCCCACTTCGAGGGCGACTTCGTCGCTGCCGCGCCGCCACTGCGGCTGGCCGTGAGCTTGGCGAAGCGGCTTGATGACGACTCTACGACCCAGGAGCCCGTGGCGCTCATGTTCGCCGGGCGGGCCGCACTTTACCTTGGCGACGATCGGGACGTTTACCGCATCCACCACGAGGCGACAGCTCGGGCGCGCACTGCCGGCATGCTCGTCATCCTGACGCAGATCCTTCCCCGGGTGGGCTACGCCGAGCTGTGGGAAGGCCGCTGGGCCTCGGCGTGGGCGAACCTGAGCGAAGGCCTCCGGATCGCGCGAGAGATCGGCCAGCACGACCTCGTCGCTTACCACCTCGTCCTGCTCGCTCTGATCGCGGCCCACCGCGGGGATGAGGACGAGTGCCGGTCCCTGGCGGGGGAGAGTCTCGAGCTTTCCTCGGCGCGGCGTTTCGTCTTCGCCACCGAGTCCGCGCACTGGGCGCTGACGGTGCTCGAGCTGGGACTCGGCCGACCCGAAGAGGCGCTCCGGCACGCCCGAGCCATCTCCAACACCCTCATCGGGTTGTTCGCCATGCTCGATCGGATCGAAGCGGCGGTCCACAGCGGCGAGCGGGAAGCGGCCCGTGACTGGCTTGCGTATTTCGAACGATGGGCGGAAAACGGCGAGGCTGCCTGGGCACGCGCAGTGCTCTTGCACTGCCGAGGATTGCTCTCCGATGACGAGCGCGAATGCGAACGCTTCCTCCGTGCCGCACTGGACGCGCACGCCGAGGCCACCCGTCCGTTCGAGCGTTCCCGTACCGAACTCGCCCTCGGCGAGCTGCTCCGGCGCGCCCGCCGTCGAGTTGAGGCGCGTGAGCACCTGCGCGCCGCGCTCGACGGCTTCGAGGGACTGGGTGCGAGGCTGTGGGCGGAGCGCGCACGGGTGGAGCTGCGCGCCAGCGGGCAGGTGGCCCGGCGACGTGACCCAAGCACCAGGGACGAGCTCACCGCACAGGAACTCCAGATCGTGCACCTCGTGGTGCAGGGCTTCAGCAACCGAGAGGTGGCAGCCCAGTTGTTCCTCAGCTCGCGCACGATCGACTTCCACCTGCGCAACGTCTTCAGGAAGCTTGATATTAGCTCCCGCACCCAGCTCGCCCGTCTCGATCTCGACGGTCCGGGCGAGCAGACGATGCCGGCCGGGAAACCGGCGATTCCGCCGGTGCGATCCTAGACATCCCTTGTACGGTCGCTGCCGTCGCC
Organism: Solirubrobacteraceae bacterium; assembly: GCA_036495605.1. GTDB lineage: Bacteria > Actinomycetota > Thermoleophilia > Solirubrobacterales > Solirubrobacteraceae > Palsa-744. The sequence continues at coordinate 2,287 of DASXMO010000142.1, forward strand.
CGGCGGGGCGCCACCACACGCGGCATAACAGTGT
>DASXMO010000143.1:0-17562 GCA_036495605.1 Solirubrobacteraceae bacterium
CGCTTCACGCCCAACCCCGCCACCGGTTTCGCCGCCGCCACCTGCACATTCGGGGGCTCCGCCAGCGCATACCCGTGGATCCCCGGCAGCTGCGGCATCGTCAAGTGAAGCACCACCGTCTTGATCCCGTAGTAGCGCAGCTTCTCGATGCTCGCCTTGTCCGGGAAGCCGCTCATCCCCCCGCGCAGATCATCGACCTGCGGGATGTCGAACGTGCTGTTGCCGATCGGGATCTTGTAGAAGCCGTTCGTCGAGTAGTACTGCCACACGCGATCCGCCGCGCCGTCCGTAGGCAGGTCGAGCAGCGGTCCGCGCAACCCCACCTCCGCGGGCTGCGGTTGGGGCACCACCGGGTGCGCGAGATGGCCCGCGCCTTCCCCGAGCAGGCCGATCAGCAGCACCGCGCCGAGGATCGACGCGGTGGCGCCCACCGTGTGCCTCCTGCCCCAGGCGCCCGCCAGCTTCGCCAACCCCTGCACACCCGCGGCCGCCAGCAGCGCGTAGAAGAGTGTCGCCAGCGTGAACACCCTCCCCGGTACCCGCACTCCGTCCCAGCCCGGGGCGTAGTCGAACAACAGGCGATACGGATAGCCCGCGCCCGTCAGGCCCAGCCCCATCGCGAGCACCGAGCACACCACGATCCCGCTTGCCAGACCCACGCGCAACCTGCGGGTGTACACAGCCCCGCCCACGCCCGCCAGCCCGACCAGCGCGAGCAGGAGGATCAGCCCTCCGGGCCAGAACACGTCCTCGTTCTTGGAGTGGACGTCTTCCCGCGCCGGCGCCGTCACACTTCCCCACACACGGTTCTCCGAGGAGGCCGACACCAGCGCGGCCGGGCCGGACGAATAGTTTTTGACTTCCTTCAGCGTCCGCTTCGCCGTGGGGTACTCGCTCGCGACCTTCAGATACGGGCGCGCCTCGTAGATCGCGACTGCACCAAGCGCCGCGATGCCGATACAGGTCACCGCCACCAGCCGGCGCGGGATCAGTGGCCCTCGGGCGCCGTCCTTCCCCGCATCCTCGCGCCGGTCCTCGTCCTTGCCCCACGCCTCGCCCGGATGCAGGCGGCCCATCCACCAAAACACGAGCACGAGCAGCCCCAGCACCGCCAGCAGGTAGCAGAACTGCAGCCCGAGCGTGAACCCGAGGCTGACCTGCCAGGCCGACACCAGCCAGCCCGCGAGCACCAGTCCGCGCGAGGAGCGCCGGTAGCCGCGCAGGAGCAGGAACAGCGCCAGCGGGATCCCGCCCGAGGAGATCACGTGCAGGTGCCCCGCCTCGGTCACGCGGTAGGGCGCGTAGGCGAACGCGATCCCCGCGGCCGCGCCGCCGAGCCTGCCGAGACCCAGCTCGCGTGTGAGCAGGTATGCGCCCACGAAGCACAGCGACCACGCCCACAGGAACAGCAGGTTGTAGCGGACCAGCGCCGCCACCGTACCATGGCCGAAGAACGCCGCCGGGCCGTAGCCGAGCAGCGAATCGGAGAACGCCAGGCTCAGCGGATGCGGGTAGAAGGCGTTGGAGTCGAACAGATGCAGCGGGTCGTGCAGCATCGCGTGCCCAACCCACGCCACCTGCCACGCCGTGCGCACGGGATCGCCGAGGTCCGGCGCGATCCGGCTGGGCAGGTGCAGGACCAGGGGCCAAGTCGTGAGAACCGCCAGGGCGATGCCCGCGACGATCACCCATGCCAGCTCTCTGCCCGGAAGCTTCGGGGAGGGTGCCCAGCGAGCGGGCTGCTTGGCGGCAGGCGAAGGTGCCGGCGTGTCGAGAAGCGCGCTCGCCATCGACGGCGCAGCATACGCGAGCGGTCCGGCGTCGGGCGTCGTTGCCGCCGCTCCGCCGTGGCCCGGCGCCGGGCGTGGCTGCTGCCTGTCCATCCCGGCGCACGAACCGCGTCCTGTTAGGACGTTCCGGTTGATGGATTTGCGTAAGACTGTGCGCCATGAAGGTGCTTGTGGTGGGAGCCGGTGGAGTGGGTGCGGCGTTCGCCGCCATCGCCCAGCGCCGCCCGGCATTCGAGCGGGTGACGCTCGCCGATGTCTCGCCCCAGCGCGCGCGCGAGGTGGTCGCTCGTCTGGGCGAAGCCGACCGCTTCGCCGCCGAGCGCGTCGACGCCTCCGATCGCACCGAGCTGATCGCGCTGATCGAGCGCGTGAAGCCCGATGCCGTGCTCAACGCCTGCGACCCGCGCTTCAACGAGCCGATCTTCAGCGCCTGCTTTCAGGCGCGCGTGACCTACCTCGACATGGCCATGACGCTCTCTGCGCCCCATCCGCAGCGCCCGTATGAGCTGCCCGGCAAGATGCTCGGCGATCACCAGCTCGCCGTGCACGAGCAGTGGGAGCAGGCCGGCCTACTCGCGCTCGTCGGCATCGGCGTCGAGCCCGGTCTCTCCGACGTGTTCGCGCGCTACGCCGCCGATGAGCTCTTCTCGCACGTGCAAGAAGTAGGCGTGCGCGACGGCGCCGACCTCGTCGTCGAAGGCTATGACTTCGCGCCCACCTTCTCCATCTGGACGACCATCGAGGAGTGCCTCAACCCGCCCCTCATCTGGGAGCGTGAGCGCGGCTTCCACACCACTGTCCCCTTCTCCGAGCCCGAGATCTTCACCTTCCCCGAGGGCATCGGCAAGGTCGAGTGCGTCAACGTCGAGCACGAGGAGGTCGTGCTGATCCCGCGTTGGGTGCAGTGCGAGCGCGTCACCTTCAAGTACGGGCTCGGCCGCGAGTTCATCGAGGTGCTGCGCACGCTGCACAAACTCGGCCTCGACTCGACCCAGCCCGTGACCGTGCGCGGGCAGCAGGTGGCCCCGCGCGATCTCGTCGCCGCCGCGCTGCCCGATCCCGCCACGCTCGGCGAGCGCATGACCGGGCGCACCTGCGCCGGCACCTGGGTCACCGGCACCGGCATCGACGGCGGCGAGCGCTCGACCTACCTCTACCACGTAGTCGACAACGAGACCACCATGCGCGAGTACGGCTCTCAGGCCGTCGTCTGGCAGACCGCCGTCAATCCCGTCGTCGCGCTGGAGCTGCTTGACGAAGGCGCCTGGCAGGGCGCCGGCGTGCTCGGTCCCGAGGCGTTCCCGCCTAGCCCCTTCCTCGAACGCCTCGCCGCCCTCGGCTCACCGCACGGGGTGATGGAGGTCGGCTGAGGGCTGGAGTCCCCGCGGAGGACGACTGCTCAGCTGGGGCGTGGCTCACCACGCGGTGTGACGGACAGGAGCGCAGCTGGAGCACCCGTCACACGGCGCTCACACAAAGGCCCCCCAGTCCAGTGCGTGAGCGCCGTGTTCCCCAATGACGGGCGGCGTGCCCCCGGTTCAGAACTCCACCGGTCCGGGGACAGGTTCGGTCGGCGGTGGCTGCTCGAGCACGTCCGCCGGCGCGGTTTCGGGCTTGCGCGCGAAGAACTCTTTGAAGTACGGCCGCGAGGCGAGCATGATGATCGCGCCGAGGATCATCCCGCCTATGCCCATCCACAGCGGCAGGGTGATGCCGAGGATCGGCGCGGATTCGACGTTGGCGGTGTGGCTGTAGTAGACGGCTGCCTTGATGCCGATCCCGAACAGCATCAACCCACCGAGCAGCGGTCCGATCCCCAGCAGCAGCATATTGCGCGTGCTCTTGCGAAGCTCGTGGCGGAAGTACCAGATGCAGGCCACGCCGGTGAAGCCGTAGTAGAAGCAGATCGGGAAGCCGATCGCCGTGAGCGAGTCCGCGAGGACGCTTTCAGAGAGCAGCAGCAGCGCGATCGTGATCGCGATCGAGAGCGCGCCGAAACCGAGCGTCGAGACGGTCGGGGTGAGGAAGCGTTTGTGCACGCGCGCAAGCAGGCTGGTGACGGCTTTCCAGTGCGCCATCGACAGCGTCGTGCGCGCGGTCGGCAGGATCGTCGTCTGCGTCGACGCCGAAGCCGACGTGAGCACCGCGATGATCAGCAGCTTGTTCAAGGGTTCGCCCAGCACGCCTGTGCCGAGCGCCTTGAGGATGTCTTCCTGGTTGGCTTCGTTGGAAAGGAAGCCGACGCCGTGGAACGACTGCGCGGCCGCGGAGACCACGACGTAGATCACGACGAGGAGGATCGTCGAGACGACCGCCGCCTTGCCCGGGCCCTCGGCAGGGTTCTCTGACTCCTCGTTGACGGAGACGCCCGAATCCCAGCCCCAGTAGATGAACACCGCCAGCAGCAGCGCGACGACCAGGTCGCCGAAGTTCATCGCGAACGGGTTGAACCAGTCGAGTGTGGGCTTGATCGAGTTGGCCGGAGGATGGCTGCCGTAGACCTTGATGAAGGCGACCACCGCGAAGAGTCCGAGGATGAACACCTCGGCGCTGAGCAGGACCTGTTGGATGCGCGCCGAGAGCTCGATCCCGCGGTAGCAGATCCAGGTCATGATCGCGATCCACAGCACGGCCGCGACGATCACCGCCACTTTCGATTCGCCGAGTTCGGTAAAGCCGAAGAGCTGGAAGGTGTAGATCGCCGCGATGTCCGCCAGCGATGCCATCACGATCACGTCCGCGAGGAAGATCGCCCAACCGTTCAGCCAGCCGGTGGACGGGCCGAACGTGCGCGTCGTCCATGCGAACGTCGTGCCCGCGTCGGGGTCGGCGCGGTTGAAGTATTTGTAGGCCGAGGCGACCAGCAGCATCGGCAGGAACGCCACGAGCAGCACCGCCGGCGCGTGCACGCCGACGCCCTTCACGACGACGATGAAGCCGAGCGTCGCCGCCAACGAGTAGGCCGGCGCGGTCGAGGCGACGCCGATGACGATGTTCGAGAGGTAGCCGATCGCGCCTTTTTTCAGCCCCTTGTCCATGACCCCCGAGGGATCGGGAGACGAGGGCGCGGCGACGCTTGCACTGGCCATTTTGGACTCCTCTCGAAAACAGTCTCGACCTATTGGCAGCAGGTCGTGACAAACGCTACGTCCTCGGCGGCCGCTCGCCAATGGGCGCGATCCCCAAAACGTAGCGCCGCTGTTGTACGATTCGTACAATGGAGAAGAGGCATGTTGAACGTGTGATGCCTTGAGCTGGACATGCCGTCGGAGTAGCGTTGTCCCCAATGTCTAGTGAACTGTTGACCACAACGTCCACCGATCTCCAACAGCTCGCCAAGCGCCATCTGTGGATGCACTTCACGCGCATGGGCGTCTACGAGGAAGGCGGCGAGGTTCCCGTGATCGTGCGCGGGGACGGGTGCTACGTCTACGACGAGCACGGCAAGCGCTATCTCGACGGGCTCTCGGCGCTGTACTGCGTGAACGTCGGACACGGCCGCGCCGAGCTGGGGGAGGCGGCCGCGCGCCAGGCCGCCGAGCTCGGCTTCTACACCAACTGGAGCTACGCCCACCCGCGCTCGATCGAGCTGGCCGCGCGCATCGCGGCGCTCGCGCCAGGGGAGCTCAACCGCGTGTTCTTCACCTCGGGGGGCTCGGAGGCGGTCGAGTCGGCGTGGAAGCTCGCCAAGGCCTATCACGCCGCGCGCGGAGAGCCGAGGCGTCACAAGCTCGTCTCCCGCTACCTCGCCTACCACGGCACCTCGATGGGCGCGCTCACGGCCACCGGCCTGCCCGCGCTGCGCGAGCCCTTCGAACCGCTCACGCCCGGCGGGCATCACGCGCCCAACACCAACTCCTACCGCTGGAAAGAGGACCGCGATCCGCTGTGGGCCGCCGACGCGATCGAGGAGGCGATCCTGTTCGAGGGTCCCGACACGGTCGCCGCCGTGATCCTCGAGCCGGTGCAGAATGGCGGCGGCTGCTTCGTGCCCCAGGACGGCTACTTCCAGCGCGTACGCGAGATCTGCGACCGCCACGACGTGCTCCTGATCTCCGACGAGGTGATCTGCTCGTGGGGGCGGCTCGGCTACATGTTCGGCTGCGAACGCTACGGCTACGCCCCCGACATGATCACCACAGCGAAGGGCATCACCTCCGCCTACGCTCCGCTCGGAGCGGTGATCACGGCCGATCACGTCGCCGAGCCCTTCCTGCACGGCACGGAGATCTTCAATCACGGGTTCACCTTCGGCGGGCATCCGGTGGCGTGCGCGACCGCGCTCGCGAACATCGACGTGCTCGAGCGCGAGGAGCTGTGCGCGCGCGTGCTCTCAGGCGAAGCGCGCTTTCGCGAGATCCTCGAGGGGCTGCGCGATCTGCCGATCGTCGGCGACGTGCGCGGCGCCGGGTACTTCCACGCGATCGAGCTCGTCAAGGACAAGGACACCAAGACGACCTTCAATCACGAGGAGGCCGAGCAGCTGCTGCGCGGGTTCCTCTCCGGCGAGCTCTATCGCCGCGGGTTGATCTGTCGCACCGACGACCGCGGCGATCCGATCGTCCAACTCTCCCCGCCGCTGATCGCCGGAGAGGAGCAGTTCCAGGAAATCGAGTCGATCCTGCGCCCCGTGCTGAGCGAGGCGTCGGAATGGATCGCGCGATGGAGCTGATCTCACAGGTTGCGGATGCGAGGCGCGCGCGGTCCGGCGCGGGTGTGAGATGAGCGTCGGCGGGGCCAGAGCCACGGGATGAGATGGAGCTCACGGTCGAAAGCCTGATCGCCGAGCTCGGCCTCGAGCTCTCCAGCGGGAGGGGCTCGGCGGGCGGGCACGTCCGCTGGGTGCACATCACCGAGCTCGTCGATCCCACGCCGTGGCTGAAGGGCGGCGAGCTGCTGCTCACCACGGGCATCCAGCTGAAAGGCCCGAAGGTGCAGCACGAACTCGTCGAGCGCCTTCACGAGCACGAGATCGCGGGCCTCGGTTTCGGCACCGGCTTCGCGCACAAGAAGATCCCGGTCGGGCTCGTGAACGCCGCGCGCAAGCTCGACTTCCCCGTGTTCGAGGTCCCCTACGAGCTGCCCTTCATCGCGATCACCGAGCGCGTGTTCACGCAGCTCGTCGACGAACGCTACGAGCTGCTGCAGCGCAGCATGGCCGGCGATGTGCTCGCGGAAGCGCTCACCGGCAACCTCTATCCCGAAGAGCTCCAGGCCAAGCTGCATCCTTTCGGGATCGGCGAGCAGGCCGCGGTGCTGGCGTTCTCGCTGAAGGATCCCGCCGTCGGCGCGCCGCTGCTGGAGCGCATGCTGCAGCGCGCCGGAGTGCACAGCCTGGTCGCGATCCGCGCCGGCCTTCTCTGCGCGGTCATCGACGTCGACGGGGTGGAGCCCGATCCGATCGAGCTCGCGGGGCGCGCGCGCACCGAGCTTCAGTCCAGGCTTGGCGAGGTTCGCGCCGCCGCCAGCCGCCCGGCTGCGACGCACTCGCTGCGCCTGAGCTTTCACGAGGCGCGTTGCGCGCTCGAGGCCGCGAGGCTGCGCGACGGCGAGGCGACCCAGGCGGTCGCCTCCTACAAGGACCTCGGCGCCTTCCAGCTGCTTTTGTCGCTGCAGGACGATGACGCGCTGATGTCCTACTGTCGCGGCGTACTCGGACCGGTCGAGCAGGGCGAGGGCGAGTACGGCGACGAGCTGTTGCGCTCGCTCGACGTGTTCATCGAGAACAACGGCCACTGGGAGAAGGCCGCCGGAGCGCTCTACTGCCATCGGCACACCCTGCGCTACCGCATCCGCCGCGTCGAGCAGCTCACCGGGCGCGACTTCTCCAGCGCCCGCGACCGCATCGAGTTCTGGCTGGCGCTGAGGGGGAGAGAGCTGGCCCGATGATCGTCGGCGTCCCAAGTGAGATCAAGCTCGACGAGTACCGCGTCGCGATCACTCCCGCGGGTGTGCGCGAGCTGAGCGCGCGCGGGCACGAGGTGCTCGTGCAGGCGGGCGCCGGCGAGGGCAGCGCGATGAGCGACGAGCAGTTCCGCGCCCAAGGCGCGCGCATCGTGCCCGACGCCCGTGCGGTGTTCGGCGAGGCCGAGCTCGTGCTGAAGGTCAAGGAGCCCCAGCCGCCGGAGGTCGCGCTGCTGCGCGAGGGCCAGACCCTCTTCACCTACCTGCATCTGGCGGCCGAGCCCGAGCTCGCGCACGGGCTGATGGCCTCGGGGGCCACCTGTATCGCCTATGAGACGGTCGAGGACGCCCGCGGGCGGCTGCCGCTACTGGCGCCGATGAGTGAGGTCGCGGGGAAGATCGCCACGCAGGCCGGAGCGTTCATGCTCGAGAAGCCACTCGGTGGACGCGGGATCCTGCTCGGCGGCGTACCGGGTGTCGCGGCCGCCACGGTGCTCGTGATCGGCGGCGGCGTCGTGGGCATGAACGCCGCGTTCATCGCGATCGGCATGCAGGCCGACGTGTTCGTGTTCGACCGCTCGATCGACCGCCTGCGCGAGCTCGAAGTTGCCTTCGGCGGGCGCGCCTCGACGGTCTACTCTTCGACGCTCGCGATCGAGGAGATGCTGGGAAACGCCGATCTGGTGATCGGCGCGGTGCTCGTGCACGGTGGGCGCGCGCCGCACGTCATCAGCCGCGAGCAGCTGCAGCTGATGCGCCCCCACGCCGTACTCGTCGACGTCTCGATCGACCAGGGCGGGTGCTTTGAGACCTCGCGCCCGACAACCCACTCAGACCCGACCTACGAGGTCGACGGGATCACCCACTACTGCGTCACGAACATGCCCGGCGCGGTGCCGATCACCTCGACGTACGCGCTGACGAACGCCACCCTGCCCTACGTGCTTGCGCTGGCCGACAATGGGCCGGGGCAGGCGATGGACGCCGACCCCGGGCTGCGCCTGGGCCTGAATGTGCAAGACGGCGAGATCATGCACCCCGCCGTCGCCAAAGCCCTGCAGCTGGAGGAGGTCCGGACGTGAGCACACAGACAACGGAGACACTCAGCAACTTCATCGATGGGGAGCCGCTCGCCTCCGAGGGCGAGAGCGAGCCGATCCTCAACCCAGCCACCGGGGAGGAGCTGGCGCGGGCGTCGAACTCGACCCCACAGGACGTCGATCGCGCGGTGCGCGCCGCGCGCAGGGCGTTCGAGAAGTGGTCGACCACGACGCCCGCCCAGCGCGCGCAGGCCCTGCTCGCGCTCGCCGATCTGATCGACGAGCACGCGCCCGAGATCGCGCGCCTGGAGGCGCTCAACGCGGGCAAGCCGATCGAGGCGGTCACGGGCGATGAGCTGCCGGTGATGGCCGACAACCTGCGCTTCTTCGCCGGCGCCGCGCGCTGCCTGGAGGGCCGGGCCGCGGGCGAGTACATGGAGGGCTACACCTCCTTCACGCGCCGCGAGGCGGTCGGCGTGATCGGGCAGATCACGCCCTGGAACTACCCCCTGATGATGGCCATCTGGAAGATCGCCCCGGCGCTCGCGGCGGGGAACACGATCGTGCTCAAACCGGCCGAGACGACGCCGATCACGACCATCAGGCTGGCCGAACTCGCCGCGGAGGTCCTGCCGGCGGGTGTGCTGAACGTCGTCATGGGTCACGGCCAGCCGACCGGCGAGGCGCTGATCGGCCATCCCGAGGTGGACATGGTCTCGCTGACCGGCTCGGTGGACACCGGCAGGCACATCGCGCGCACCGCCGCCGACACGCTCAAGCGCGTGCACTTGGAGCTCGGCGGCAAGGCGCCAGTGGTTGTTTTCGACGACGTGGCGCTCGAGCAGGCGCTGGCGACGATCGCCGGCACCGGCTATTACAACGCCGGCCAGGACTGCACCGCGGCCACGCGCGTGCTGGCCGGCGCGAAGGTCTACGACGACGTCGTCGCGGGCCTTGCGGGGCAGGCGCAGGGCCTCGTGATCGGCGACACGCTCGCGCCCGAGACGACGCTCGGCCCGGTCAACTCCGCTCGCCAGCGCGAGCGCGTGGAGGGCTTTCTGCAGCGCCGGCCCGAACGTGCTGAGATCGTCACGGGCGGCAAGGCGCCAGATCGGCCGGGATTCTACCTGGAGCCGACGGTCGTCGCGGGCCTTGAGCAGGAGGACGAGATGATCCAGCGCGAGATCTTCGGCCCGGTCATCACCGTGCAGCGCTTCTCCGATGAGGAGCAGGCGATCGCGTGGGCCAACAGCACCCGCTACGGCCTCGCCTCCTCGGTCTGGACCCGCGACGTCGGCCGCGCGCTGCGCGTCTCGCGTGCGCTGCGCTTCGGCTGCGTGTGGATCAACGACCACATCCCGCTCGTCTCCGAGATGCCCCACGGAGGGTTCAAGGACTCCGGCTACGGCAAGGACCTGAGCGTGTACTCGCTCGAGGACTACACCGTCGTCAAGCACGTGATGGCCTCATTGCAATAGCGGCCTCAGGCGGGAAGCCTGCTACGGTCAGCCCACGGGCGGCGAAGTCGTCCGCGAGGTTCTTGTCTTTGTTGGCGCTCTGAGTGCGCGGATGGGGTCAGTCGAATCTCCATCTGCAGCGGCGGCCGGAAGGTCGCCAGAAGGAGCAACACCAACATGAATCATGAAACGTTCGCCGACCTCGGCGTGTCCGAGGTCGTCGCAGCCGAGCTCACCAAGCGCGGGATCGAGAAGCCGTTCGCCGTGCAGAAGCTCGTCATTCCCGATGTGCTCGCCGGCCGCGATGTGCTCGCGCAGTCGCCCACCGGGTCGGGCAAGACGCTCGCGTTCGGCATCCCGCTGGTCGAGCGCTTGAAGGGCACCGACGTGCGCCAGTCGGCGCTCGTACTCGCGCCCACGCGCGAGCTGGCCTCGCAGATCGTCGACGAACTGCGCGACATCGCGCACTCGCGCGCGCTCTCGATCGCCGCCGTGTATGGCGGCGCGGGGATCGTCAAGCAGGCGCGGATCGCCGCTCGCGCCCACATCCTCGTCGCGACCCCCGGACGGCTGCTCGATCTGATCGACCGCCGCGATGTCTCGCTGAGCAAAGTCAGGCTGCTCGTGCTCGACGAGGCCGATCGCATGCTCGACATGGGCTTCAAGCCGGTCGTCGACCGGATCGTGAAGATGTGCGCGCGCGAGCGCCAGACGCTGCTGTTCAGCGCCACCCTCGAGGGCGAGGTCGGACGGATCGCCAAGGCCTACACCAGCGACGCGCGCCGCCATGAGCACGCGCACTCGGCCGAGCGTCGCGGCGACATCGAGCACCGCTTCGTCACGGTCTCACACGAGGGCAAGGTTGCACGTCTGGTCTCCGAGCTCGACGGCTCAGAGCGCGGGCGCACGCTCGTGTTCGTACGCACCAAGCGCGGCGCCGACCGCCTCGTGAAACGCCTCGCAAGCAACAGCGTGCGGGCGGTCGCGATGCACGGCGACAAGTCACAAGGTCAGCGCGAACGCGCCCTGGCGAGCTTCGAGTCCGGCGCCGTCGACACGCTCGTCGCGACCGACGTCGCCGCCCGCGGGATCGACGTCGCAGGGATCACGCACGTGATCAACTACGACATCCCCGGCACCCGCGAGGACTACGTGCACCGCATCGGACGCACCGCCCGCGCCGGCGCCAGCGGCGTCGGCGTGACGCTCGTCACCCGCGAGCAGGCGCGCGAACTGTCGGTGATGATCGGCGACCTCGGCCTGCACCGCGAGCTCGAGCTCGGCGGCCTGCCGAGCGATCACACGCGCCCCAAGAGCGCTCCGCGACGCCAGAACCCGTCGCGGCGCGGCGGATCTAGGCGCGGTGGCCGAGCACCTGGTAGATCGAGGTGAAGCCCGTCTGGAAGCCGTTGCGCGCCGCGCGCAGGTAGAGCCGCCAGACGCGCAGCCGCTCGCCGCCCGCGAGGCGCTCGGCGGCCTCGCGGTTCGCGTCCAGGCGGTCGATCCAGGCGGAGAGCGTGTCGACGTAGTCCTGACGCAGGCCCTCCACGTGATCGGTCTCGAGGCCCGCGCGCTCGAGCGCGAGCTGGATGCGTGAGAGGTGCAGCGGGGCGGCGTCGGGGAACACGTAGCGCTCGGAGAACGGACCGGCCTCGGCGTCACCGTGGCGCAGGCGCGCGATGCCGTGGTTCAGCAGCCGCCCGCCGGGCTCGAGCAAATGCGCGAGCACGCCCGCGTACTCGTCGATCTGATTGGAGCCGACGTGCTCGACCATCCCGATCGAGGCGATCGCGTCGAAACGCTCGCCGGCGGCGCCTGCGCGCAGTTCGCGGTAGTCACCCAGGCGGATCTCCACGCGATCCTCGAGGCCCGCCTGCGCCACCCGCCGGCGGGCGAGCTCGGCCTGGGCGGGGGAGAGGGTCAGACCGACGGCCCGCACGCCGTGCTCACGCGCGGCGTGGATCACGAAGCTGCCCCACCCGCAGCCGACGTCGAGGATGCGCTCGTCCTCGCGCAGGGCGAGCTTCGTGCAGACCAGCTCGCGCTTGGCGACCTGCGCCTCCTCTAGCGTGCTCGCGCCGCGCGAGAACAGGGCGCAGCTGTAGGTCATCGACTCGTCGAGGAACAGCGCGAAGAACTCGTTCGAGACGTCGTAGTGGTGGCGCACCGCACGCTCGTCCCGCTCGCGGCTGTGTCGGCGTCCGCGCGGGCGCAGCTCGCTCTCGGGAATCCGCGGCGGGCGCGTCAATCCGCACGCGCGCACCGCCGCCAGCGTCAATCGCGCTCGGGTCGCGCGGTCGATCGCGGGAGCATTGAAAGAGTCGAGCAGGCCGATCACGCGATCGAGATCGTCGGCTTCCAGCTCGCCCGCGGCGTAGGCGCGCCCCAGCCCCAGCTGGCCGGGCGCGCGCAGCAGGTGGGCGATTGCCGTCGGTGAGCGCACCGTGAAGACCGGTCCGTCGGCGGTCGTCGCGGCGAGTTCCGAGCCATCCCAGAAGCGCACGCCGAAGGGACGCTCGGGGAGCGCCCGCGCGAGCTCGCGACGCAATGGGGAGGGCGAGGAGAACAGGGCGTTCGCCACCCGTCAGGCGATGTTCGCCAGTGTTTGGGGACGTGGTCGGCTCATAACCACAGGAGGGTATGCCAGATCAGGGTCACGCGGTCCGCGGGTCGCGCTGGTAACTTGCATGTCGGCACCATGGACGATGACCATATTCCCGGCGGCGGTGCGGATCACAGCCGGCCCGGGCCAGACGACATTCAGCCCCCTGCCAACGAGACGCTCGACCGCGTCCTCACGGGGTTGATCACCGTCCTGCCGATCCTCGCGCTGTTCTTCGTCGGCTGGCAGATGTGGGACGGCCTGCTGCACCCCTCGGACCTGGTGGTGTTCGCGATCATGTACCTGCTGACCGGACTCGGCGTCACCGTCGGGTTCCACCGTCTTTTCACCCATCGCAGCTTCAAGACCTCTCCGGCGTTGCGCGGCGTCTTCGCCGCGATGGGCTCCGCCGCGATCGAGGGCCCCGTCATCTCCTGGGTGGCCGACCACCGTAAGCACCACGCCTTCTCCGACCGCGAGGGCGATCCGCACAGCCCGCACGTCGATCACGGTGTCGGCTGGCGCGGCGCCCTGCGCGGGCTCGCGCACGCGCACGTGGGCTGGCTGTTCGTCCACACCCAGCGCGGCTCGCGCGAGCGCTACGCCCCCGACCTGATCGCCGACCCGGTCGTCTCGTTCGTCGATCGCACCTTCTTCCTCTGGACGATCGCCGGACTGGCCGCCGCCTTCGGTCTCGGCTACGCGATCGGCGGCTCACTGCGCGCCGGGCTCACCGGCCTCTTGTGGGGCGGCGCCGTGCGCATGCTCGTGCTGCACCACATGACCTACTCGATCAACTCGCTCTGCCACTTCTTCGGCCGTCGCGACTATGCCACTCAGGACCACTCGCGCAACCTGCTGTGGCTGGCGCTTCCCACATTCGGCGAGGCCTGGCACAACAACCACCACGCATTCCCGACCTCCGCCAACCACGGTCTCAGCTGGCGCCAACCCGACATCTCGGCGCTCGTGATCCGCACGATGGCGCGCCTGGGACTCTGCTGGGACGTCGTCACCGTGCCCGAGGAGCGCCGCGTGAGCAAGCGCTACGTGGCCGCCTGACTCGCGATGCGTGCGCGAGGAGCAGGCGTTGAATCCTTCTGTCGGCTAACGTCGTCACTATCGTGAGCGAGCCGTTTTCGTCCGATCCGGGCGAGGAGAAGGAGATCGTCCCGGAGTCAGGGTCCGACACCGACCTGTTGACCCACTACGACATCCTGCGCCTGCGCGCCCCCAACTCCGGGCCCTACACGCTGTCGGGCACCAACACGTGGATCGTCGGGCGTCGGCCCGCCTGGGTGGTGGACCCCGGCCCGTTGATCGAGTCCCACGTGGAGCGCGTCTGCACGGCGATCGAAGGACGGGGCGGCCTCGGCGGAATCGTGCTCACGCACGATCACGAGGACCACGCGGAGGCTGCGCCGGCCGTGCTGGCGCGCTTTCCCGCGCCGCTCGCCGCAGGGCGCGGCGACGTCGACGTGAAACTCGAAGAGGGGGAGCGGTTCGGGCCCTTCTACCCCGTCGCCACCTCGGGGCACTCGATCGATCACTTCGCCCTGATCGCCGACGGCGCCTGCTTCAGCGGCGACGCGGTGCTCGGCGAAGGCAGCGTGTTCATCGCTCCGCATCGCGGCTCGATGTCCAACTACATGCTCGCGCTCACGCGCCTGCGCATGCGCGAAGACTTCAACGTGCTCTGCCCCGGTCACGGCCCGGTCGTATGGGACGCACACGCGAAGCTCGAAGAGTACGTAAACCATCGTCTGGATCGCGAACACGCGCTGATGTACGCGCTCGGCAAGGGGCTGCGAACCGAAAGCGAGCTGCTCGACGCCGTCTGGCCGGAGGTCTCGGAGTCGATGCGTCCGCTCGCGAGCGTCACGCTGGCAGCGCACCTGGACAAGCTCGACGACGAGCAGGTCCTGCCCGAAGGGGTGCAGCGCCCGACGTTCGACAGCTTCAACTGGTGAGCTCCTCCAGCTCGCCGTTTCCACCGATCGCCGACTACGGCTTCCTGTCGGACTGCCACACCGGCGCGCTGCTGGCCTCGGACGGCTCGATCGAGTGGATGTGCCTGCCGCATTTCGACTCGCCGTCGGCTTTCGGCGCGCTGCTCGATCGCGGCGCGGGAAGCTGGCGCGTAGGGCCCTATGGGCTGTACGTCCCGGCCGGGCGCCGTTACGTACCGGGCACGAACATGATCGAGACGACGTGGATGACGCCGCAAGGTTGGATCCGCGTCGTCGACGCGCTGGCGATGGGCGAATGGCACGACAACGAGCACGGCTCCAGCCACACCCGCCCGCCGACGGACTTCGACGCGGATCACCTGCTCGTGCGCATGATCGAATGCATCCAGGGTCAGGTGCAGGTCGAGGTGGTCTGCGAGCCGATGCTCGACTACGGTGCCACGCCGGCGGAGTGGAAGAAGGTCGAGCTGAAGACCGATGCCGAGCAGCCGCCCCACGCACACGACGCGCTCGCGATGGACGCCTCCGACGGCCGCACGATGTTCAGGCTGTTCAGCGACATCCGCATGGGCATCGAGGGCAACCGTACGCACGGGCGTCACACGATGAGCGAGGGCGAGAAACGCTTCTGCGCGATCTCCTGGACGGAGTCGCGGGGCGGTCCGCACACCGCGGAGGAAGCTCGGCAGATAATCAAGCGGACCGGGCACTTCTGGCGCAGCTGGCTGGCCGAAGGCACCTATCCGGACCACCCATGGCGCAAGCACCTCCAACGCTCGGCGCTGGTGCTCAAGGGACTGACGTTCATGCCGACGGGCGCGCTGGTGGCCGCGCCGACGACCTCGCTCCCGGAGACACCGGGCGGCGAGCGCAACTGGGACTACCGCTTCTGCTGGATGCGCGACGCCTCGTTCACGCTGTGGGCGCTGCACGCGCTGGGGCTCGACTGGGAGGCCGACGACTTCATCGAGTATGTCGCGGAAGTGCCGCGCAACGAGGATGGCTCATTGCAGATCATGTACGGCGTCAGGGGCGATAAGGACCTCGAGGAGTCGACACTCGGGCACCTGAAGGGCTACGAGGGCTCCGTTCCCGTGCGCGTCGGCAACGGCGCCTACAACCAGCGCCAGAACGACGTGTTCGGCGCGGTGCTCGACTCGGTCTACCTGCACTCCAAGGAGCGCGACCACATCCCGGAGCGTCTGTGGCCGGTGCTGATCGACCAGGTCAAATGCGCTGCAAACGTGTGGCGGGAACCGGACCAGGGCATCTGGGAGGCGCGTGGCGAGCCCCGGCACTACGTCTCCTCCAAGCTGATGTGCTGGGTCGCGTTCGATCGCGGCGCGCGGCTGGGCGAACGGCGCGGCCACGACAAGTTGGCCAAGGAGTACCAGGGCATCGCCGACGAAGTGCGCGAGGATCTGCTCGCCCACGGCGTCGATAAGCGCGGCGTGTTCCGCCAGCACTACGACACCGACGCGCTCGACGCCTCGACGCTGCTCGTGCCGCTGCTGCGCTTCCTGCCCCCCGACGACGAACGCGTGCACGCGACAGTCTGCGCGATCCGCGACGAGCTCACCGAGAACGGGCTCGTGCTGCGCTACCGCACCGAAGAGACCGACGACGGATTGAGCGGCAAGGAGGGCACGTTCTTGATCTGCTCGTTCTGGCTCGTCTCGGCGCTGTCGGAGATCGGCGAGCGTCGCGATGCCGAACACCTCTGCGAGCGGCTGCTGTCCTACTCCTCGGAGCTCGAGCTCTACGGCGAGGAGCTCGAGGCCTCCAGCGGGCGTCATCTCGGCAACTACCCGCAGGCGTTCACGCACCTGGCGCTGATCAACGCCGTGACTCACATCATCGCTGCGCAGCAGGGGTGAAAGCCGGCGTCAGGACCTCTCCTGACAGGGAGCGAGCGTGCGGGCCCGAGCGGCTCGGCGGATAGATCCTCAGTAGCCGGGATCGCCAGGCATCAGCACGCGTGCTGAATCCCCCTCGACGACCACGCGCGGCAGCACCGGCTCGACCTTGCGCCCGCGGGCGTGCGCGATCAGCGCATCGACCGAGGCGAAGGGGATGAGCTGCTCGAGGTGCGCGATCGTCGGGAACACCAGCACGATGCTCCCGTCGGCGTGCGCGTCGAGCGCTGCCCGGGGCGTGAACCAACCGAGATCCACGCACTCCTCGCCGTCGATCCGCGGCTCCTGTCCGGGCGGCAGGGAGGCGAGAAAGAAGTGGGTGTCAAAGCGGATCTTCACCTCGGCCGGGGTGATCCAGCGCGAGAACTCCACCAGCTCGCTCGGCTGGGACAGCGCGATCGCGGCCTCCTCGCGCAGCTCACGCATCGCCGCCGCGCGGACGGCATCTTCGCCCTCGCCATCCCCGGCGTCGACGGCCCCGCCGGGAAACACCCACACGCCGCCCATGAACTTCGCCGCGGGCGTACGCCGCACGAGCAGAACCTCCAGCGCATCGACCCCCCCGCGCAACAGGATCACCGTGGCGGCTCGCCGCGGGCTCGTCGGATCGCCCTGCCACCTCGGGTTGTAGTCCTCGCCCGGCGCGGGGTGATCGTCGAAGGGCGAGTGCGTCGAGCCGAAGGGCCCGGATGTCTCGCCATGATCCTCCTCGGAACCCATCGCCGACCACCCTACCCGCCGGCGGGGATGGCCGGTAACCTGTCGAGCATGAACGCGACCAAGACCCTGCAACGCTGGATCTGCGAGTCCTGCGGCTACATCTACGATCCCGACGACGGCGATCCCGACGGCGGCATCCCCGCGGGAACGGCCTTTGAGGATA
>DASXMO010000144.1:0-10530 GCA_036495605.1 Solirubrobacteraceae bacterium
CGTCGGTGTAGCCCTCGCACAGGATCGTCTGGCCGGCCTTCGCGGCATGCACGCGCGCGAGATCGGCGCCATAGAGGTGCAGCCCCTTGTGGTAGACGGTGTTGTCGGAGGTGTTCAGGTACTTCGGGCGCTGATCCTCGCTCAGCGCGCGCGCACCGAACCCGAGCACGCGCCCGCGGGTGTTGGCGAGCGGGAACATGATGCGCGAGCGAAACCGGTCGTATAAGCGCCCGTTCTCCTGCGAGCGCTGCGCCAGCCCGGTGGCGTAGAGCTCTGACTCGGTGAAGCCGCCGCGCAGGGAGCCCGTGAGCACGCGGTCCCACGCACTGGGGGCATAGCCGACGTGGAACTCGCGCAGGATCTCCTCCCCCAGCCCGCGCCCGAGCAGATAGTCGCGAGCACGCACGGCCTCCGGTGACTCCCACAGGCAGCGTTCGTAGTAGGCGCACGTGCGCGCGAGCAGCTCGAACAGCCGCTCGCGCTCGCGGCGGCGCTTGGCCGCTTCGGGATCCTCCTGCTCGCGCTGCAGCTCGATCCCGCAGCGATCGGCAAGCAGCTCCAGGGCACCTTTGAAGTCGACGTTCTCGGTCTCCTGCACGAACTTGAAGACGTCCCCCCCGGCCTGGCAACCGAAGCAGTAGTAGACCTTCTGCGTCGGGTCGATCCCGAACGAGGGCGTGCGCTCCTCGTGGAACGGGCACAGGCCCTCGTAGCTGTTCTGCCCGGCGCGGCGCAGGTCGGTGCGCGCGGAGACGAGCTCGATGAAGTCGACCGCGTCGCGCACACGATCGCGAGAATCGCTGGTGTAGAGAGCCATCGCACGGCTACGCTAGTCGATGTTCGCCGCGGATCGCCGCTTGCGATTAACGGGCGAAGGCCTGCGGCACCTGCAGGTCCGTGTACATCCTGATGCAGTACCGATCGGTCATGCCCGCGAGGTAGTCGGTGACCCGCTCCGAGAGGCTCTCCTGCGCCGAACGGGGAGCCGGCAACAGCTCGGGATGGGCCACGTAGTGCTCGAACAGGGTGCGCACGACGTTCGCGATGCGCGCGTGCTCGGCGCGCACGGCCGGTCCGAGGTAGACGTGCTCGAACATGAACTTGCGCAGCTCGCCCATCGCCGCGCCCGCCTCTTCGCCTTGGACGATCTCACCTGCGCGCGCGGAGTGCTCGACGAGATCGTGCACGAGCGCGTCGATCCGCGCGGAGCCGCTGTCTCCGAGCACGGCGATCGGCTCGCCCGGCAGCTCATCCTCGCGCAGCAGCCCGGCGCGCAGCGCATCGTCAATGTCGTGGTTGATGTAGGCGACACGGTCGATCAGCCGCACGATCGATCCCTCGAGCGTGCTTGGGGGATCGGCGCGCCCGGAATGGTGCGCGATGCCGTCACGAACCTGCTCTGTGAGGTTGAGACCGACCCCATCGCGCTCGAGCTCCTCGACGACGCGCAGCGAGTGCTCGTAGTGGCGAAAAGCGCCGTCGAAGCGCTCGTGCAGGCAGCGGTCGAGCACCTCCTCGCCGATGTGCCCGAACGGCGGGTGCCCGAGGTCGTGGCCGAGCCCGATCGCCTCGGTCAGATCCTCGTTCAGCGCGAGCGCCCGCGCGACCGTGCGCGAGATGCTCGTGACCTCGAGCGTGTGCGTGAGCCGCGTGCGGTAGTGATCGCCTTCGGGCGCCACGAACACCTGCGTCTTGTGCGTGAGCCGGCGAAAGGCCTTGCTGTGCACGATCCGATCGCGGTCGCGCTGGAAGGGGGTGCGCAGCGCGCAGTCGGCCTCCTCGCGCGCGCGTCGAGCCGGGTAAGAACGCGCCGCCAACTGCGAGAGCGCGGTCTCCTCCCGCGCGATCGTCAGCGCGGCGAACCGCGCGGCTACCGACTCGGGATCGCCGGTGCCACCCATCACGCGGCGATCCCGGCCGCCGCGGCGGGCATCAGACGGACATGGGCATGGTGCTCGAGCGTTTCGGAGATCGCGCGCTCGACCTGGCCGAGCGCGGCTTCGGGAGCGCTCGGGACCTCAGCCAGGGACTGCCCGAGCGCCTCGGTCATGAACCGGTACGCGTCGGCATCCAGCGGGAAGGAGACGGCCTCGCACGCCCCACACACGACCCCTCCCGCGGCCCCGGAGAAGCCGACGAGATGCTCGCGCTCGCCGCAGCCCGCGCACGCTCCCAGCTGGGGCGCGAGACCCGCGGCGAGCATCAGCTTCAGCCGGAACGCGAGCGCGTCCGTGCGCCCACTCGCCGCACCGACGGTGCCTGTGTCGAGCAGCGAGAGGCGCCGGCAGAGCAGGTTGAACACGCCCGGATGCGGCTCGTCGGTCTCGAACAGCCGTCCCACGGCATCACAGGCGCGCGCCGCGGCGTCGAGCGCGCGGGCGTCCGAGCGCAAGCGGGGATAGCCCTCGACGGTCTCCGCTCCGGTGACCGTCAGCAGCTCCCCGCGGCCTTCGTGCAGATCCAGCTGCAATCGAAAGAAGGGCTCCAAACGCCCGCCGAACCGGCTGCGCGCACGGCGCACGCCCTTGGCGATCGCGCTCACTCGCCCGCGCTGGGGCGTGTAGAGGTGCAGGATCCGATCGGCCTCGCCGTAGCGCAGCGAGCGCAGCACGATCGCCTCCGTCTTCACAGGTCCGGACATCGCCTCTGCGAGTCTAGGATCGCGCCCGGCGCACCGGCAAGCACCCACCGCGGGAGGCGGTGGGGAACCGCCAAAATGGAGCTATACTTAGTGAAGTAATGAGTGAGATCACCGTATACAGCACTGAACCGTGTTCCTTCTGTGCCCGCGTGAAGGGCCTGCTGAAGGCGCGCGGGGTTGAGTTCTCCGAAGTCAACCTCTCCAAGGATCCACAGGGCCGCGTCGAGCTCGCGAGCAGGACCGGGATGATGACCTTCCCACAGGTGCTGATCGACGGCGAGCTGCTAGGCGGGTTCGCCGAGGTGCAGGGCGCGATCGAGAGCGGCCGTCTCGACGAGCTGCTGGCCGCCTGAGCAGGCGCGCCTTCGCTCGCATGAGACCGCGACGACGAGTCCGCCGGACGGCGGGCGTGCCGTCCTCGAAGGCGCCGAGAGGCTCCCTCACGCCCGTCGAGTGCGAGCGGCCCGCCGGGGCCGTGGTTGGCACGTCTCACAGACATACGTGCCGCGCCCCGCGACGACCATCTTGACGATCGTCGTCCCGCAACGCGGGCAGGGCTCTCCGGCGCGACGGTGCACGAGGAAACGGTCCTGGAAGGAGCCGCGCACGCCGTCGACGTGGCGGAAGTCGTCGATCGTCGCGCCGCGCGCGTCGATGCCTTCGTTCAGGGCCTCGATGATCGTCTCGCGCAGGCGCGCGTACTGCGCGGGCTTCAGAGCACCGGCGGGACGCAGCGGGTGGACGGCGGCACGAAACAGGGCCTCGTCGGCATAGATGTTGCCGACCCCCGCAATCCGCCGCTGGTCGAGCAGCAGCGCCTTGATCGGAGCGCTGCGCCCACGCGCGAGCGAGCGCAGGTGCTCAGCGGTGAAGCGCTCATCGAAGGGCTCGTAGCCCAGTCGCGAGGAGAAGAACGCCTCGAGGGCCTCCTCGCCGAGCAGCAGCTCGCCGGTGCCGAATCGGCGAGGGTCCACGATCGCCAGCCGTCGGCCATGACGAGACCCGTTCGAGCTCGCGGACGTGCTGCCCCCCTGCGCACCCTTGCGAGCCCGCCGCGGGCCGAGCTCGATGCGCACACGCGTGTGCGCCGGCTCCGGGTCTGGATCGCACAGAACCGAACCCGTCATGCGCAGGTGCTGGACGAGGAAGACCTCCTCGGAGAGGCACCACACGAGGTACTTGCCGCGGCGAGCGAGTCGCTCGACGCGCCGGCCGGCGATCGCGTCGCTGAGCTCCTCGGGAGCGAGCGGGCGCGACCAGCGCGCGTCGAGGATCTCCACGCGCTTCAGCCGGCGACCCTCGATGAGCGGCGCCAGCTGACCTCTGATCGTCTCGACCTCCGGGAGCTCGGGCATGGACCCCAGCTTATGAGCCCAGGCTCCCGTCTCCTGCAGCGTCATCGGCGACAGCATCCCGCCACTGCGCCGGGCCGTCGCGGCGACTATCCGAGGAACGGGCTCCCGGGCAGGCCCGCGGCATCGAATCCGGTCAGCCAGCGCAGCACCGTCGCGCCGACGTCGGCGAGCGGTCCGTCGTGGCGAGCGCCCGCGGGCATCCGCGTGCCCTGACCGGATCGTGGCGCGGGCATCCGCGTGGCCTGACCGGAGCGTGGCGCGAGCATCTCGCCGGTCACAGCCAGCAACGGAACATGCTCGCGCGTGTGATCGGTCCCCGGGTGGGCAGGGTCCACACCGTGATCGGCGGTCACGACCAGCAGATCGCCTGAGCGCATCTCCGGCAACCACCCTCCCAGCTCGACGTCGATCTTGCGCAGCGCCTCGTAGAAGCCGAGCGAGTCCTTACGGTGCCCGTACACCTGGTCGGTCTCGATCAGGTTGACGAACACGAACCCGCGGTCGATCACCTCGAATAGCTGTCGCGCGCTCTTCAACGCGCGCGCGTTGGTCGCACACGGGTGCGAGTGGCTGAGGCCGACACCCGCGAACAGGTCGGAGATCTTGCCGACGCCGTGCGTGGGCAAGCCGGCGGCGGCGAGCTCCTGCAGGTAGCTGCGCGAGGGCGGTGTCAGCGCGAAGTCGCGTCTGCCTTCGGTGCGCTCGAAGGCGCCTGGCTCGCCGCTGAACGGTCGCGCGATCACCCGCCCGACGGCGTGCTCGCCGGTCGTCTGCGCACGCGCGGCCTCGCACGCGCGATACAGCTCCTCAATCGGGACGCGATCGACGTGCGCGGCCAACTGCAGGACGGAATCCTGCGATGTGTACAGGATCAGCGCGCCCGTGCGCAGGTGCTCGGCGCCGTAGTCCTCGATCGCGGAGATGCCGTTGTAGGGGCGGTTGCAGATGAGCTCACGACCCATCGCCTCCTGCAGGCGGGCGATCAACGCCGGCGGGAACCCCTCGGAGTAGGTCGGCAGCGCCCGCTCGAGCACGATCCCCATCAACTCCCAGTGACCGGCCGTCGAGTCCTTGCCGGGCCCGAGCGCGTGCAGGCGCCCGTAGACGGCCGGGGTATCGCTGGGCGCCACGCCGGCGAGCGGCAGGATCGACCCGAGCCCCAGCGCGGCGAGCGTCGGCAGCTCCATCCCACCGACCGCCTCAGCCACATGCGCGAGCGTGTTCGTGCCCTCGTCGCCGTACTCGGCCGCGTCCGGAAGCGCGCCGACGCCGCAGGCGTCGATCACAAGCACGAATGCCCGCCTGAGGCTCATCGGCCCCTCCGCGCGCGGGGGTGGGCATCGAAGTAGACATCCTTCAGGCGCTCGGCCGAGAGGTGCGTGTAGACCTGGGTGGTCGCCAGATCGGAATGGCCGAGCATCTCCTGCAGCGAGCGCAGATCGCAGCCGCCCGCGAGCAGGTGCGTGGCGAAGGTGTGGCGCAACGTGTGCGGGCTCATCTTGCGCTCCAGACCGGCGTGGCGCGCGTGGCCTTGCACGATCTTGTAGAGCCCCTGACGCGTCAGCGCGCCGCCGCGCGCGTTCACGAGCAGACGCGACTGAACCTGCGCGCCGACCAGCGCCGGACGACCCCGCTGCAGATAGGCGCGCGTCGCGGCGACCGCACTCGAGCCGATCGGGACGATGCGCTCCTTCGACCCCTTGCCGCGAGCGCGCAACACCCCCTCCTCGAGGTCGATGTCGCTCAGCTCCATGCCAGTCGCCTCCGATGCGCGCAGGCCACACGCGTACATCAGCTCCAACAGCGCCCTGTCGCGCAGCGCGAGCGGATCCGTGCCCCGCGGCTCGCCGAGCAGCTTCGTGACCTCGCCGCGCGTGAGCGCCGCCGGCAGGCGCTGGGTGCGGCGCGGCCCGCGCAGCTCCGCCGTCGGATCGTGCGCGATCGTCCCCTCTCGGCGCAGATGCCGGTAGAACGAGCGCAGACACGCGGCCTTGCGTCGCAACGTGGCCGCGGACACCGCCGCGCGCGCCGGTCGGGCGTTCTCCTCGTCCCCGGATTCCACCGAGAGCTTGCGCTCCTCGTCCTCGTCCTCGCCCTCGACGGAATCCGATGTCGAGTCGGTGGCGAGCTCCGACAGGAACGCCGCAAGATCACCGTGATCGGCCCGCAACGGATCGACCCCGCGCCGCCGCAGGAACTCGCCGAACTGCAGCAGGTCCGAACGGTATGCCTGGAGGGTGTTGCGCGACAGGCCCCGCTCGAGCTCCAGATAGGCGAGGAACTCGAGCACCAGCGGCTCGATCTGGCCCGTCGCCGCGGCTGTGGAGACGGTGGAGGGTGCCGTTGATGTGGAGGCGATGCTCACATACCGAGCTTCGCGTCCACCCGCGCGGCTCCTGCCCGTGGATCGCCGCCGTCGCGTGCGCCGCGAGAGGGTTCGTCCTGCGCCTGGTCGACAAGCTCCGCCAGCGCGGCGCCGGCTGCCAGCGCGGCGGCGAAGAACAGCGGATCTTGCGTGACGCCGCGGCCCATCGTGTGCGCCGGCAGGCCGGATGTTGCATACGCCGGCAGATCGATGCTCGCACGACGCCAATCGTGGCGCGTGATGCGGGCGGGGCGCTCGACGTCGAGCTCGAGTCCCGGCCGGCTCGGCAGCGCTCCCCCGAACACCGCGCCGAGACCAGCGCGCAGATCGGCGCCGACGGGCGAGCGCATCCCCGCGGGAAGCGCCACCGTGACGGGCGCGAGCAGCAGATCGAGCACCGTGAGGGTGTGATGGGAGATGCCGCGATGGCGCGCGCGCGGATCACCGGAGGACATGCGCGCGACGATCAGCGTCTCGCAACCGAGCGCGAGCGCCGCGTGCGCGCTGTCGAGCGCCGCAAGGCCACCGTGCCCCAGGGGCGAGTCCGAGCCCACGATTCCGGGTCCGGGCCCGCACACCGCCGCGTCCCAGCCGAGCGTGCTCAGTCCATGATGCAGGGCCCCCGCGGTCGTGATCGCCTCCCCCTCCCCACCGAACGCCGCGCCCGACGTCAGATGACCGGCGAGCAGTCCACGCTCGCGCAGCTCGCGAACGGTGCGCGAATGCCCGCCCGGGAGCGCTCCCCCCTCCGTCTGTACGTAGCCCAGGCGGGCTCCGGGCAGGGCTCGGGAGAACGCCCAAGCGAGAGCCGCGAGCTGGCCGTGCAGCGCGAGCACCGCTACGGGCCGGCCCAATGGCAAGCTCAACCGCTCATCCTCGACCGGGCGCACCGCGTGCTGAAGGCTCGTGTAGTTGAGCTTCATCACGTGCGCTCCGGGCACGCCGTCGCCGCTCAGTCCGCGCGTGAGGTTCACGTGCACCACGTCGAAACCGCCAGAGCCCAACCCGAGGTCGAGCGCCTGCGCGTTGACGATCAGCTCGTCTCCCACCTGCGCCGCGCCGAGCAGAGCAACGTCGGCGATCGCCGCGCGGGGCCGACCGTCCAGCTCGACGGTCAGCTCCTGCTCTGGCCCGTCGGGCGGTCCGGCCTCGGTGACGGTGGCGCGACGAAGCTTCAGCATGGACGGCGCAAGCTACACGCTGCCGACGCCGCCGGTGCCGGACGGCTCGCGCCGGACGTTCACGTCGACATCGCACCCATGCTCGGGCATGTTCGCGAGCTCGTGCGCGCGAGCGATCAGCTCGGCCGAGATCGCATCCGCCTGCTCGGGGGCGAGGTCGTGGAAGACCGCCTCTACGTGCAGCGCCGCGGTCGCGCCCAGCGCGCTCGGCACGTCCGCGCCAACGTCACCGGAGATTCCGGCGCCGCTCACGAGCGGGAAGCCGACGCCTGGGCCTCGCCGGCACGAACGACGATCTCGGCGGGCTCTTCATCGACTGTCTCGGCGCCCGCCCCCGCGCGCGCAAGCACAGCGGCGACGAACTCGCGAAACAGCGGCGCGGGGCGCTCGGGGCGGGACTTGAACTCGGGATGAAACTGCGAGGCCACGAAGAACGGGTGCTCGGCCAGCTCGATCGTCTCCACGAGGCGATCGTCGGGCGAGGTGCCCGACACGGTCAGGCCCGCCGACTGCAGGCGCTTGCGCAGCAGGTTGTTGACCTCATAGCGGTGGCGGTGGCGCTCGTACACGACCGCCTCGCCGTAGATCTCGCGTGCGCGCGTGCCCTCGTGGAGCTTGATCGGGTCCGCGCCCAGACGCATCGTGCCGCCGAGGTCCGCGACCTCCTTCTGCTCGGGCAGCAGGTCGATCACCGGATAGGGCGTCTCCAGATCGAACTCGGTGGAGTTCGCGCCCTCCATGCCGGCGACGTGGCGCGCGAACTCCGCCACCGCGACCTGCATGCCCAGGCAGATGCCGAGGTACGGGATCCGCTGCTCGCGCGCGATCTGAGCCGCCGCGATCTTGCCCTCGATCCCGCGTCCTCCGAACCCGCCCGGGATCAGGATGCCGTCCGCCCGCGCCAGCCGCTGGGGGGCGTCGCTGTCGCGATCCTCGAGGCTCTCGGAGTCGACCCACTCGATCTTCACGCGCCCGCCCTGCAGCGCACCGGCGTGACGCAGCGCCTCGGACACCGAGAGATATGCGTCGGCGAGCTGGATGTACTTGCCGACGATCGCCACCGTGACCTCACGCTTGGCGCGTTCGGCGCGCTCGATCGGCTCGCGCCAATCGGCCAGCTCCGGCGGAGGCGCCTCGATCGCGAAGTGGTCGAGGATGAAGTCGTCGACGCCCTGATCGGCGAACACGAGCGGCACCTTGTAGATGTCATCCACGTCGCGCGCGCTCGCGACGGCGTCCATCGGCAGGCTCGCGAACAGCGCGATCTTCTTGCGAATCTCCTTCGAGAGCGGCCCCTCCGAGCGGCACATCAGCATGTCCGGGGCGATCCCGATGCGCCGCAGCTCGTTGACGGAGTGCTGCGTCGGCTTGGTCTTCAGCTCGCCCGCGTGACCGATGTAGGGGACGAGCGTCAGGTGGATGTACATGCACCGCCGCCGCCCCACATCGACGGGGAACTGACGGATCGCCTCGAGGAACGGCAGCGACTCGATGTCCCCGACGCTCCCGCCGATCTCGGTGATGACGACGTCGACGTCGCTGGACTCGGCGATCAGCGCCACGCGCTGCTTGATCTCATCGGTGATGTGTGGAACGACCTGCACGGTGCCCCCGAGGTAGTCCCCGCGACGCTCGCGCCGGATGACAGTGTCGTAGACCCCGCCCGCGGTCACGTTCGACGCGCGGCTCGTGTTCGCGTCGGTGAAGCGCTCGTAGTGGCCGAGGTCGAGATCGGTCTCGGCGCCGTCCTCGGTGACGAACACCTCGCCGTGCTGGTAGGGCGACATCGTGCCCGGGTCGACGTTGATGTAGGGGTCGAACTTCTGCATCGCCACGGTCAGCCCGCGCGCCACCAGAAGTCGTCCGATCGAGGCCGCCGCGATGCCCTTGCCAAGCGAGGACACGACGCCGCCGGTGACGAAAATGAACCGGGTCTTGGCTGGAGTGTCCGCGTGGCGGTCGTTGCTGGGCATGCTCATCTAGGCGCTCGCCATGAGAGTAGCTGACCGTCTAGACGGTCACGAGGGCAAGCTCGCCGAGAACCCGCTACGAGCGGACGGCCGTGCGGTCGAGGGCTCGAAGGCGCCATCCTGACGCCGCCCTCGATCGGCTGTGGCCCTAAGGCCTGCCGAGGGAGTCCAGCTTCGCCAGCAGCGGCAGCCGCGCGACGAGCCCGGAGATCGAGCGCAGCTCGCCGTAGACGGTCACGATCGCCAGCGCCGCGAGCGCGATCAGCTGGCCCGTCTGCGAGAGCGTAAGCACCATCCACAGCCCCGCCAGCGCCCCCAGCACGTTCGAGCCGGTGTCGCCCAGCATCGCCTCCTCGCGCAGGTCATACGCGCCCGCGACGAGCGCCGGCCCGACGAACAGCCCGAGCGCCCACAGCGGGCGCAGCTCGCGCGCGCCGATCGTCAAACCGGCGCCGAGCAGCACGAACACCTTGAACGCGCGCCCCGGGCGCAGGTCGAGCAGGTTCAGCGCGTTCGTCGCCAGCACCAGCACGGCGGTGGCGAGCAGCCAGCGACCCACAGACAGGCTGCCGAAGTCCATCGCCAGCAGCGCCAGACCGAGCGAGCCGAGCGCCTTCAGCGTCCCCGTGGAGAGCTCGCCGCGCATCGCCGCCGCGCCGTGCCCGCGCCAGCCGCGCGGCGAGACGATCCCGTCTGTAGGAGAGCCGAGGGTGTCGTCGATCAGACCCAAGCAGGCCACGCCGAGGGTGTAAACCGCCACGGTGACGAGCCCCGGATAGAAGATCTGCGTGTGCGCGAGCCGTTCGATCAGCGTCAGCGGCACGAGCGCGAGCAGCGCCGCCGCGACGATCAGCACGCCGAACGGGTACGGCAGCTCGCGACCGCGGTAGTTCGCCCGTGCATGCCCGCCCGCACGCAACGCACGCAACGTCGCCGGCGCGAGCGCCACGGCGATGGCGAGGGCCAGCAGGACCGGCAGGGCGCGCATGTCGGCAAGCTAGCGCCATTCGCGGATGCG
>DASXMO010000145.1:0-70089 GCA_036495605.1 Solirubrobacteraceae bacterium
CCCACTACGGTCCCCAGCAGCGACACTCAGCGCTTTCTCACGCCGCCACACACCCACCAGCCCCCAAACGCAGTCAACGACACCCAACCATCACGAACCAGCACCCAGCTCGGTGGATCAAGGCTAAGCTCGCCTGCGTCCATTCGGGGAATACCTGAAATAGGGGTTTCGTCGTATTTGTGTGCGATCACTGCGTGGGCTGCCGTGCCAAGGCTAAGCGACTGACGTTTCGACCTGCCAGAACCTCATATGGGCTAACCATACGTCACCGTGCGTAGGCCTCCAGCGCTTCTCGCCCACCTGGAGATATCTCCCACACGCCTCGCCGACTATCGCTGCGTAGCAGGCCTCGCTCGACAAGACGCAGTCGCGCGAAGGCGGCGCGGTTACGCCAGCGCACCTCCCCACTACGATTCGTCTCGCGGTCCGTGAGCGTGAGGCGGGAGTCGAGCAGTTCGCCCACCCGGTCAGTCACCGCCTTGGCCGATGCGCTGCCGCCCATCTCGACCAGTGACCGCAGGATCGGCCGCTCGTACTCGCGCTCTGGCAGGATCGATCCCACCGTTGCACGGCTGGCCCGAGTCGGGCCTCCGCGCGCGGTACTGGAAGCGGAAGCCGCGCCACCGTCAAGCCTCAACTCGCGCCTGAGGACCGAGTTAGGAGTGTCCTCGAAGGGGACAGCACGTGCCTTAAGTACGTCATATACCTCGATGTCTACCTCAATGGATGGCAAAGTCAGGCCCTTTCTTGGATACATTGCAAAGTATACAATCAGTATCGCACCTTCGCTGTCACTTTGCCAGGCAAGAGTTATACATTTGTATAAGAACCTGCTATAACGCACCTTTATGGGCGGCAAAACGCAGACCACGCGACGTGTCGGCGCGATACCCGTGGCCCAGGCGGATGCTTCGTCGCCCTCTGCGCGCATCGCGCAGGCGAGCGAGTCAGGCCCGCTGGCAAAGGCGCTCGCGGCAGCGTTCTTCGACGACCCCGTCTTCAGCTGGTTGATCGGCAAAGGCGCGAGCCGGCGAGCCCGCCTCGAGCAATACTTCGCCATCCAGCTCGCCCACTCATTTGAGAATGGGTGCGTGTGGACCTCAGACGGACTGCAGGGCGCCGCCCTCTGCATGCCTCCGGGCCAGTGGCACCTACCGCCCAAGCTGCTGCTCGCGCACGGAGGACGTTTCACGAACGTCTTCCGCGGACGCCTCCCGCGTGCCATAGGCCTGCTAGCCGCCGTGGAGCGCCGCCACTTGCGCGGTGCGCACTACTACTTCGCCAACATCGGCGTCGCGCCCGAGGCGCAGGGCAGGGGGCTTGGGAGCAGGCTGATGCGCCCCACACTCGATCGCTGCGACGAGGAGGGGCTGCCTGCCTACCTCGAGGCCACCACCGAGCGCAACACTGCGCTATATGAACGACTCGGCTTCGAATGCACGGACACGCTGCGGTTCGCCGGCAGTCCACCGCTCAGGTTGATGGTGCGCCCGCCACAACCCGGGCGACGAGCGACATGAGGCGGCCGAGGAGGTGAATGGGATCGTGCCGACGAGCGAGCAGATGGCCGTTTCCGACGCACCCAGTCGGGTCGGCTTGGTGATATCTGGTCTTGGCGTCGGCATCCTCGCCGGCGCGCTTGCGAGCTCGCGCGCGGAGAGCTACGGCAAACAGGAGAGCAGTGCGCTGCGAGTCACAGCGCACGCAACCGTGCCCTTCCTTGTGGCGGCGAGCCTGCTCACCGATCGCGCCCAAACACGAGCGGCAGCGCCGTTTCGCAGCGGGTTCCTCGGAGCTCATCTCGTGCACGCTCGCCTGATAAGGCGGCTGGTGCGTGATCACGGCACCGGCGCGCCGTTGATCCGAGCCGAGCTGGCAGGCGGAATCCCACTGTACGGCCTGGTCGCACTGCAGGCAGCGCTTCTCAACCGCCACGCGCAAGCAAGGATCGGATCCATCAGGGCCGAGCGCCTAATCAGGCGCCTCGACACTCAGCTTCTGCGCGTCTACTGCGTGGCGATCGCCTCTGGCCTTGCGCGTTATCGCCGCCCCCTGCCTGTCTACGCAGGCCTGGCGACGCTCTTGACAAGCGGCCTGACCTCGCGGAAACGTTCTCGCTGAGCACCGTTGCCTACGTCCCCACGAGAGACTCATCGCGATGCGCTGCTGAGCGCCGCCAGGACGCTCATGCGCCAGTCCGGCCGCGGCGACATCACCGCGCGCGATCTGGTCGCCGCATCGGGTACCAACCTCGGATCCATCAGTTACCACTTCGGCTCCAAGGACGCCCTCTTGGACGAGGCCGCCAAGCTCGTCTTCGAGGAGTGGGCCAAAGCCGTCACCCGCACGATCAGCGCCCACCAGGACGCACCGCCGGCCAAGCGCCTTGCGCGAGCGCTCGAGATGATCCTCGACGACTTCGACGCGATGCGGCCTTACTTTCTCGGCTTCATCCAGATCGTCGCGGGCAGCGAACGCTCGCCGGCAACCCGTGAGCAACTCCAGGCGCACTACCGCAAGCAGCGCGACACCGTGGCCACGATGGTCACCGAATTGCGCGGCGAGGACATCGACCCCGAAGATGCCCGCCACATCGCCTCACTGCTCATGAGCATCAGCGACGGTCTCATGCTGCAAGCCCTGATAGATCCAGACAGCGCCCCGACGAGCCGACAACTCACACTTGCGCTAGGCAGAGCGCTCAACGCGGCTCTGGATTGAGAATCCGATCCGACTGCGGCCATTCGCGTTCGATCTGTCGCATCATCGCCGGGTAGACGATCAGGTGCCGAAAGGGCTTGATCCCGGCCATATACAGGTTTCCGAAAAGTCCGTTTGGCTTCACCAAAACGGCCATCTGCCCGCGATAACCGCCTGCGCCATCCGGGACGCAACTGAGGTGCATGACCCCGTGCATCGTGCCGTTGGCTATCTCCGCCGCGAACTCGTCCTCGATCAGGTACAGCGAAGTGAATGGAAGCAGATCGAACTCGGGACCCGGCGCATCCAAGAGGTCTCGCGGCAGCCGCTTGCGCAGCGTCGGCACTCTCTCTCCGAGCCCAGTCTGCGCCTCGTCCCAGCCGAGCAGCTCACCGATCTTCCAACGCGTCGCCCACAGCACTCGGGTCGGCCAGGAGCTGCGCGATGGGTCGCCGGCCGCGAAGGCCCGAACCATCGCGGGGAAGTCGCTCCTCTCGCCGCGAACCGGTAGCGCCCACACGTCCTCGAGCCGGAAGTCGGACACGATCTCGTGGATGCGCCAGGGACGCGAGGTGTGCGCGCTGTTCGGGAGCCTGCCGTTTCCTTCACTCATGAAAACGCTTGCCTTTCTCCTCGCACCGCGCATCAGGCGGCGCTCGCCGACGACGGGCTAGGGACATTTTGCCGGCGCAGGCATGGTAACATACATGTATGTATGTAAGTAAGAAGATCGAACGCACACCTCGATCTCGATGAGCGTCACGGGAACAACCACGCGGTCAGCGTCCGAGCGCTCAACGCAGGCCGAGCGCCGCGCCCGCTCCCGCAGCGCG
The DNA here is from genome assembly GCA_036495605.1 of Solirubrobacteraceae bacterium. Classification (GTDB taxonomy): domain Bacteria; phylum Actinomycetota; class Thermoleophilia; order Solirubrobacterales; family Solirubrobacteraceae; genus Palsa-744. Next base: position 3,534 of record DASXMO010000145.1, read on the forward strand.
TTGCTCGAATCGGCCGCGCGCGGCCTCTCGCGCTACGGCTATGGCAACCTCGTGCTTGAGGACGTAGCGCGCGAGGCCGGTTATACGCGGGGCGCTCTGTATTACCAGTTCAAAGACAAGGAGGACCTTGCCCTGGCAGTGATCGAGTGGGTGAACGAGAACTGGACGCGCGAGGTCGGCGCGCCGGCTGCACAACAACCTGATCCCGTTGCCGAGCTGCTGGTGCTGGCACGCGGCCACGCCGTCTTCTGCCGTCGCGACATTGCTCGCGTCGTCATGGCGCTGCGGTTGGAGTTCGCCGGTCAAGACCATCCCGTCGGTCGCGAGACCGACAGGATCTGGGAGACCGGGGTCAAGCGCTGCGTCAAGCTCATCAACGCCGGCCGCAAGGATGGCTCGATTCCACCGGGACCCCCTGCTCGAGCCGTAGCGCTCGGCCTGTTTGGCGCGCTCGAGGGAGCCGTGATCGCACTCGCCGGGCACGCGCCTCACGACGAGCTTCTGGCCGCACGCGTCGTCGAGGGAGCGCTGGGGATCGACAACGATCGAGCGGATGTGGCACCAGCCACTCTCGAGCACCGCCGATAACTTAACTGTAAACCTCGCACCGAACGTCGAGACCGCATAAGCGGGCAACGGTCGTGCGGCACGCCGCCTAACAGAGGTAAGTCACCGGGCCCAGCTCCTCGCGTCTGCGCAATCATCCCCGCGTGACTCTGCTTGCCGTCAAGCTGCTGCTCGCCCCCGCCTTCGTCGTCGGAGCCTCGCTCGCCGCCCGCCGCTTCGGACCGCGGATCGGCGGCCTGATCGGCGGACTGCCGGTCGTCGCCGGCCCGATCCTGCTCGCTTACGCGCTTGCCCACGGGCGCGAGTTCGCAGCCACCGCCGCCACGGCGACTCTGCTTGGTCTCGTCTCGTTGATCACCTTCGTCGTCGTCTACGGTCGCCTCGCCTCCCGCTTCTTCTGGGGTGCGAGCATGCTCGTGGGCTGGCTCGCCTTCGCCGGCGCGACCGTCGGCTTCAGCACGCTCTCGCTGCCCGCCGGCGTCGCCCTCGGCGTCGCGGTCACGGCGCTGCTGGTCGGGCTCGCCTCGCTCCCTCGTCCCGGCGAAAACCTGAGCGCGGATGCCACGCCTCCCACCTGGGATCTCCCGATGCGAGCGATGTGCGCGCTCGTGCTCGTGCTGACGCTCACCGCCGTGGCTGGCTGGCTCGGCCCACAGCTCAGCGGACTGCTCGCGCCCTTCCCGATCATCGCGACCGTGCTGGCCACCTTCACCCACGCCCAGCACGGCACCGACGACCTGCTCAGGCTGCTGCGTGGACTGCTCAGCGGGTTCGGTGCATTCGCGGTGTTCTGCTTCACCTTGGCGATCGCGCTGCATCGACTGGACACCGCGGCCGCATTCGCCCTCGCCACCGCACTGGCGTTGCTCATCCAGAGTGCGGTGCACATGCTCCTACGCGAGGAGCCCGCTCCGCCCGCGCTTGCGGAGTCCTGACAGTCAGGAGCGATCTGCGCCCACGCCCTCGACGTGCTCCAGGAAGTGCCGCAGCACTCCCGCCGGATCCTCGATCTGGGGCCAGTGTCCGATTGTCGGATCGAGCATGACCACATCGGGATCGGGGATCACCTCGAGGTAGCGCTCGGCCATGTGCCGGCCAGAGTTGGGGTCGCAGGGACCGTCGATCAGCCTCATCGGCACCCGCGTCTCGCGCATCGCCCGCACCCAGCGATTGCGGTGGCGCTCGCGGTCGATCACGAACCGTCCCACCAGGTGGGTGACGCGCTTGCCGTCGTTGTACTCGAGGATCTCGTGGAACCTCTCCATCAACTCCGGCGAGGGCTTGGTGTGCGGACCGAACATCTCCTCGATCGTGCGCGTCGTCAGACTCCGCATCGCCGAGGTGTCGCGAAATCTCGCCGCCACGGCGCCCAGCGGGGTCTTCGACGCCAGCTTCTGCGCGAACCGCGGCGTGTAGGCCTCGTAGAACATCCCGCCGTTGAGCCACGTGATCGAGTCGATCCGCGGTGCCCGCGCCGCCTCCGGGGCTTTCTCGTGCCGTGCCAAAAGCTCCTGCACCACTGAGTCCCCCACGTCATGACACAGCACGTGGCACTCCTCGACGCCGCACTCCCTCAGCAGGGCCTCGTGCATGTCGGCGTGATCGTGCACCGAGTACTCGTAGGCGACGGGCTTCTCCGAGAAACCCATGCCTAGCATGTCCGGGGCGATCACCGTGAACCGCTTCGTCAGCTCCGGCCAGATCTCAGTCCAGTCGTAGGAGTTGAACGGATACCCGTGCACGAGCAGGAGGTTCGGCCCCGCGCCTTCGCGACGGAAGAACACCTTGAACCCGAGGTAGTCGAAGTACTCACCCCGCTGCTTCCACTGCTCCAGATCGGCATGCACGATTGATCTGCACTGTATCCGCCCAATCAGGCCCCGCCTGAAAATGCGCAGACCGGTTCGAGGTGAGGAAGACCGGCCCCAGGACAGGACACGGATCAAGTCCGGAGTGGGACGCACGCCAAACCCCGTATTAGGGCACCCTAACTACATGTGATACCTTGCCGCTCCAATCCCGATCAAGCAGCTCGGGTATCGCCGACAAGCCGCCTCGCCTCGGGGCGATTCCACAGAGGAGACCTCAAGACATGCGCAACATCAAGCTCTCGATCGCCGCGGCGGCGATGCTCGCAGCGACCCTCACGCTCGCCGCGTGCGGCAGTTCCGGCGACTCCTCGACTGGGGCCACGAGCACTTCGAGCAGCACATCGCCCACCACGGGCTCGCTCGCGGGTCAATCGATCACGGTCTACAACGGCCAGCACGAACAGACCACGGCAAAGCTCGTCAGCGCGTTTGAGAAGCGCACGGGAGTGAAGGTGAGCGTGCGCTCCGACGACGAGGCTGAACTCGGCAATCAGATCATCCAGGAGGGGTCGAGCTCGCCGGCGGACGTCTTCTACACGGAGAACACTCCCGTGCTCGAACACCTGCGCGAGCAGGACCTGCTGGCCCACCTGCTCCCCACCACGCTCGCGGTCATCCCCGCGCGCTACAGCTCCGCGCAGGGAGATTGGGTGGGTGTCTCCGGACGCATGTCGGTACTCGTCTACAACACGAGCCAAATCTCGTCCGCCGAACTGCCGAACTCGATCCTCGCGCTCGCACAGCCACGGTGGAAAGGCAAGCTTGGGGTAGCCCCTTCCGAGACCGATTTCCAACCGCTGATCACCGCGATCGCCAAGCTCGATGGCGCGGCAGCGGCCGAAAAATGGCTCGAAGGCATCAAGGCCAACAGCAGGATCTACCCCGACAACGAGACGGTCGTCGCGCAGGTCAACAACGGCGAGAGCGCGATCGGGCTGATCAACCACTACTACTGGTATCGCCTGCGCACCGAGGTCGGACAGGGTGGTATCCATTCGGCGCTTCACTACTACGCCCCGCACGATCCCGGCGCCCTGCTCAACGTCTCCGGCGCAGCGGTGCTGAAGTCAAGCTCCCACCAAGCCGCGGCGCAGGCATTCGTAGCGTTTCTCGTGAGCGGGGAAGGACAGGAAGTGATCGCTCGCAGCGACAGCTTCGAGTACCCGCTGCGCCCGGGCGTGGGCGGAGCGAGCGTCCTGCGCCCGTTCGACCAGCTGCAGCCCGCGCCGATTACTCTCTCGGAATTGGGCGATGGCAGCGCACCGCTGGCGCTCGAGCAGAAGCTCGGACTACTGTGATGCCCCAGTCACCGCCGACATCTCCGTTCGCGATCTGCACTTAGATCCGGCGGACCGTCGATGCACAGCCGATGAACACGCTCGCGCCCCCCCAGCCCCGTATCGAAAGCAGATGGGCGCGGGCCTTCTCACGCCGGCGCCGCCCGCCGCTGGTGACGATCCTCGGCGCGGCGATCGCCGCCGCGTTGGTGCTGTTGCCGCTGGTGTTCCTCGTGATCGAGGCGCAGCAGTCTGGATGGAGCGCGACATCGCAGCTGCTGCTGCGCCACAACACGGCCGTGCTGCTGTGGAACACGTTGCGCCTCGTGGTGGCGAGCACGGCGCTGTGCGCGGTGATCGGAGTGGCCGCCGCCTGGTGCATAGAGCGCACGACGATCCCCGCCCGCCGCGTGTGGGCGGTGCTGCTGGTGCTGCCGTTGGGCATCCCCGACTTCGTGATCGGCTTCGGCTGGGTCTCCCTCGATCACAGCCTGCAGGGATACAAGGCGGCGGTGATGATCATGACGCTCTCGCTGTACCCGCTCGTGTACCTGCCCGCGGTCGCGGGCCTGGCCGGCGCCGACCCGGCGCTCGAGGAGGTCGCCCGCAGTCTCGGACTCGGACCGTGGAGAGTCTTCTGGAAGGTCACGCTGCGCCAGATGCTGCCGGCGGTGCTCGGCGGCTGCCTGCTCGTGACGCTCGGGTTGCTGGCCGAGTACGGAGCCTTCGAGATCGTCCAGTATCAGACCTTCACGGTGGCGATCTTCACAGAGTTCAAGCTCGGCTTTGACACCGCCGCCGCCTGCGCCCTCTCACTCGTGCTGGTCGCGCTCGGGATCGCCGCGCTCGCGGGCGAGCTGCCGCTGGTTCGCCGCGGGCGCTGGACGCGCAGCGGTCAAGGAGCCCGTCGCGTGAGCGCACGAGTGCGGCTGAGGCGCCGCTGGGCGATCCTCGCCTCGCTCGGCCTGTTCGCGCTGTGCGGGCTCGCACTCGGGGTGCCGCTCGGCGCGCTCGTCTACTGGCTCATCCACGGTGGCTCGACGACGCTGCCGCCGGCGTCGATCCTCACCGACGCTGCCCACACGGCGGAGTTCAGCGCTGCCGCCGCCGCGCTGGCCACGATCCTCGCGATCCCCGTGACGGCCGCGGCGATGCGCCATCGCAACCGCCTGACGATCTCGATCGAGCGCCTCGCGCTCCTGCCCCAGGCGCTCCCAGGGCTGGTCGTCGCGCTCGGGCTGGTCTCATTCACCGTGCGCTATGCGCTGCCGCTCTACGAGAGCGCGCTCGAGCTGATCGTCGCCTACGCGATCCTGTTCCTGCCGCTCGCCGTGGTGGGGGTGCGCGCGGGTCTCGCACACGCGCCGCCGCGCCTGGAGGAGGTGGGACGCTCGCTCGGGCGCCGGCCCGCGGCAGTGTGGCTGCGGGTGACCCTCCCACTTATGGCTCCGGGCCTGGGCGTCGCCTTCTCGCTCGTGTTCATCTCCTCCTGCACCGAGCTCACCGCCACGCTGCTCCTGCGACCTACCGGCGTGGACACGCTCGCCACGCAGTTCTGGGCGTACACGAGCGACTTCTCCTACGGCGCCGCGGCTCCCTACGCGGGGCTGATGGTGCTGATCTCGGCGCTCCCCGCCTACGTGCTCAGCCAGCGTATGGCCACACTTGCCCGCAGGGGTCGGACATGAGCTCGCGCGAGATCCCGACGCCGCGTGCGCAAGCGGAGACCTCGCATGGGGTCCCGATGACGCACACGGGAGCGGTGACCTCGAATGAGACCGCGGCCATGCCCGCGGGCGGGGGGAGCGACCTGTGGGTGCTCGACCTGTGGAAGGGCTACGGCACGAGTGCGCCACCGGTGCTGCAGGGCGTCAATCTGAGCATTCCAGCAGGATCGCTGGTCGCCGTGCTGGGCCTCTCGGGCTGTGGCAAGACGACGCTGCTGCGAGCGATCGCCGGCTTCGAGCGGGTCCAGCGCGGACGCATCGCGCTGGGGACACGCACGCTCGACGACGGGCATCGCATCTACGTGCCGCCGGAGCGCCGCGGCATCGGCTACGTGCCCCAGGAAGGCGCGCTGTTCCCCAACCTCACCGTCCGTGCCAACATCGCCTTCGGCCTCTCGCGGGCCCAGCGCCGCACCGATGTGGTGCGGGAATTGCTTGCGCTCGTCGGGCTCGAGCACCTGGCTGCGCGCTACCCGCACCAGCTCTCCGGCGGCGAGCAGCAGCGGGTCGCGCTCGCCCGTGCGCTCGCCCGCAGCCCCGAGGTGCTGCTCCTGGACGAGCCCTTCTCCTCGCTCGACGCCTCCCTGCGCGGCACCGTGCGCGAGGAAGTTACCGCGCTGCTGCGCGCCCGTGGCGCGACCACGGTGCTCGTCACCCATGACCAGGAGGAGGCGCTTTCGCTGGCGGACTCGGTCGCGGTGCTGCGCGATGGGACGGTCGTCCAGCAGGGGACGCCAGACGAGCTCTACAGCACGCCGATCGATGCGCGCCTGGCGTCGTTCCTCGGCGCCGCCAATCTCGTGCAGGCCAGCTTCGAGGACGGCTGGGCGCAGACGGCGCTCGGTCGGCTGCAGCTCCGTCCCGATCCGGCGCGCGCGCCGGCGCTCCAGCGTGGGACGGTGATCGTGCGCCCCGAGCAACTGCGGGTGAGTTCCGGGGGCGAGTCGGCGGGTGGCCTGCCCGGAACGGTCGAGCGGTGCCGCTACTACGGGCACGACGCCCTGCTGTACATACGCACCTCCGACTCCGCCGACACGCAGGCCCTGATCGCGAGGGTGCGCGGCGAGCAGGCGCTGGCGAGCGGGACCGCCGTGCGGGTCAGCGCTCGCGGGCGCGTGAGCTCGGTCGCACCAGCGCACAGCTGAAAGCGCTCGAGATCGCCGCGGATCGGCCCGCGAGGCGGATCAAGAACAGGCCGGCACGAAGGCCGAAAGCCGCGACGCCTAGCTAGGCCAACCCGAGCGCCATGAGCACCGCCGGATCGGCGAGGCTCTCGACGAGCAGGTCGCTTCCCGGCAGCTCGCTACCCGAGAAGTAAGGCACGCCGATCACATACATGCCCGCGGCGGCCGCCGCCGTGACCCCGGTGATCGAGTCCTCCAGCGCCACAGCCGAGCCCGGCTCGACGCCCAAGCGCCGGCAGGCCTCCAGGTAGATGTCAGGCGCGGGCTTGGGCTCGGCGATGTCCTCCACCGAGACGACCGTCGCGAAGCGTCCGTCAAGCAGCCCCGCGACGCCGAGCGTGCGTTGCACGAACTCGCGCTGCGAGTTCGACGCCACCGCCACCGGCACGCCCGCGTCGCTCAGCCGTTCGAGCAGCACCAGCGCCCCCGCGCGCGGCTCGACGCCCGCGAGCGCCTCCTCCATCACGAGCTCGTGCAGCTCGTCCATCAGCGCCTCACCCTCACCGGCGCGCTCGAGCATCGCTTCCAGCTTCGCCGCGGCGGCAGCGCGCGCCGAGCCGATCAGCGAGCGCTTGTGCTCTTCGGTGAACACCCGGCCGCGACGCTCGAACAGCGTCACCTCGGCACGCGTCCACGCCTCCTCTGTGTCGAGCAGCAGCCCATCGTTGTCGAACACCGCCGCCGCGCGCCTGCCCATCTCCCCATCCTATGATCGGCCGGTGCCCAACGACTCGACCGACGGTTCGCTGATCCCCCGCTACGGGCGCGCGCGCCGCGACACCTCGCTGGCGGTGCTCGAGGGTCTGCACCCGCTCAAGCATGCGCTGCGGTTCGGTGCGGACGTACTCGAGGCCCACTGCGCCGATCGCGAGGACCTGCAGCGACTCGCCGCCCAGCTCGCGCCCGACGTCTCCGAGCAGATGCTCGCGCTCGCGCGCGAGGTCCCGCCCGAGGTATTCGCCCAACTCGCGCCGCTGACACCCTCCACCGGCGTGATCGCGCTCGCGCGGCGCCTCGCAATCGACCCCGCCGCGGCGCTCGCCGACCCCAATCCCGCGCCCGTCGTGCTCCTGGAGGATCCGCGCGACCTCGGCAACATGGGCGCCTGTGTGCGCGTGGCAGCCGCCGCCGACGCTGCCGCCGTGCTCAGCACCGGCGGTCACGACCCCTGGCATCCCGATGCCCTGCGCGGCGGCGCCGGCCTGCAATACGCGCTGCCGGTCGCGCGCCTGCCTCACGGACTCCCGCCCGCGCCCGAGCGTCCGCTGCTCGCGCTCGACCCCGACGGTGATCCCCTGGACCCGACGGCCCTACCGGCCCGCGCGATCCTCGCGTTTGGCACCGAGCGCCACGGGCTGAGCAAAGAGCTGCTTGCGTGCGCGGATGCGCGCATCGCGATTCCGATGCGCGCGGGCGTCTCGAGCCTCAACCTCGCCACGTCCGTCGCCGCCGTCCTGTTTGCCTGGCGCCTGCACCCCCACGCCGGCGCGGCCCCACAGTCCGCCGCGCCCGGCAACGGCAGCGGCAACGGCGGACTCTGATTCGCCCGAAGGCTAGGCGGCCTCGACGGCCACCCGCGCCTGCACTCCGTCGAGCAGCTCCCAGTTGCCCGCGAGCGCATCCTGCGCGCGCGCGATCATCCGCCGGGCGATCGCCTCGCCCTCTGGGTGCTCGGCCAGCAGCTCCTCGATCAGCTCACCTGCCTGGCGCGCGTGCTCGACGTCCAGCCGCTCGTGCAGCGTGAAGTACTCGACCGCGGGCCCTTCGGCGACGTAGCCGTAGTGCTCGGTAAGTCCCTCGAGCTTGGTCCGCGAGATCGCCGGCTGGCTGGCCTCGATCGCGTACAGCACCGCCAGGTGCTCGAGCGCATCTGATCCGGCCGTCCACGCCTGCACGCACGCCTGCGTCTGCGCCGTGGGCTCCCGCGACCCGTCCTCGGAGCCCGCGTCCCGGGCGCGAGCGGCACGGGCGAACTCGTCCCACAGCGCCACGTGCGCGTGCTCCTCGGCAGCATGGCGTTCCAGCCCCGCGCGGTGCTCGGGCCCAGCCTTCGCGGCCACCTGCGCGGACGCGTCCGCGAGCGCGAGCACGGCATGGCGGTACTCGCCCACGTACACGCTCAGCTCCCGCGCGCTCAGCTCGCCGGCGCTCCAGCGCTCGTAGAACGGGTGCTCGAGCACGTTCGTCGCACTCCTCGCCTCGTCGAGCCTCCTCAACACGTCCATATCGCCGATCCTCTCTTTGGTCAGGTACCGATGTTTAGCGTCCGCCCGATGGGGGTATGTCGGGTCCTACGTCGAAGTATTGCGGACATAGCGGATTCCACTCGGGCGCGTCCCTGGACTTACGTCCAGCGCTTGTGCGAGTGTCCACAAGGGAGAGCGACTGCGGAGGGCAGACGCGGTGATTTCGTCCACATCCATTCTGGTCGCAGCGCTCGGCCTCATCGGGTTGGGAGTCGTGTTTGCTCTAGCCCTCGGCAAAGCGGCTGCGCGGGGGGATGCCCAACTCCACTGCCACGACCTGCGTGCACTGGACGACCTGCACGCGCTGGACCTGCGCGAATTCGGCGCGGCCGTGGAGCCTCGGCGCGAGAGCTACGCCGGCGAGAGCTACGCCGGGTTAGCGCTCGCCCAATCGACGATCGCCCGCGAGCCGTCGAGTACCGTGCCGTCGTCGAGCAGGAGCGTCGGCACCCAGCGATCGCCCGTCAACTCCTTCACCTCACGCCGTCCGCGCGTGCGGTTGAACACGCCCGGCAGCGGCGCCAGGCCGTAGGACTTCACGATCTCCGGTTCATAGCCCGCCTGCTCGAGCGCGAGGCAGGCGTTACGGCATGGGTGTCCGCCCGGTCGAGGGGTCGCGAAGGTCCCCCAGCAGACGTACAACTTCATCGCTACCCGCCGTTTGTTTCCACGACGGTGCCGCCCGCGCCACCCGTGGACGGCTCCGCGGCCTTCGCCGGCGTCCCCGAGGTCGCCACCGCCATCGAGGCGGCCGCGAGCACGAGCACGATGGTGATCGCGATCACCATCCGCTCGCCCCTCGCGCTGCCCGGGAAGTCCGGTTTGCGCATGCCCAGGGCCATCGACACGAACACTGCCCACAGGACCAGCGCCCCACCGGCGATGTAGAACGGGACCTTGCTCTTCTCCGCGCCGATTACCGGCGCCAGTTGGATCGCCAGCGCGTGCATGCCGCGAGCCTAACGCATGAGCGACCCGCACGGAAGATCCACAAGGTCGTCCGAAACGCTCACCCAATCGTTTCGCGGAGGCTCTCGGAGAACATATCTCAACCGAGGCGGCGCTCTGGCGTGCGTTCATGAGCCAGGCCGGCCGTGCTATCAGGCCGCCGCGCCGCGCGCGGCGGCCTGCGGGCGTAGGATCGCCACATGATCGAGTTCACCCGCACGCCCGACGAGGCCTTCGCGAACCTCCCCGACTTTCCCTTCGAGCCACACTACCGCGAGGTCGAAGGCCTGCGCCTTGCCCATGTCGAGCAAGGCGAGGGCGCACCGGTGCTGTTCATGCACGGCGAGCCCACCTGGTCGTTCCTGTGGCGCCATCTGATCCCACCCGTGCGCGACGCGGGCTACCGCGCGATCGCTCCGGACATGGTCGGCTTCGGTCGTTCGGACAAGCCGCTGGACATGGCCTGGTACTCCTACGACCGCCACGTCGAGTACGCCGCTTCGATTCTCGACGACCTCGACCTCGGCGACGCGACGATCGTCGTGCACGACTGGGGCGGACCGATCGGCCTGCGCCTGGCGGTCGAGCACCCGGAGCGCATCAAGCGCATCGTGATCCTCGACACCGGCCTTTTCACCGGGCACCAGCGCATGACCGACGCGTGGCTCGCGTTCAGCGACTTCACCGCCCGCACCGAAGACCTCCCCGTCGGCATGCTCGTACGAGGGGGCTGCCACTCCGATCCCGGCGACGAGGTCATCGCCGCCTACGAGGCTCCCTATCCCGACCCGCCTTCCAAGGCCGCGGCGCGGGCCTTCCCTGCGCTCGTCCCACAGACTCCCGACGCGCCCGGCGCCGCCGCCGGCGAGCGCGTTGTGCAGGCCCTGAGCAAGGATCGCCGCCCGACGCTGATGCTGTGGGGCGACTCCGATCCCGTACTGCCGCCGGCGGTCGGGGAGCGCTTCGCCTCAGCGATCGGCCGCCCCCCGCCACAGCTGATCGCGGGTGGCGGGCATTTCCTGCAAGAGGATCGCGGCCCCGAGCTCGGCGCGCTGATCGCCGACTGGCTGCGCTCCGAACCGGGCGCGTAAGGGACCATCGGGGTAGTCCCTAAGGACCAACCCGAAGAGGGTCCATCCGTCATCCCTCTCAGGAGCCCGTCGTCTCCTCGATCCGCGCCGGCTCGGAACCGGACTGAAGCCCCGGCTCGGACGCCGCCGCGCGCAGCTCATACGCGCGGCGCGCCTGCGGGTCGGCGTCGGCGAGCACGCGGTCGGCGCGCATCGCCCGGGCCAACCCCTCGGACAGCCTGCGCGGAAGCAGGACGCCCAGTGCGTTCGTGCGCTTGGACGAGCGCGGCACCCACACGTCTACCGTGCCGTGGCGCAGCGCGTCGACGATTGCATCGGCCACGTCAGCGGGCTGCAGGTTCTTCATGCCCCGCGCCTGCCCCAGGCCGCCGCCGAGCTCGGTGTTGACGACGAACGGCATCACGTAGCTGAGCAGCACCTCATCGCCGAGGCCCATCATCCGCAGCTCGCCCCGCACCGCCTCGGTCAGTCCGACGACCGCGTGCTTGGTCGCGGAGTAAGTGGCGCCGCCGGGCGCGCCGAACTTGCCGGCCTGCGAGGAGATGTTCACGATGTGCCCGCTCCCGCGCGCCACCATCCGCTCCAGCGCGAGCTTCATCCCGAGGATCACGCCGTGGAGGTTGATGTCGACCATCCGCTGCGCCGTCGCATCGTCCTCGTCCAGGAACCTCCCGACCTGCATGATGCCGGCGTTGTTGATCAGCGCGTCCACCGGTCCCAGCTGCGCCTCGGTCTCGTCCAGGAACCTCGCGAACGACTCGCGCTCGGTCACGTCGAGACTCAGCGCGATAGCCGTCGGCCCAAGCTCCGCCGCGGTCTTGCGTGCCGTCTCCAAGTCGAGGTCTCCGATCGCCACGCGCACCCCCACTCGCGAGAGCGCCTGCGCGGTCGCACGCCCGATCCCTCGCGCCGCTCCGGTGATCGCGACCGTCTGCCCGGCCAGGATGCGCGCCTGTTTGGCCATCGAACCAAACCTAGCGCACCTTCACGCCTCGTGATGGGTTCCAGTAGATGGTCACCCGACGAACGGCTTCCCTGCCTTGCCGTCCGAAGGGAGCAGGACGACCACCAGAGGAGAGGGTAAGAGGGCACGAGATCCGGGCGAACCACGGCATCGCCCGGATCCGTGTCGTTCTCGGGCGCCTCCACGGCCGACGCGGGCGACGTGGAGTAGGGTGGGAGTCGATGCCCACGTTCGAGTTCGACGACCAGCGCATCGCCTACACCGAGTTCGGAGGCGGCCCCTCGGCGGTCGTCACACCGGGCGGTAAACGCGCCCGCACCGCCAAGAGCGCGCCCGCGGCCGGACGGCCGCTGATCCTCGTGCATGGGCTGCTGCTCTCCCAGGAGATGCACCGCCCGCTCGCCAAAGCCCTCGCCGCGCGCGGCAACCGCGTGATCACCGTCGACCTGCTCGGCCACGGCAAGTCCTCGCGCCCGCGCGACATGTGGCGCTACTCGATGGGCGCCTTTGCCGAGCAGCTGCTCGCGCTGATGGACCACCTCGAACTGGAGCAGGCGGCGGTGATGGGCACCTCGTTGGGCGCTAACACCGCGCTCGAGGTCGCCTCGCGCGCGCCCGAGCGCCTGCGCGGGATGGTGATCGAGATGCCCGTCCTCGACAACGCGCTGCCGGCCTCCGCGGTCACGTTCACGCCAATCCTGCTCGCGCTGACCTTCGGCGAGCCGGTGATGAAGCTGCTCGCCCGCGGCGCGCGCGCGATCCCGCGCCGGCTGCTGCCGCTGTACGGGAACGTCCTGCTCGACACCGTCCGCCAGGAACCGGGCCCCGGCGGTGCGCTGCTGCAGGGGCTGTTCTTCGGTCGCATCGCACCTCATCGCAGCGAGCGGCGCACGTTCGAGATGCCCGCGCTCGTGCTCGGTCACCACCACGACCCCGTGCACCCATTCTCCGACGCCGGTCAGCTCGCCGCCGAGCTGCCCAACGGGCGCATGTTGGAGGCCGACTCCCTCGTCGAGCTGCGCCTGCGCCCAGAGCGCCTCACGAACGAGATCGCCTCGTTCCTCGACGAGATCTGGCGCCCGCGTCGCGCCGCCAAGCGCTCCAAGAGCGCCGGCTGAGCCCCGCTGCGCTGCCTGGCGGCCGGGGATCATGCTGACCGATAGGAGATCGCATCTGATCTCCTATCGGTAAGGACGCAGGGAGCGTGGCGTACTACGTACGCGTGCTGGCCGATCGGCGATCCCATCGATCGACGATCGGTGAGGACGCAGGATGGCGCCGGTCCCCGGCCGTCAGGCGCTATTTGGCTTCGAAGAGTTCCAGTTCGTTCACGCTCACGTGCCCAGGGGCAGTGGACGTGCCGACGGAGGACCGCGGAGCATTGCTGATCCACAGCGCGAGGAAGCGGAACGCTTTGTTGGCGTCGCGCAGTTTGATCGTCGTGTTGCGCTTCTTCGCGTCAAGCGAAGGGCTGAGCGCAACCCACGCTGCGTCGGTGATCGATGCCGGCAGCGTGGTCCCGTTGGCTCCGTAGATCTGCACGGTCATGCCGGGCGTCGAGGTGACGAGCTTGACCGACCCGATCTTCAGCGCGGTCTTCAGGTCGATCGCCAGCCCCTCCGCCATCTTCGGCGCGACGGCCGGGTTGACCTGAGCGGTCCACGCGGTGCTCGTTTCGCCGTCGATCGCGAGGCTCGGATCGCCGAACCAGCTCGTCGGGTACCCGTAGGGGTTGTACGTGCTCGCGGCGTTCGTGTCGAGCAGGATCGGCGAGGGCCGTTCAGGCGTTGTGGTCGTGCCGCCGCTGCTGTTCGTGTTCGTTTTGCTCGTCCCGGTCCCCGGTTCGCCCGTGCCTGTTTTCGTCGTCCCGGTCCCCGAGCTGGTGGTCGGAGTCGGCGTCGGAGTCGACGCCGTCAGTGGGATTTTCGGGGCCGTGCTCGTACTGGGCAGCGGTTTGATCGTCGTCGGCGTGCCCAGCCCACCGGGCGTGACCGGTGTCGTGGGAGTCGTCGCCGGAGTAGTCGCGGGCACCTGCGCGACCGTTATGACTCGCGGTGCGGGCTTTCGCGCCGCGGGCTGCGTGAGCGCGGCATACGCCGCCGCGGCCGCGCCCAACACGAGCGCGGCTGTCACCGCGAGCACCGTCGTCGCCGTACGCCAGCCGGGGCCGCCGCCGTCGAGACTGCCGGGCACGGCCGTGCCGCACTGCAGGCACCAGTCCTGGCCCTCCTCCAGCGCCGCGCCGCATTTCTTGCAAGTGCCGTTCACGGTCTCAATTCTTGCACCTGGGCGGCGGGAAGCCGCCGGGCACGATCTCGCGGCCGGTCGGGCGCATCTGCGCGTCCAGCTCGAGCTGCCAGTAGTAGCGGGTGAACGTCATCCCAGCTTCGAACTCGCCCACGTGCGGCGCCACCTCCTGACCCGAAGCGAGCGCGACGATCAGCTCGGGATAGCTGCGCCCCGGCAGCGCCGCGTAGGCGGGTGCGGGGAACGCGCCTCCGAAGCGCGTGTTCACGTCGGTGATCGCCACCCCGATCTCGGGATCGCGGAACACTTGGATCGTCGCCGGCCCGCATACCGTGAGCGCCTCCATCACGCGCGCGCCGAGCTCGATCAGCTCCGTGTCGCGGATCACCGCGCCCTTGATCGACTCACCCCCGCGCGACTCGAGCATCGTGCGTGGGATCGCATTCAAGCAGCGCCCCTCGCGGTCGCCGAGGCAGTCGATCGAGAACTCGGGCCCGCCCATCGCACGCTGGACCATCGTCGGCTCGTCCACGTAGTCGACGAAGAACCGCGCCTGCGCCGGATCGTGGGCGAGGTGGATCGAGCGCGCACCCGAGCCGCGCCGGGGCTTGACCATCACCGGGTAGCGCAGCTGCTGGAGATCGTCCTCGGGCAGGACCGTCGGCGGCGAGGGCAGGCCCAGCTCGCCGAGCAGCAGGTGCGTTGCGTACTTGTCATAGGTCGCGCTCGCCACCGCAGGCGAGGGAACCAGCGCCGGCAGCCGTCCGTCGGCGCGCGCCTGCGCGAGCGTCTCGATGTCGAGGTCGGTCAGCGGCAGCACCGCGCCGACCCCGTGCTCCGCGCACAGCCGCTCGAGCGCGGGCACGTACTCGGGGTCCTCGATCAGGGGCACCGCCGCGCGCACGTGCGCGGCGTATTGCGCCGGGGCCAGCGGCGAGGGGTCGGCGACGATCGTCTTCGTCAGCGCCGCGAAGCAGGAGACGATGTCATAGCGCTTGCCGGCCCCCGTGAGCAGCACCGCTGGAGCGGAGTCGGCCGCAGACGCGGTCCTCGCCGCGGATGGAACGTCTGCGCCACCGGCGCCCATCACAGCTCGTGCTCCCAGCCGCCGGCGGGGCCCTTGTAGAGACCCTCGCCGCCGAACACGAGCGCGGGCGTGCGCCACAGGATGCGCAGGTCCAGCGCCGGCGAGCGGTGTTCGACGTAGTAGAGGTCGAGCTCGATCCGCTCCGCCCAGGGCAGCGATGCGCGGCCGTTGACCTGCGCCCAGCCGGTGATGCCGGGCCTGACCGCAAGGCGTCCGCGCTGGCGCTCGGTGTACTGGGCGACCTGCACCGGCAGCGTCGGGCGCGGCCCGATCAGCGACATCTCGCCGCGCAGCACGTTCAGCAGGTTCGGCAGCTCGTCGAGCGAGGTGCGCCGCAGCAGCGCGCCGACGCGCGTGACGCGCGAGTCGCCCGCGTCGATCGCCAGGCCCGCGCCGATGTGCTCCGCGCCGTCGACCATCGTGCGCAGCTTCAGCACGTCGAATTCGCGCCCGTGCATGCCCACGCGCCGCTGCCGATAGACGACCGGACCGGAGGACTCCAGCCGGATCGCGACCATCGCCGCGAGGAGCAGCGGAGAGGTGAGCGCGAGCGCGAAGGCAGAGACGGCTATGTCGAGAGCTCGCCTAATCATCGAATGAAACGACATCCTGACGGTCGAGGGTCGAGCGGGGCGCGGACGCAGGGAGCGTGGTGTGCTTTGCACACGTGCTGGCCGATAGGAAGATCGCATCTGATCTCCTATCGGTAAGGACAAAGCATCCGCGAAGGCCATCGGCCGTCAGGATCATCTCGTGCCCTCGGCAGCTTCCCAGGTCGCGGCTGTGCCGTGGCGCAACCAGTCCCACAGCCCGGCGGCCGGAGAGGCGGTCGTGAGCACGTAGTAGCGCGCTATCAGCAACGGACGCAAGCGCAGCACCCCTCCAAGCAGCGCGCCTCCCAGCAACGCGAGCTGCAGCACCAGCGTGACCTCATACAGCGCGCCCGCGCCGAGCGCGAGCAGCGCCACGTTCGCGAGCAGCGCGAGCAGGTGCAGGAACGGCGTGAGGTAGCGCAGCAGGCGGTGGGAGTAGATCATCAGCGCATAGCCCGGCGGGTATCCACGCGGGGAGAGCATGCCTCCCCGCAGGAGGATCGGCCAGGTGTGGCTCATCATGCGCCGCTTGCGCGCGAACTCGCCGAGCAGCGAAGGAACCATCTTCTCGCTCGCGCACGCCGCCGGCACGTAGGTCGCGCGCAGGCCGCGGCGGACCATGTTGAAGGGGAGCGAGAGATCGTGGCCCATGATCGGGTCGACCACGATGTATGAATCGCGGCGGGTCGCGTAGATCGCGCCGTTGCCGGCCGTGACCGAGGACAAACGCGACTCGTAGGAGCGCACGGCCAACTCGTAGCGCCAGTAGACGCCCTCCTGGTTGCCCGCGTCGGCTCCGGCGGCGGCCTGCACGAAGCGCACCTGTCCGCAGGCGTACCCCACGCGCGGGTCGGCGAACGCCCCCGCGAGCAGGCGCGCGGCGTCGGGCTCCCACTGCGCGTTCGCGTCGGAGAAGGCCACGATCTCGCCCCGCGCACGCTCCACGGCGGCGTCCTGCGCGCGGATCTTGCCGCCGCGCGGTAGCTCCAGCACGAGGTCGGCTCCGGCCTCGCGCGCACGCGCCGCGGTGGCGTCGGTGCAGCCGTCGCAGGCGACGATCACCTCGAGCAGCCCGCGCGGGTAGTCGAGCGCGAGCGCGTTCGCGACACGCGCGCCGATGACGGACTCCTCGTCGTGTGCGGCCACGATCAGCGACAACGAGGGCGGGGGCTCGGGTGCTGCGATCGGCTGAACGCGTCCGAACACGCGAGCCAGCACCGCCAGCGTGGCTGCGTAGGCGAGTTGCGTCCACACGATCAGCGCGGCACAGACCCAGAAGATGACCTCCAGCGCGCTCATCAGCGAGCGTGTTGCCTCTGGCCGTGAGTGTCGCTATCGTTGTTCACGGCCAATACATTCAACGTGTTCACCATATGCACCCTCCTTTCTCCGGAGCGCACGGCCCCGGAACGGTCCGGATAGGAGGGCCTGTAACACGCAGCGATTGACCACGTCGATCACTCTACGGTCGGCTTGGGATGCTTTTCTCGGGGGAGAGGGTGATCAGTGAGTCGTACAACCTGAGCGTGCGCCGGCCGATCTCATCCCACGAGTACGGCCCGGCCGCCGCCGCGCGGGCTCGCTCGGCCATCGCAGCGAGGGCGGCTGGGTCGGACAGAAGCTCTCCCAGCGCGGCGCTCAGCGCCGGGACATCGCCTGCGGGAAACGTCCGCGCGGCGCCCGTCGCCGCCACCTCGGGGAAGCCGCCGACGTCGCTCAGCAGCATCGGCTTGCCGAAGGCGAGCGCGGTGAGCAGCACGCCCGACTGGTCGATCTCGCGGTAGGGGAGCACGACGAGGTCGGCGCGCTGGAAGTAGGCCGGAAGCTCGGTGTCGCCGATGAAGCGCGGCACGAAGCGAACGTTCGCCGGCGCGGCACGACGCAGGTGGGAGATGTCGAACTTGGGCATCCCCGCGATCCACAGCTCGGCCTCGTCGATCTCGTGCCACGCCTGCAGCAGTAGGTCGATCCCCTTGTAGGGGCGCATCAGGCCGAAGCACAGCACCACGGGCTTGTCCGTCTCAAATGGCGGCGGCTGGGGTGCGGCGGCGGCGAGGTGCGCGAAGGCTCCGTGCGGGATTACGTGCACACGCTCGGACTCGACGCCTAGCTCTCGCGTAAGCCGCGCGCGGCCGTGCTCGGAGTGCACGACGATCGCGTCGAAGCGCTCGTACAGGCGCCGCTGCGCCGCGAGCTGTCCCGGACGGGGCTCGCGCGGCAGGATGTCGTGCGCGGTCAGCACGAGCGGGCGCGTATCGCCGCCCGGTGCGCCACCCGCATGACCGCCCGCAAGGCCGCCCGACCCGCGCCGGCGCGGGGGCAGCAGATGACCGTCGAGGTGCTGGACGGAGAGCCACTGGAAGTGGACGATGTCGGCCTCACGCGCGAGGTGGCGGTAGCGCAGCATGTCGGGGACGTGCTCGGCGAGCCTGCACACCGTGCGCAGGCGCGATCCGGGCGCGCCGAGGGCGGCGCGGTAGAACAGCTCGCGCCGCTCATATCCCTCCGCGGGTGGGACCGGCCCGTAGGCGAAGCGGCTCGTCACGAGCGTCACCTGCGCCCCGGCGTAGCCCAGCGCACCGCACAGCGCGTGATCGTAGGGCGGGGTATAGGCCGGGGGATCGACGACGTGAACACGCACCGGACGGGACAATAGGCGGATGGATGGTGAGATCGAGCTGACGTACTGCGTGGTGAACACCTCCCAGCGCGAGCTGCTGCTGCGCGGCCTCGATGCGATTGCACGCGAGCGCGCGGACGGGATGCTGCCTTTTCGCACGGAGGTGCTCGTGCTCGACAACGGCTCGCGCGACGGCTCGGCGGCGGCCGCGCGCGCGCACCCCGCGGTGGATGAGGTGATCGCGCTGGACGAACGTCGCGGCAAGGCGCTCAACGACTCCGAACTGATGCGCCGCGCGCGCGGGCGCTACGCGCTGCTTCTCAACGAGGACTCCGAGCTGCGCCCGGGAGCAACGCTCGCGCTGTGGCATGCGCTCGAGGAGCACCCGGACGCGGCCTGTGCGGGCGCGCAGCTGCTGCGCCCCCCCGACGGCCCTCCGGGCGAGCCCGGCGTGGGCGGCACGAACGGCGAGGACGGTGCGGACGACGAGACGAAGGCGGGGTCCGCGCTCGCGGGCAGGAGGCAGGCGTGCGCGTGGCGTTTCCCCACGCTCACGACGGCGCTCGCGGGAGCGCTGTTCATGCACCGCATCTACACCGTGCAGAGCAACCCCGGCGGGGGCACGCGCGAGGTCGATTGGTGCCAGTCCTCCGCTCTGCTCGTGCGGCGCGAGGCGGCGGTGCAGGTTGACTACATGGACCCGGCCTTCTTCGTGTACTCCGACGAGGTCGACTTCGCCCGCCGTCTGCGCGACGCGGGCTGGCGCAGCCTGTACGTACCGGCGGCGCAGGCGATCCACCACGAGCAGCTCGCAACCGGCGCTTCCGCGCAGCGGCGGATCGTCGAACTGGCGCGCAACCGCGACCTGTACATGCGTAAGCACCACTCGCCCGCCACGGCCTGGGCGGTGCGCTGGCTGACCGCATGGCCCTACGCCCTGCGCGCACTTGCGGCGCTCGTGCTGCCGGGCCATTCGCCGCGACGCTACTGGCGGCACGTGACCGCGACGCTCAGACCCTCACACGGCGAGGGACTGCGCGAGGCCGCGGCCGAGTACAACCGCACGGACCCGCGCTAGATTCCGCCGAACGCCCGGACTGCGCACCACGCCTCTGACGGTCGTGGACCAAGCGAGGCAAGGACGCAGGGAGCGAAATGTGCTCTGCACATGAGCGACCGAGGACGCCGCCTCGCGCCGTGTCCACGGCCGTCAGGGCGCGACGTCCACGACCGTCAGAGATCTCTAAGGGAGTCCTCGGCGTATGCCTCGACATCGCCATGCCCGGCACGAAACGCGGCCACGCGCCGACGCCCCTCGAGCCACAGCGCACGCGCCTGCGCGCGCTCGTCGGGCGCGACGAAGCGCGTGGCGAGCAGTAGCGCGGGGACGAGCGCGAACCAGGCGCTGCGCGTCAACAGTCCGGCGATGCCGCTCGTCGGCAGCAGCAGCTCGCCTGACACGGCGACGGCGGCGAGGATCGCCGTGAGCTGCCCGAGACGCCGCCACTGGAACTCGACGGCGAAGACGCCGCGCGTGAGCAGGTGCATGACGGCGATCATGACCGCGTAGGCGCCGCACAGCGCGAGTCCTGCGCCGGCGAGGCCGAGACCGAGGCCGCTGTCGGGCACGAGCACGAACAGCAGCACCACGTTCACCACCAGCCCCGCAGCGGCGGCGGGGAGGTTGCGTTGGGTTACGCGGGCGCGGCCGGTGATGGCGATCATCACCTGGTAGAGCCCGTACAGCGTCCAGCCGAGCGCCAGCCAGGGCAGCGCGCGGTAGGCGCCGTAGTACTCGGGCGCGGCGAGCAGCCGCACGAGCCAGCGCCCGAGCAGCGCCACGCCGACGACGACGACGCCGGTGGCGAGCACGAAGTAGGTGGTAACGAGCGAGTACAGGCGCGAGGCCTCAGCGTCGCTGTCGATCGAGTACGCCAGCGGCGGCCACGCGTACTGGAAGCCGCGCACGAACACGAACACGACCGTCGCCAGCTGCACGGCGATCGCGTACTCGCCGGCCACGCCCGCGCCAACGCCGCGCAGCAGGTAGAAGCGGTCTGCCACCTGCAGTGCATAGACGCTCGCGTCGGCGGGCACGGTGGGCAGGCCGAAGTGCAGCATCGCGCGCAGGTCGGCGAACTTCACGCGCAGCGACACACGCGCGCGCAGCACCCACCAGAGCGCGAGCACGACGATCGCCGAGGCGCCGAAGTTCCCGAGCAGCAGCCCGCGCGCGCCCTGTTCGGCGAACACGACGAGCGAGATCGTGAACACGACCGTCATCGCGACGTTCGCGCCCGACGCGCGCATGTAGGTGCGTGCGCGCTCGTCCACGCGCAGTTGCGCGTAGGCCATCTCGATGTTCGTGAACGCCCACAGGCCGAGGATCGCGCAGTACATGAGCCCGGCGTCGCTGTATCCGAGCAGCAGGCGCGAGAGCTGGGAGGCGAACGCGATGGCGATGAGCGAGGCGAGCGTGGTGGTCCAGGCGACGGTCGCGGTGGCCGTGCGCGCGATCCGCGTGCGCCGCGCCTCGTCGGAGTCGGTGAAGTAGAAGCGCACGAACGCCTCGCCCACCCCGAGGCGCAGCAGGATGCTGAACAGGATCACGGCCGTGAGCAGCGAGTTGTACGTGCCGTAGCCCGCCGTGGAGACGTGCCGGGTGTAGAGCGGCAGCGTGAACACGGCGATCGCCTTCGCCAGGATTTCCGCGGCCTGATAGGCCGCGCCGGTCGTGATCAGGCGTCTCAGGTAGGCGAGCACGGGTGCGGGCAACCTAACCGCTTGGCTGGTCCGACCCCGAGCGCTCGCGGCCGTTCCCGCGCGATCGATCGCCTTCGTGGGAGGCCCACCCCGCCTGCGCCCACCCACAGGTTGGACGCCGGCGATGCGCCATCAGCTGCGGTGACCGGCGCCAGCTGCTGCGGTCGCAGCGGCGGGCTCACGGGTCTCCCCCCAAACGCGGCCCGCGCGGGCGAGCGCGACGCCGATGCCGAGCAGCGTCCAGGTGATGGGATCCTCGAGGAAGTCGGCGTAGGTCCACGTGTGCAGCACGAGTGCCGCGAAGCACGCGGCCAAGGCGATGCGCGGCGGGGAGCGCCCGGCGCCGCGGAAGAGCGTGGCGAAGGCGCAGATCAAAAGCGCGATGTATACGGCCAGGCCGACGATCCCCTGCTCGGCGGCGACCGTGACGGGGATTGTGTGCGAGGCCGAGGTCGCACCCGCGGCGTCGCGCGTGCGTCCGTGGCGCTTGTACTCGGTTTCGAACGAGCCCGCGCCGTAGCCGTAGAGCGGGCGGTCGGCGAACAGTTCGAGGCCGCCGGAGATCAGCTTCGTGCGCCCGCTCGTCGCGTTGCTGGTCGAGCCGCCGGCGCCGTTCACGCCGAAGTGCAGGCTCGGCGGCGCCGCGAGCACGACGACGAGGGCGATCGCCGCTAGCGCGGCGCTCACATAGACGGTCGCGCGCACATCCCAGCGATAGGCGGCGAGCACCGCCAGGCCGAGCAGCAGCGCGGCGATGCTCGACTGCGAGAAGCTCGTCACGAGACCGACCAACAGCCACCCGAGGATCCCCGCGCCGATCAGCACCTCGCGCCGGCGCCGGCTCCAGAGCACGACGGTGGTGAGCGCGACCATCACGATCGCGAGGAAGCGCCCGTAGATGTTCGGGTCGAAGAACAGCGAGTTGACGCGGAAGTAGTTGCCGTATTCGTTCGCCGCGACGACCTTCGGGTTCAGGAACAGCTGCTTGCGCGCGTACTCCACGAAGCCGATCCCCGCGAACACGAACGCCAGCACGACCGCCACGCCCAGGCAGCGCAGCACGAGCTCGCGCGACCAGCGCACGTCGCGCAGGAGCATGAACAGCAGGCCGAACGGGATGTAAAAGAAGGCGACGTTCTCCGCGGCCTTCGCATGATCGGTCGAGTAGAGGCCCTGCAGCGCATACAGCACGACGGCCGTGAGCAGCAGCCATTCGACGCCGAGCGGGGAGAGCCAGGTGGATTTTTTTGTGGGAGACCCGTGAGCAAGTTCCTGCGCACGGCGCTCGTGGCGCCGGTCACCGCAGCCGTCGGCATCAGGCGCGGCTTCGCCGCCCAGCCCGAGCCAGCGGGGAAGCAGGAAGGCGATCGTTCCCGCGGCCACGACGAGGTAGAGCGGGATCAGCAGGTTCACCGTGCGTCCGTCGGCGGAGATCGGCAGCCTGAAGGGGAGCGTGGCGATCGCGAGCAGCGGCAGCGCTTCGGGGCGGCGACGCATCAACAGCGTCAGCGCGGCGATCACGGCCAAGCCGGCGATCGCGACGGCGGCGATCACTCCCGCGCTCGGCAGCGTGGCCGGGATCCATGCGAGCGTGCCCGCACTCGACGCCGAGGCCGGAACCGCTGCGGCCTGGCTCACGATCTCACCGTCTCGAACGTGCCGGGACCGGCGGACGGAAGGGGCGCCGCCGCGACGCTCACGGTCTCACCAGCGTGAACGCGCGCGGCCCGGGCACGGTGCGGTGCTGTGCACGCAGCGTCACGTGCACGCGGTATTCACCCGCCGGCGCGAGCGCGCCGGTGTTGCGGGGAGTGACGATCGTCGTCCCGCTTTCGCTCACGACGACGCCGTAGCCGTGCGGCGCGCCGCGGCGTCCGTTCCAGCGCAGTGAGAGCTGTTTGTAGCGAGCCACCGGCCGGTCGCGCAAGAGCGTCGCGACGGTGTTCCCGGCGGCGTCGAGGATCGTCACGGTCACCGCGTCGGCGCGCGCGAGCTTGAAGGAGATCTGCTCCTGTTTGATGTGCCCCTGCGGCGTCGGCGAGAAACGGGGGGTCAGACGGAAGCTCTGGACGGGCGTCGGCGTGTGCTTGAGCCGCTGCGTGACGATGAACGCGGCGAAGCACGCGAGCACGAGCAAGGCGAACACGACCTGCGCGAGCCTGTCCACGCCCGGGCCGCTCGTGTCGACGGCGGGCGCGTGTGTCGTGGCGCTCAATCGCCCTCACCGATCGGAGGGCGGCCGGCGAACCGCTCGACCGTGTCCGAGCGCAGCCCGAGACGTAGGGTCTCCAGCGAGAGCACATCATCGGGAGCGATGTTGCCGAGGTTGCACTCGGTGCCGAAGCGGTGCAGCAGCCACACCTGCTGCTCACGCTGGGGCGCCTCGAAGATCAGGCGCTCGGCGTCGATCGCGTGCACGATCTCATCGATCAGCCCCGTGCGCACCTCGCCGTCGGCGCGGTAGATGCCGGCCGTGCCCGACTCGCGCGCCTCGGCGATCACCTTCCACGCGCCCGCTTGCAGGTCGCGCTCGATCTGCTCGACCCACACGTAGGGGGCCATGATGAAGTCGGCGTCCTTGCTGCCGACCTCCGAGAGGACGGTGAAGCCGTCGGCGACGAGGCGCTCGATCAGCTCGACCTTCACGGACGGATCGAGCGCGATCGTCCCGTCGGAGATCTCGACGTGGCGCAGGCCGAGCTCTCCGAGCCACGCGATCAGCCCCTCGACGCGGCCCTGCCTGATCGCGATCTCCGTGAGCGTGCCGCCGAGCACGACGGGAATGTCGTGCTGGGCGTAGCGCTCGAGCTTGGGTTTGAGGTTGGCGCTGACGACCGCCGTGCCCCAGCCGAGCTTGACGATGTCCACGTACGCACCCGCGACCTCGAGCAGCCCATCGACCTCGGCGACCGACAAGCCACGATCGATTACGTGCGTGATGCCGCGCTCGCGCGGCTTGACGCAGCGCGCGGGGATGTCGAGGAAGTCGGCTATCTGCCCGCTCCCGGAGGCGCGCTCACCCGGAGAGTCCGCCGGCGAGGGCGAGGCGGCTCACGGAACCGACCCTCCCGACGAGGATGCTTCGCCGCCGCCGGACGGGGAAGCTTCGCCGCCCGCGCCCGAGGACGCTTCGCCACCCGCGCCGGCCTTGTCGAGGCCGGCGATCACGACCACGGTCGAGCTCCCCGCGAGCGGCGATACGGCCGCTTCGATCGGCTGCACCTGGGTGACGCCGAGCGCCTGGGCGACCTTCGCGGCTTCGGCGCGGTGGCGGGAGGTGTACTCGACGACCGTCGTCTGATGGCTGCCGGGTGGCGTGCCGCCCAGCGGCGTCGCCTGCGAATAGCCGCTCTGCTGCAGACTCGCGGAGAGCCTGTGTGCGAGGTTCGGCGTGCTCGTGCCGTTGAGCACGGCCACCTGCGCTTCGGCGGGGTTGACGATCGGCGCCGAGGTTTCGCTCGGGTGAGAGCTCCCCGTGGTGGTCGTGGTGTTCGAAGCGGTGTGTTGCGCCTGCGTGTGCGTGGCCGTCGTCGTGGAAGTGCTCAAGCCCGTAGTGCCGGAGGAGGAGCCGAGCGAGTTGACCACAAGCACGATCGCGACGATCGCGACGAGGACGCCACCCCCGATCAGCACGGCCATCCGCGCGGGCGAGCGCCGGCTGCTGGAGTAGGTCGTCACGCCAGCTCGCTTCGACGGCGGTTGACCGCCGCCACCACCGCTACCACCACCGCGCCTTGGCGGCGCCTGGGCCGCGGAGCCCCGCTCGGCGCCGCGCGATCCTCTCGCGGGGGCGCCCGACGCGCTCCTCGCGGCGGCGCTAGCGTCGGCGCTCATCGCCGCGCTCGCACCGCCGCGCCGAGGCGTTCCCGTTCCCGCGGCGGCGACGGGCGCGGGCGGGCGAGCGCTCGAAGGTGCGGCTGCGGGGGCGGGCGGGGACGTGGGCCGAGTCGCGCCGGCGCGCGCTCCCGCCGTAGCGGCCCCCGCTGCGGTCACACCGGCAGAGGCGGGCCTTGTGCCGGCGGCTGCGGGCGCAGCGCCAGGCGTGGTCGTGGCGGGCGGCGGAGGCGGCATGGGTGCCCTGGGAGCGGCTGCCGCGGCTCCCGCGACGGTCGCCGGGGCCGGAGCGCCGGGGGTCGAGGTCGATGGTGCGCCGGAGGGGAAACCGGGGCTCGGCGGGGACGTGGCAGGTGGCGAAGCCTGGGCGGCCGACGGGACTGTGGAGGTCGGTGGGGCTGCGGAGGTCGGCGCAGACGCGGCCGTCGACGCCCCGGCGGCGAGGGTGCTCGCGGGCGGCGCGCTCGCGGGAGCCTGCCCGGACGAGGGGGCTCCTCCAGGAGCAGCGGGGGAGGCGGGCCCCTGTGTGCCCGATGCCGCTCCCGCGGCGGTGGCCGATGCGCCCGGCGCGCCGGCCGTCAGCGGAGCCGCGCTCGGTTGCGCGGTGGGCGCGCCCGGGGGGACGCCGGCCCCACCAGCGGGCACGGACGGTCCAGCGGGCGCGGACGGTCCAGGGGGCACGGGTGTTCCCGCGGGCGCAGGCGTTCCCGCGGGCTGGGCGCTCGTGCCCGCGGACGGAGCACCGGGCGCGTCGGCCACAGCCGTAGCGGCGGCAGCAGCAGCCGCGGCGACCTGCGCGGGCGAGGGTGTGGCGGGCGGGGGCGCAGGCTGCCCTGTGGCGGTCGCGGGGCGAGCGTTCAGCGGGGTCGTGCGCGGAACCTGCCGCACGGGTGGGGCACCGGCTTGGGCGGGCCGCCCGAGCCGCGCGGCCGCCTCGGCGCTCACGCGCTGCTCCTGTTCAGCGGAGCGCTCCGGGGCGCGCCCGGCCCACTCGCGCAGGCGCTTGAGCTCGCGCGCCTGCGTGAAGACGAGCAGCGAGAGGACCGCGATGCCCACGAGCGCGGCAAATGCCGCGATCGCGCCGATCTTCGTGAAGGAGCTCGACAGCGATAGCGCCAGTGGCAAGACGGCGGTCATGAATCCTGGGAGTGTACGAGCGGCTCAGGCGTCCCGCGCCGGGCGGGGGGCTGATCGAGCGCGCTGACGTCTGTCGGGGAATCATCGCCGCCGTCGGCTTCTCCCTCCACGGGGGCGCGGGCGGGCGAGAGCGCCGACACCTTCGCGGCAAGGCCCGCGGCATCGCCCTCGAGCACGAGCAGGCCGATCTCGGCGAACATCGACTCCACGACCTCCGCCCCCAGCGGCGGGCGATCGGCCAGTGAGATCTTCTCCGCGGACGTCGGCAGGGCGCGCTCGTAGTCGTTGAACAGCTCCTCGCTCAGCTTCTCCCCGGCGCGGCGTCCGACGATCTCGATCTCGATGTCGTGCTCGGGATCGAGGCCCGACAGGTCGATCATCGCGCGGGCGAGCTCGACGATGCGCACGGGCTCGCCCATGTCGAGCACGAACACCTCGGCGCCCGCGCCTTCCGCGCCCGCGCCCTCGGCACAAACGAGCGAGCCAGAGCGAATGATCAGCTGGACAGCCTCGGGGATCGTCATGAAATAGCGGGTCATCCGCTCGTCGGTGACCGTGACCGGTCCACCGCGCGCGATCTGACGCTCGAAGATCGGCACGACGCTGCCGGAGGAGCCGAGCACGTTGCCGAAGCGCACCGCGTTGAAGTGGGTCTCGGGGAAGCGCGCGGCGGCGGCGTCGAGGGCGAACTCGGCGAGCGCCTTCGAGGCGCCCATCACGGTCGCCGGCGCGACCGCCTTGTCGGTGGAGACGAGCACGAAACGTCGCGCGGCGAGCTGACCGGCGACGTGCGCGACGACGCGCGTGGCGATCGCGTTGTTGCGCACCGCCTCCACCGGGTTGGCCTCCATCAGACCCACGTGCTTGTAGGCGGCGGCGTGGAACACCACCGAAGGGCGGTGCTCGGAGAAGACCTCGCGCATGCGCTCCTCTTCCTTGCAGTCGGCGAGCACCGCCACGAGCGTCGAGGGCTGGATGTGGCGCTCCTCCAGCAGCTCGCGCTCGATCTGGAAGAGGTTGTCCTCGGCGTGGTCGAGCAGCACGATCTTGCGCGGGCCGACACGCGCGATCTGGCGGCAGAGCTCCGCGCCGATCGAGCCGCCCGCGCCGGTCACGAGCACGGTCTCCTCGGCGAGGTAGGCGCCGACGCGGTCGAGCTCCATCAGCACGGGCTCGCGGCCGAGCACGTCCTCGACGCGCACCTCGCGCATCTGCCGCGCGATCGTGCCGTGATCCTGGAGCAGCTCGAACACGGTCGGCAGCGTGCGCACCGAGATCCCGCGCGCGCGGCACTCGCGCACCACGCGCGCGCGCGTGGACCCGGGCGCGGAGGGGATCGCGATCAGGACTTCGTCGACCTGCGACTCGTCGAGGATGCGCGGGAGATCGCCGCACGTATCTCCGCGCACGCGGATGCCGTCGATGCGCAGGCCGCGCTTGCTCGGGTCGTCGTCGAGGAAGCCGACCGGAGCGAGACCCAGCTCGCGGTTGCGCGCGATCTCGCGCAGCACCAGCCTGCCGCCGTCTCCGGCGCCGACGATCAGCACGCCCCGCTGGCCCTCGCGCACGCCGCGCAGCGCCGCGAGCGGGCGGCGCTCGTAGATCATCCGCGCCAGCACGCGCACGCCGATCAGGAACAGCAGGCACAGCAGCCCGAACAGCACGATCACGCCGTTGGGCAGTCCGACCGTCGCGGTCGCGATGGCCTTGTCGCCATGCACGGTGTAGCGCTGCACCGGCCGCAGCGCCTCGACGCCGACAACCGTGAGCAGCACGATCACGAGCACCGCACGCGCGACCGCCTCGAAGTCGCGCTGGCCGGAGTAGCGCCAGCGCCGCTGGTACACGCGCGAGAACACCAGCACTATGAGGCTGCCCGCGAGCACCCACCAGATCGTGCGCGAGCGCAGCTCGGCGTAGTGGCCGGACGGGCCGTTGTCGAAGCGCAGCTGAAAAGCGAGGTAGTAGGCGAGCGCGACCAACGCTCCGTCCACGACGAGCTGGGGGATCGAGCGGCGGTGCAGGGGAATGGCGGCCGATGCGAGCCTTCGGCGCATTGTCCGGATTGTACGGGCGGACGGGGATGGGGGTCGGTTGTGAATGCCGGGCTTCATCGCCGGCCAGGACCGCCAACGCTCCCTGGAGGCGAAGCTGCGACCCCGCTAAGCCGCCGAGAGCGGCGAGAGAAGCAGCTCGACGAGCAGCGCCGGGTCCCGTCGCGTGCGCCTCGCAGAGCCGGCACCGTCGCCGACGCCGGTGCCGACGGGGCGCTTGGCAAGGTCGAGCTCGCCGGGATCGCCAAGCTTGCGCAGGCGGCCTTCGGCGATCAGGCGTTCATCCACAGCGCCCATACGCCCCTCGAACGTCGTATAGACAGGGGTGCCGAGCGCGACCGCCTCGCGATTCATCGTGCCGCCCGCGGAGATCACGAGGTCCGCGTGGGCGATCAGCGACTGAGCGTCGATCGCGTGGGGCGGTACGACGAAACCCGGGATCCTGCTCAGCTCGGCGCGCTGGGGGGCCGTGCGGGGGAGCACGACGACCTGCACCCCATCGCTGGCGGCCGCATCGCGGGCACGGGCGAGCACGTCCGCGAACAGGTCGTTGGCGAAGCGGTGATACAGCGAGACCTCCGGCGGGGTGCGGATCACGACGATCGAGCGCGCCGGCTCGAGTGCCAGCTCGGCGAGGATCGCTGGGTCGGGGGTGAAGTCGGCGAGGTAGTACTCCTCCTTCAGGCCCGCATAGGGGCGGATCTTGCCCCGCGCCCCGTACGGTTCGAGGCGCTCCGGCGGGATCGCGTCGGGGACGACGACCGCTCGCGCGAGACGGCAGTTGACGTGGTGCTGAACGGACGCCCACTCGTAGTCGAACATCGTCGAGGAGGGGATCCGCAGCGTCGCGGCGGCGACGCTGACGTCGTTGGATCCGTGCCCGAGCGCGATGTCGAAACGCTTGCCGCCGGCCGCTCGCCCATCCGCAAGGGCCCAGCGCACGAGCGCGGTCGAGCGCGATGCAAGACCTCCGAACTTGGCCGTCAGCCGCTCCCCGCGATGGCGCCCGATCGGCGTGTGTTCGATGCGCAGGCGTTCGCACAGCTCGATCGTCTGTGCGAAGTCGCGCGCGGTCACGCGCACGTCATGGCCGTCGGCCCGCAGGCGCTCGATCACCGGACGCATCACGAGCACGTGGGGGCTGTTCGTCAGATCTACCCAGACGCGCATGTCAGGGACGGTAACGGTCGGCGCCGCGTCGGCCGCGCGCGGTAGGCGCGCCCGTTCACTTGTCGATCCATGCGACGACGCGAGCCTGCCCGGTCCGGATTGCGAACGGAACCTGCCGAGCCACACCATCCGCCTCGCAGGTATCGTTGGGCCGGCGGATGCTGGTACTTGCCTCGATCTCCGAAACGCTGGTCAACGAAACGTCGAGCTTCGTGCGCGAAGCCGGCCTGCCCGGCGTCTTCGCGCTGATGGCGCTCTCGAGCGCCTGCATTCCGATCCCCTCCGAGGTCGTGATGCTGTTCGCCGGCTTCGCCGTCGCCGATCCCACCCAGAGCGCCTCCCAGCACCACATGACGATGACCGGCGTGATCCTCGCGGGCCTGCTCGGGACGATGGTCGGCTCCTGGATCACCTACGGAATCGGGCGCGGCGGGCGACTGGAGCTGTTCGAACGCCACGGCGACAAGGTGCACATGGGACCCGCGCAGATCGAACGCGCGGACCGCTGGTTTCAGCGCTACGGCGAGCCGGCGGTGCTGTTCGGACGGGTGATCCCGCTGGTCAGGGCGTTCGTGTCGCTGCCGGCGGGCATCGCGAAGATGCCGTTCGGGCGCTTCACGCTGCTGTCGCTGATCGGCACGATCCCGTGGGTGGTCGCGCTCGCGTTCGCCGGACACGCGCTCGGCAGCGACTGGACGAGCGTGCGCAAGGGCTTCGAGTACGTCGACTACGCGATCGTCGTGATCGTCGTGATCGGGATCGTCTACGCGATCGTGCGCCGGCGGCGGCGTGGTCCCGCGGACGGGGGCACCGATGCGCCCGTCGCCGACGCGGGCTGAGCGGACGATGCCGCTTCTGCGGCGGCGCCCTTCTTGCCCAAGGGAGGGACGGCGTCGGGCCATCGCTCGTGCCGGCGCCGGGCGGGCAGGGGGGGGGATATCGCTGGGCCAAGCGGCCGCGCTGGGCGGCTTGCAGGGACCGACCGAGCTGCTGCCGGTCTCCTCCTCGGCGCACACGACCTTGGTGCCGTGGCTCGCGGGCTGGTCCTATCCCGAGCTCGACCCCGAGCTGCGCAAGTCCTTCGAGGTCGCCCTGCACGCCGGAGCCGCGGCGGCGCTGGCGCTCGACATGCGCGCCGAGCTGATCGGCTCCGCGCGCGGGCTCGGCCCCCGCCGGATCGCCGTGGTCGCACTCTCACTGGCGCCGCCGGCGCTCGCGGGCTACACGCTGGAGCGCACCATCGAGCGCCGCCTCGGAGGACCGCGCTCGATCGTCGCGGGACTGCTCGCGGGCGCCGTGGCCATGGCGGTGGCCGATACGCGAGCGGGGAATGGGGAGCGAGCCGAGCGCGATGCCGGGCCGCGGGACGGGCTCGCGCTCGGGCTCGCACAGGCCGCGGCGCTGATCCCCGGCATCTCGCGCAACGGAGCGACGCTCACGGCCGCCCGTGCCCGCGGCTTCGCGCGCGAGGACGCGCAGACGCTCTCCTGGCACGCGGGCTTGCCGGTGATCTTCGGCGCGAGCCTGTTGAAGATTTGGCGGCTGCGGCGGGCTTGGCGGCTACGGCAGGGAGGCGCCGCGGATGCAGCCGCGGCGGCGCTCGCGGTGGGCGCCGGAACCGCCTTCCTCTCCACAGCGCTGAGCGCAAGGTTGCTGCGCCGCCCGCGCGTGAGCGCCCGATCGCTGCTGCCCTACGCGGTCTACCGCTGCACGATCGCGGCCATCGCCCTGCTACGCCTGCGCAGGAAGCAGAATATGTGCAAATGAGACCGGCGGTGCAAGCCTCGTGACACGATCCCCGCTCGGCACGCTGCTCGCGGGGCGCTATCGCCTCGACGCCGAGATCGGGCGCGGAGGGATGTCGACCGTCTACCGCGCGTTCGACACCGTGCTCGAACGTCCGGTCGCGATCAAGCTGATGCACCGCGAGATCGCGACCGACTCCGATCAGCTGGAGCGTTTTCGTCGCGAGGCGCGCGCGGTCGCACAGCTCAACCACCCGCACATCGTGACGGTCATCGACGCCGGCGAGGAGCCCTCCGAGCATGACGAGAGCACCGGCGGGCCCAACCCGGAGTCGGAGGTCGGCACGCCCTACATCGTGCTCGAGTACGTCGGCGGCGAGACGCTGAAGGCGCTCATCCGCCGCGAGGGGCCGCTGCAGATAACCCAGGCGGTCGCCTATGCGATCGAGATCGCGCGCGCCCTGGGGGCAGCGCACGAGCGTTTGATCGTGCACCGCGATGTGAAGCCCCAGAACGTGCTGATCTCAAGCGAGGGTTCGGCCAAGATCACCGACTTCGGGATCGCGCGAACGCTCACGGAGGAGGGCCTGACGATGGACGGGCGGGTGCTCGGCACGACCGACTACGTCTCACCCGAGCAGGCCCTCGGCCAACCCGTCACGGGGCAGTCCGACCTGTACTCGCTGGGGGTCGTGCTGTACGAGATGCTGACCGGGAGCGTCCCCTTCAGTGGCGAGACGCCGGTGGCCGTGGCGATGCGCCACGTCCGTGAGCAGGTTCCCGACGTGCAGTCCTCGCGCCCGGAAGTCTCCGCCGCGACCGCCGCGGTGGTCGAACGAGCGACCGCAACCGATCTCGCCGAGCGCTATCCCGACGCGGCCAGCATGGTCACCGACCTCGAGGAAGCGCTGGCGCTCGAGACGTCCCGCTCCGGACAGGCGACAGGCGAGGTCACGAGCGTGCTGCGTACCCTGCCGCGACGCTCGCGCCGAAGATTGCCCTGGCGGATGCGCCATCCCTGGCGGTGGGCGGCATCGCTGGCGCTGCTCGCCGCGGCGATCGCGCTCGTACTGGTCCTCGTCGCCGGTCACACCCACAGCGGGGTCGAGCCCAACGTCTCCTCCAAGCACGGTCAGCAGCCGGTCCAGCTCAGTCAGACAGCCGCCCACGACTACAACCCCTTCGGCACCGGCCCCGAACACCCCACGCAGGTCTCGAACATCATCGACGGCGACCCCAACACGACCTGGAGCACAGAGCACTACGTCGAAGGGACCCTCGCCGGGAAGCCCGGCATCGGCATTTATGTGGATGCCGCTCCGGGGGTGCGGGCGACCGCGATCGAGCTGCAGACACCCACGCCAGGCTTCACCGCGGCCATCTACGCCGCCAACAATTTTCAGCAGCTGCCCTATGGAGACACGACGCCGCTGACCCAGCGCGGATGGAGCCAGGTCGCCGCTGCACGCACGACCGCGGCGCACACCACGATCCCGTTGAGCGATCCGGCCAACGCCCGCTACCGCTACTACCTGATTTGGATCACCAAGCTCCCGCCTTCCAGCGAAGTGGCTGAAATCGCTGAGGCGACGCTGTTTACGTGACGATGTCGGGTGCGACTAGATGTCGGGTGCGACTCGCACCCGCCGCGAGGGCGAGCTTGGGACCTATCCCGTCGGTCCCGCGCACTCCAATCGGGACAGATCTTCAGTGCGCACGTGCTTCTCGCTGCGAATGGCGCTCGATCGCCAACCGGCAGAGCCGGTTGAGCAGCTCGGCGTAAGGGATCCCCGAGGCCTCCATCAACTTCGCGTAGACGCTCGTGGGGGTGAAGCCGGGCATGGTGTTGAGCTCGTTGACGAGCACCGACTCGCCGTCCACGAAGAAGTCCACGCGCGCCAACCCCTCACACCCGACTTCGGCGAACGTCTCGATGGCGAGCTCCTGCACACGCGCCCGTGCCGTCGCCGAAATACGGGCGGGGACTACCAGCTCCATCCCACCGGGGGTGTACTTGGCCTCGTAGTCGTAGAACTCGCCCGGAAATACGATCTCGCCGGGCTCTGAGGCCAGCGCGGGCAGGCCACCCGCGGCTTCGCGCTCGGCGCCGCGCAGCCCGAGGACACCGCACTCGACCTCGACGCCCGGCGCCATCGCCTCGATGATGACCAGCTCGTCGTGGGCATAGGCCTGTTCAAGCGCGTCGGTTAGGAGCGCGGAGTCAGCGACCCGGACGATCCCGACGGAGGAGCCGAGGTGGGCGGGCTTGACGAACACCGGCAATCCCAGCTCGGCGACCTTCTCCAGCACCCGCACAGGTTCGGCCCGCCAGCGCGCCTCGCGCACGCCGACGTAGTCGACTTGGGGAACGACATGAGAGCCCCCGGAAAGCAGGCGCTTGAACAGCACCTTGTCCATGCAGGCCGCCGACGCGGCGACCCCTGCGCCGACGTAGGCGACGTCGAGTGTCTCGAGCATCCCCTGGACGGTCCCGTCCTCGCCGAACGGACCGTGCAGCGCCGGGAACACGACATCGACTCCGAGCAGCCCCTCGCCGGGATGCGCGCTCACTGTCTCCCCGTCACGACGCCAGGTGCCGTCGCGGGCGATCTCGATCGAGACGACCTCATGTCCGGCCGCAAGCAATCCCTCACGGATCGCGGTCCCGGAGGCCAGGGAGACGTCGTGCTCGGAGGAGCGCCCACCGCTGAGCACCGCCACTGTCAGTGTGTCCGCCGGATCGCCGGAGGCCCCCCTGTCCGTGGTCGTGGCGGGGGAAGAGGGGGAAGGGGAGGGATCGCTCATCGAATCACCCGCTAGCGGCCGGTGGCGTCGGGGTGGCGGGGGTGCTCGGGGTGGTGGTCGTGGGCGTGGTCTGCGGACCGAGCGTGCCGACGGCGATCGTCACCGTGGCGCCCTTGCGCGCCTTCTTGGGAGCAGCCGGGCTCTGCCTCAAAACGATGCCCACCTGCCCGGCTTCGGTCGTCGTCTGGGTCACCGCCTGGGGCGTGAACCCGGCGCGTCCGAGTTCGGCGGAGGCCTGCGCCTCGTTCTTGCCGAGAACGTTCGGGACGGGAGTTTCGGTGGGAGCCTGCGCCACCACAAAGTTCACAGTGCCGCCCGCCGGGAGCGAGGCGCCGGCCGCAGGGGACTGTTCGAGCACGGTCCCGGGCGCCTGTTCGGTCGAGGTCTGCTGCGTGACCGTTCCGCCCGTGAGTTTCGCGTTCGTCAGTGTCGCTTCGGCGGCTGCACGCGATTGGCCGACCAGATCGGGGACGGTGGTCTGTGCGGGACCGCTCGAGACGAGGATCGTGACGGCGCTGCCCGCCTGTGCCTCGGTGCCCGCAGAGGGGTTGGTCGAGATCACACGTCCGCTGGCCACTGTCGCGCTGGACTGCTTTTCGGTGCTCGGTTTGAACCCGGCTTCCTTGAGCTTGGCGGTGGCCTGTGACGCGGTGAGTCCGGCGACGTCGGGCAGCGGCGAACTGCCCGGTCCGGTCGAGACCGCGATCGTCACGCGCGCGCCTTTGCCGACGACGCTGCCGGCCGGGGGCGTCTCGCTGATGACGACACCGTCGGCGACGGTGGAGCTCGCGGTCAGCGCCGGAACCGGAACCAGGCCGGCATGACGCAGCGCGGCGGCGGCGACCGCTTCGCTCTGTCCCGCCACGTTCGGCACGGTCACATCTGCACCTGAAGACGGGCGCGTCAGCGCCAGCACCAACACGAGCGCGATGATCGCCGCTGCCGCCACACCCGCGAGCGCCAGCAGCAGGTTGCGCCTCCTCCTGGCGGCCCGCTCGTCCTCATCCTCGAGCAGCTCGCCGGGGTCGGGGGGCAACAGCAGCGCGGCCGGGGGCACACCGGTGGACAGTGCCGCGCCGGTGGGCACGACGCGCGTGGCGGTACCGTCTGCCGCGGGCGGCGGCGTGGCGAAGATGGCGGTCGCGGCGCCCGCCGGCAGTCGCTCGCGCGCGGCGCTCAGCGCGGCGATGAACTGCTCGGCGCTCGCGTAGCGCGCCGCCGGGTCCTTGGCAAGCGCGCGCAGCACGATCTCATCAAGCACCGCCGGCACCGCGGGATTGGCGGCGCTCGGGGCGGGCGGTGGCGCCGAGACCTGCTTGAAGGCGATCGCGACCGCCGTGTCCCCATCGAAGGGGACGGCTCCGGTGAGCAGCTCGTAGAGGATCACCCCGACCGCGTACAGATCCGAGGTCGCGCTGACGGCGTGGCCCTGGGCCTGCTCGGGAGATAGGTACTGAGCCGTGCCCATGATCGAGCCGGTCATCGTCATCTCCGAGGCGCCGGCCTGTGCGATCCCGAAGTCGGTCACGCGCGCGCGGCCCTCCTCGTCGAGGATCACGTTGTGCGGCTTCAGGTCGCGGTGGATCACCCCGCGCGCGTGTGCGAAGCGCGCGGCCTGCAGGATCTGCGTGACGATGTCGATCGCGACCACCGGGTCGAGCGGGCCCTGTTCGCGCACGAGCTCCTTCAGCGAGCGGCCGGGTACGTACTCCATCGCGATGTAGTAGGTCCCGTCCCACTCGCCGCGGTCGAAGATCGCGACGATGTTCGGGTGCGAGAGCCCGGCGGCGCTCGAAGCCTCGCGTCGAAAACGCTCGACGAACTCCTGGTCCTCGGCGAAGTGATGGTGCAGGACCTTGACCGCGAGGCTGCGCCCGAGCAGCTGATCTTCGGCGAGGTACACGTCAGCCATCCCTCCGGACCCGAGGCGCGAGATCACGCGGTAACGGCCGTCGACGATCGTGTCCGGCTCAACCATCGCTCGGCGCTCCCATGCGGGACTGAGCTTCTACGCGGGGCTCATCAACCATGCAGCACCGTTTCCATGACCTGGCGCGCGACCGGCGCCGCGAACTCGGCGCCCTGACCGGGGACGTCCTGCAACGTCACTGCGATCGCCACGCGGGGATCCTGGGCCGGGGCGAAGGCGATGAACCAGACGTTGTTGACCGCCGCACCGATCTGCGTCTCGGCGGTCCCGGTCTTGCCCGCGACCCGCACGCCGGGTATCTGCGCGGCGGTGCCGGTGCCTTCGGTGACGACCGCTTCCATCATGCTCGTGAGCGAGGTCGCGGTCGAAGGTTTCATGACGACCGACTGGACGCGGGGGGAGACTTGCGAGACGGTGCTGCCTTCGGGGTCGACGATGCGCGCGGCCAGATGGGGAACCATCAGCCGTCCGCGGTTGGCGACGGCCGCCGCGACCTCTGCCATCTGCAACGGCACGACCTGGAGTTTGTCCTGGCCGATACCCAGCCGTCCGACGTCGACGTAGCGGCTCGTGGGCGCGAGCAGGCGCTGGCCGAGGTACTCGCCGCTCACCGACATCTGATCGCTGGGGTAGTCGAGCTGGGGCTTGCGGTCGAACCCGAAGCGGTTCATGTAGCGGGCGAGCGTCTGCTTGCCGAGGTGTTCGGCGACCTGGGCATAGACGGTGTTGACCGATTTGACGAGCGCTTCGGTGAGCGTCAGCTGACCGAAGGACTCGTGTTCGTCGTTGGAGAGCGGCACGCCCGAGACGAGGATTCCGTCCTTACCGCTGAGGAGCGATTCGGGGGTGTACCGGCCGGTGTCGATCGCGGCGGTGGCCGTCACGACCTTGAACGTCGATCCCGGCGCGTAGCCGAACTGCGTCGCGCGGTTGACAAGAGGAGTCCCGAAGGAGTCCCGGGTGAGACGTTCGTAGGCGCTCGGCGAGCTCAGCTGGTTGGGGTCATAGCTCGGCGTCGATGCCATCACCTCGACGGCGCCGGTGCGCGGATCGAGCGCCACGACTGCGCCGCGATGTTCGCCCAGAGCGGAGATCGCCGTGCGCTGGGCGGCCGGGTCGAGCGTCGTGATCACTTCGTCTCCCTGCCGGCGCTTACCCTGCAGTTGGTCGAGGATCGCCTGCAGGTTCGTGGCGCTGGTTTCACCATCGAGCGCCGTGTTGCGGTAGCGCTCGATGCCCGATTGGCCGAGATCGGTGAACGAGTAGCCGACCGCCTGGGCGAACAGCGAGCCGGTCGGATAGGTTCGGTGATAGGTGCCTTCGCGCCCGCGCACGCTGCGCGCCAGCACGGTCCCGTCGGAGGCCAGGATCTGCCCGCGCCGGATGCGTTCCTGCTGCAGCAGCGACCGCCGGTTCAGCGCGTTCTCGCGCAGCGCTCCAGCTTCGAAGATCGTCCAGCGCGAGGTGAAGGCGATGAGCAGCGCGAACAGCACCACCACGAGCCCATAGAGGCGGACGATCGGCTTATTCACTGAGCTGCCCCAGTTCCAGGCTGCGGATCAGAGCGGTGGCCTTGGATTCCGAGTACAGCGAATGGTCGAGCAGCGAGTGCCGACGCAGCGGCGAAAGCGTCGAGGCGCTCACGCCGGAGACGTAGTTGCTGCTGTACAGCTTGATTCCGCCCGGGAGCTGATAGGGAAAGCCGTTGTAGAGCGTGACCAGGCCGCGGGAGTTCGTGCCGATGAAGTAGACCGACTGCGCGGCCAGGTAGGCGCCGCTGGCGAGTAGGCCAAGCACCACCAGCACGATCGCCACGGGCGCCATGCGCCGCAGACGCCTGCGCTTGACCGCCTGCACCGACGCCGGTGCGGGCATACGCGGTTGGCGTGCTCGCACCGGCGGCGCCTGCTCGCTCGTCTCAGGCGCGAGCCGGGACGCCGGCGCGGAGGGATCCTCAAGCCGGAAGAGGACGACCGTGATGTTGTCGCGCCCGCCGGCCTCGTTGGCCGCTGCGATCAGCGCCTCCCCGAGATCTTGCAGACACGGGTGTGCGCGCATGATCTCGGCGAGGCGCTCCTCGGAGAGCATCGTCGTCAAGCCGTCGCTGCACAGCAGGTAGACGTCCCCCGAGCGGGCGCTGTAGGAGCGTGTGTCGACCTCGACCGAGGGCTCAGGTCCGAGGGCGCGCGTGATCACAGAGCGCTGGGGGTGATCCACGGCTTCCTCGGGCGTGATCTTGCCCTGGCGCATCAGCTCGTCGACGAGCGAATGATCGTCAGTCAGGCGCTCGAGCTCCCCCGCGCGCAGGCGGTAGGCGCGACTGTCGCCCACGTGGGCGATCGCGACCTCCTCGGGCGCGACGTACACCGCGGTCAGCGTCGTGCCCATCCCCGCGTGCTCGGCGTTCGAATGCGAGAGCTCGTGGATGCGGGAGTTCGCCTCGCCGGCCCGCTGTGCGAGGCCGCTCTCGGGCGCGGCGGTGTCGCCCAGGCCCTCTTCGAAGACGTCCACGGCCAGCCTCGATGCGACCTCCCCCGCCTGCGCGCCGCCCATCCCGTCGGCGACCACGAATAGCGGCGAACGGGCCAGCAGCGAGTCCTCGTTCGCGCGCCGCTGGCGCCCGGTGTCGGTGGCGGCGTACTGCTCGGCTACGCGCAGCATCAGCTCGCCGTGCTCATGGTTGCCTGCACCTCGGCGCACGGCGCATCCTCGTGGGCAAGGTTCAATGCGCGCGTCCTGCGAAGGATCTCAATGGGGGCTTGCACGGGCTCAGTCGACCTCGAAGGTGAACTCCGAGTCGCCGATCCTGACGCGATCGCCGGGATGCAGCGGTCGGGGTGTCTCGAGCAGCTCCTCATTGAGGTAGGTGCCGTTTGTGGATCGCAGATCCTCGATCACCAGGATGTTGCCCTGCCGGTAGACACGGGCGTGGCGGGAGGATGCGAAGGGATCCTCCAGGCGTATCTCGGCCTGATCGCCGCGGCCCAACACGACATCCTCGTCGAGGTCGTAGATCATGCCCGGTTCGTGGCCGCTCGCGCGCTCCACCACCAGCCGCGGCGATCGTCGCGATAGGTCCGCGACTGCGACTGCGGATGCGGAATGCAGACCGGTCGCATCGGGTGCAGCGGGAGCGCCGGCGGGGGACGGGAGCCCGGGCGAGGATGCTCCGCGCAGGTCGCGCAGCGCGCTGCGCGCCACCCACAGCAGGAACAGGTAGAGGACCGCGAGAAAGCCGAACTTGAGCGCCACGGAGACTGGGGCGAGCGTCGTCATGAGATGTCGAACACGATCTCCGTGGAGCCCAGCTCAATACGGTCGCCGGCGTGCACGGGGTGTGGTCCGCGGATGTCGCGACCGTTGACGCGTACGCCGTTGGTCGATCCGAGATCGGCGACGATCCAGCCGTCCTCCGCGGGACGGAACTCGGCGTGCCTGCGCGAGACGCCCGTGTCCTCGAGCACGATGTCGCAATCACGACTGCGACCGACGACACCACCCCCGGGCGGTACCGGCAGGCGCCTGGCGCCGACTGACAGTAGCGCCCTGGCGGGCCGTCTCGCGCGCGCCTCCTCGACGGGGCCGCGCATGCGCGCCGAGCTGCTGTAGATCATCGTCTGCCCATGTTCGTCGGGAGGCTCCACCGGCTGCACGTCGCTGGCCAGCTCCACGGAGGAGTCCTCCTCACTGTGACCGTCAGCCCGGACAAGCCGCGCCTGGATTCCGAATTCGCCGAGTGAGAGGTCCTCGTCGGTGTGGAAGGAGATCAGCGGCTGCGAGGCGAGGATCAGGTCCTCGCGACGCGCGTGCTCGAGCAGGTAGGCGCACAGCTCGTCGATGACCTCGTGTTCGACGCCCTCGTAGCGCGCGCGATCCTGAGGCGAGAGCCACACCGAGTACTCGTTCGGCGCGTAGGTGCGCGAGACCGACGCGGTTCTGTGCTCGTCCATCTCCCGCGCCAGCTTGTGCGCCAGTTCGATCGGGCGCACCTCTGAGCGAAACACGCGTCCGAACGCGCCTTCGACGAGATTGGCGATCCTGGTCTCGAGTGCTCTCAGAGGGTTCATGGGACAAGCGCCGCAGGCCGCTGTCGACCTCGGGTATTGGCACTCTAAGGGTCCTCGGCTAGGACCCTAAGGATGACGAACGGAGACCGGGCCGCGCAGGGCGCGCCCGGCGATCGCGACGGCCGCGCCGGCGATCGCCCCGAGAACCGCACCGCGTGGCTGCGCAAGCGCACCGCGGGCGGACAGCCCGGCGTCGCAGTAGGGCGTAGCGGCCAGCAGCGCAGTCGACCAAACGAGCGCCGCGATCGTGTCCCGGAGCGCGCTCGAACCGCGCACCACGAGCGGTAGCACGACGGCGGCAGCAGCCCACAGCGCCGCTCCACACACGAGTCCAATCGTGAGCGTGGGGACGAGGACGTGGGCAGCGGCGCTGTCGAGCGAGCCCTCCCACACCGGGCGCGACGGCGCCGAGATGGGTGCTCCCAGCCACAGGCGGGACCCCTGCCCGCTCCTCGCCAGCAGCGGCTCGGCGAGCGCCAGCCACCAGTAGCCCAGGGCGCCGTAGAACGCGCGACGCGACCATCGCTCGGCCTGTCCCGCCACCGCGGGATAGGCGCCTGCCAAGCCCAGGAGTCCAAGCGCAGGGGCGAGGGCCGCGGTCAGCCAGCCGAGACCGGGCCGCGGTCCCAACAGCAGTAGAGGCGCAGTCGCTGCCAGCACCAGCAGGGAGACCCCGGGTCGCCCCGCTGCCACCTGCCAGGCTGCGAGCGCGAGCACGCACCCGGCCCACACCGCGCGTGGCAGTGGAAAGCCGCGTGAGCGATGCTGCTGGTGAGCTGGGGCGTCGGGCGTCGAGCCGCGGTCCGGTAGGAAGTCGCGTTCGATCGGGACCACTGCTGCACTCGGGCGGATCCCCATAGCGCGCTGCTCGTCGGTCCTGGAAGGGTGTGCCAGTGTCGCCTGCTGGGGGTGCTGGGGCTCGTGCGGAGTGTGCTCAGAACGCCGGTCTTTACGGTGCAGCAGGCCGTGCCCGCGAGTCGGTCTCTCGGTCAGGGCGAGCTCGAGGGCCGAGCGCAGCTCGTGCAGCGTTGCCCTATCTGCAGGCTCGACGGCGAGCGCCGCATCGATGGAGTCGGTCAGGGCCCGCGGCAGGTCGGGACGGCGAGCGCCGAGCGGCGGCAGCGGGCGTCCGATACGCCGGGCGGTCGCCGTAGGGGTCGGCCCGCGTACCGGGTTGACCCCGGTGAGGCCCTCATACAGCACCAGAGCGAGCGAGTACACGTCCGCGGCCTCGCCGATCTGGAGGCCTTCACTCTGCTCGGGAGCCATGTAGGCGAGCGTGCCGAGCGTCTCTCCGGTGCGCGTGAGCGCCTGTTCGTCGGTGAGACTTGCGCCGCCGAAGTCCGTCAGCTTGACCGGCGTCTCATGGGCGCCCGGGTCGTAAGGCACGAGCACGTTCTGGGGCTTGACGTCGCGATGGATGACTCCCCGGGCGTGGGCGTGAGCGAGCGCGTTGGCGAGCGTCACGCCGATCTCGAGCAGTTCCTCGTCGCAGAGCGCATCTTGGGCTATGAGCTGCGCGAGTGTTTCGCCCTCGATGAGCTCTGCGACGAGATAGAACGCGTCGTCGTCCACGTAGGCCTCGTACAGCGCCACGATCGCCGGATGCGCAAGGCGCGCGGTTGCGAGCGCCTCGCGTGAGGCGCGCTCTCCGGCGCGCGGTTCGGCGTCTGAGGAACGGGAGGTCGGCGGGTCTGGTGGCAGCGGTATCCGCTTGAGCGCGACCTCACGATGCAGCTGCTCGTCGTGGGCGCGCCAGACCACTCCAAACCCGCCGGCGCCGAGACGCTCGATCAAGCGGTAGCGACTGTGCAGGAGCGCGCCGGCTGAAGCATGCGGCGCATCGAGCACTCTGCTGTTGGCGCTCTCTCCAGAGCTTGCACGCACCACCGTTGGCGACTCTGAGAGCCTCTCGCCGGGCGTGGTCTGCAGCGCGGTCGCGCCCCGCGGTCGCTGCTCCTGGACAAGGGTCTGCGAAGAGTCGTCCACCGGATGGCGCGTTCGCCGCCCGCAGGCGCCCTCCCTGCACGAAAGCGAAGGATTATGCTCGTTGACCGAGAAGTTGCAGGTTCACGGGCCGTACGGAGGGCAGTCATACTGATGCCCTGCGCATGAACAAGTCCCTGCAAAGGAGCACATAGCTTTTGTCGTTCTTTGACGACGGGGAGGAGACAGCGACTCGCCCCGCAGCTCGCGCGCCACGAGCGCCACAGCGGCCTCGCCCACGCCGTCCGCGGCACGGGGGGGAGCCCGATTCGCATGAGGAGCACACCGTGATGGTGCGCCGTCGCGTGGCGGCCGGAGTCGGCGTGGTGCTGCTGATCGTGATCGTGCTGATCGTCAACGGCTGTCTGAAAAGCCAGAAGACGCAGGCGCTGAAGGACTACACGAGCAACGTCTCGAGGATCGTGACGGCATCCGACCAGCAGGTCTCCCAGCCGCTGTTCGCGGCGCTCTCGGGCGCGAGCTCCAAGCCGGCCCTGAACGTGGAGACGCAGGTCAACCAACTGCACCTGGAAGCCGAGAAGCAGGCCTCTGAAGCAAAGGGGCTGAGCGTGCCCGGCGAAATGAGCTCCGCGCAGCGCAATCTCCTGCTGGCGCTCGACCTGCGCGCGGAAGGGGTCGAAAAGGTCGCCAACCTGCTGCGGACCGCGCTGGGAGGGCAGGCCAAGCAGGCGAGCACGACGATCGCGGGCGACATGGAGAACTTTCTCGCCTCGGACGTGATCTACTCCCAACGGGTCGCGCCGCTGATCGAAGAAACATTGAAGGGGGCCGGCGCCAGCGGACAGACGGTCGCGAGCACGCACTTCCTGCCGAACATCGGCTGGCTGGAACCGAGCACGGTGCAGTCGCGCATCACCGGCCAGGCCGCCTCCGCGG
The DNA here is from genome assembly GCA_036495605.1 of Solirubrobacteraceae bacterium. Taxonomy (GTDB): domain Bacteria; phylum Actinomycetota; class Thermoleophilia; order Solirubrobacterales; family Solirubrobacteraceae; genus Palsa-744. Next base: position 46,344 of record DASXMO010000145.1, read on the forward strand.
CGAACGCACCGGTGACCGGCAACCACGGCAGCGCGCTGAAGGGGGTGAGCGTTGGCGCGAACACGCTGGCGGGCGAACCTACGCTCAACCACATCAGCGGCGGCAGCAACCCGACGTTCACCGTACAGGTCGAAAACTCCGGCGAATTCCCCGAGACGAACGTCAAGGTGAATGTCACCGTCACCGCCGCCGGCAAGCAGTATGCGGCCTCGCACACGATCGAAAAAACTGAACCCGGCAAGACGGTCAACGTCGACATCCCGGTGACCGGCGTACCGCTCAGCGCGGCATCGAAAGTCGAAGTGAAGATCGAAGCGGTGCCGGGCGAGAACGACACCGAAAACAACAAGAACACCTACCTGGCGATCTTCGGCAGTTAGCACGCCGGCGCGGGATCGTCGTTGGCGGGCGGTGTGGATTGCGTGCCCGCCCGGCGCGCTAAGTTGTCACGAGCATGGCGGGCGCGATAACCGACACCCAGGGAATCGTCGCGCTCGCCGCCGCCGCGCTCGCCGTGCTTGCGCTGCTCACCTGCGGCGTGCTGGCGCTGTCGGTTCGCAGGCTCAGGCGCTCACAGAAGCTCGTGCTGGGCGATCGCGAGGCACGCGACGTGGTTGCTCATGCCGCGGACATGCAGGGTGCCTTCGAGGCGCTCCGCGGGTACGTGGAGGACGTCGCGGCGCGCCTCGATGGGCGCTTGGCCAGCGCGGAGACGGCGCTCCACGGAGCGATCGCCCACCGCTCGCTGGTTCGCTATGACGCCTACAACGAGCTTTCCGGGCAGCAGTCGATGTCGATCGCGCTGCTGGACGACGCGGGCTCGGGGATCGTGCTGTCGTGCATCCACCATCGCGATCAGGCCCGCGTGTACGCCAAGCAGGTGCACGATGGACGCGGCGAGCTGGAGCTCTCGCCCGAGGAGGCGGAGGCGGTGCGACTCGCGCTGAACCCGGCCGGAGGGCGAGCCGATGTCGCCGGACAGCCGGCAGGCTGAGCGCGCGACGGGGCAGCGGCCCGCGCGCGTCGGCTACCTCGGGCCCGAGGGCACCTTCAGCGAGGAGGCGCTGCTGAGCAGCGCCGCGCCCGGCGCGGTCGAGCCGGTGGCGCTGAGGACGATCTACGAGACGATCCTCGCGCTCACACGCGGCGAGGTGGAGTGGGCTCTCGTGCCCATCGAGAACTCGTTGGACGGCTCGATCAGCGTCACCCTGGACATGCTCGGAAGCGAGGAGGGGGGACTGCGGATCGTCGGCGAGGCCCTGCTGGTCGTCAGGCACTCGCTGATCGCCGCCGAGGCGGTGTCGCTGGGTGAGATCGACACGGTTTTCACCCACCCGCAGGTGCCGGGTCAGTGCGAGCGGTTCCTGCGCGGTGAGCTCAGCCAGGCGGAGGTGCTAGCGGCAAGCTCGACCGCGGAGGCGGTGCGGATGGTAGTCGAGGGTGGACAGCGCAGCAACGCTGCGCTGGGGACGGTGCTCGCGGCCGAAATCTACGGTGCGACGGTGCTGCGCGAAGGCGTCCAGGACAGACACGACAACGAAACGCGGTTCGTGTGGCTTGCGCGAGCCGGCGACGGTAGTTGTGATGCCTTCGCAGCGCCGCCGGCGAGCCACGACGCCTCGCCTGGCACCGGGGACGCCATTGGCGCTGCGCCCTTGCGATCCCATCAGGGCGAGGGGTGGAAGACATCGCTGGTGTTCTGGGGGCCTGGGGCGGACAGTCCCGGATGGCTCGTGCGGTGTCTTGACGAGTTCGGCAGGCGTTCGATCAACTTGACGAAGATCGAGTCGCGCCCAAAGCGCGATCGGATGGGCAGCTACATGTTCTTCGTCGACCTCCAGGGCGCGGTGCGCGATCCGCCGATCGCGGACGCGGTTGCGGGGCTGAAGCAAATCTGCGAGCAGGCGCGCGTGCTCGGGTCCTATCCGATGAACGGGTCGCCGGGCGTGGGGTCGAGCACCGTCAAGCCGAGCCCTGGAGAGGCGGCGGGCAATCGCAGCGGGGTGAGCATGCCCTCGCTACACTCCGGCGCTACAGATGGATAGCACCGTTCCACCTGTAGTACTGAGGTCCGTGCCGCCACCAGAGCACCGGCGGCGCGGACCTGACAGTGGCCGGGTGCTCGTACTGAACGCGACGTATGAGCCGATCAATGTCTGCTCGGTGCGCCGTGCGGTGGTGCTGCTGCTGAAGGAGAAGGCCGAGCTGCTCGAGCGTGGACGCTGGGAGCTTCACTCGGAGAGCTCCACGCTCGCGCGGCCCGTGGTGATCCGGCTCGTCAGCTACGTGCGCGTACCGCGCGACGCCCATCGACGCAAGATCACCAGACGCGCTGTGTTCGCACGCGACGGCTGGGCCTGCCAGTACTGCGGCTCGCGCTCGAACCTGACCGTCGACCACGTGATCCCGCGCTCCAAGGGCGGCAGCTCCAGCTGGGAGAACATCGTCGCCTCGTGCGCGCCGTGCAACCGGCGTAAGGGCGACCGCTTGCCTCGCCAAGCGGGGATGCATCCGCGCCACGCCCCGCGCACCCCGCGCGCGGAGATCTTCATCCACGTCGCCTCGCCGACGATTCCGGCCGCCTGGCTGCAGTATCTGCCGCAGGCTGCGTAGACGCTCGGCTGGTTCGGGGCCGCGAGGCGCTCCCATCCCGCGTAGCCGTGCGCCCTTCAGGATGGCGCCGTGCGGGAGAGGCAAGAAAGAGACAGACCCACACTGCGGACATAGCGAGGGGCACCCTCGACAGGATGCCCCTCGCGGATACGGCTGTGACTGGAAAGACCGAGGCGACTCGCTTGCGCGCTTGAGCCGGAGGGACCAGGTCCGGAGGTCGTCTCGGGGTGTCCCGGGTTGGATTCCGCCAAGCGGTCCAGCCTCCGACCTAGCGGCCGGTCACCTCCAGGGTCCCGCGAGAACTGTGACTAAGCGTACGGACCACCTCCTTTCTCTGGTCTGGCCAGAGTAGCGAACGGAGGTGACGTGCGCGACCGTCAATCCTCCTGCGAGGATCCTTCGTCGATTTCGGTGTCCGCGGGAAGCCCCACGGGCGTCGCCGGGACACCGTCACTGGCCTGGACATCCTCGGCGGAGCCGTCCTCGGTGTCGACGACCACAGCGACGGCGCTGACAAGGTCCTCGTCCTTGAGGTTCATGGCGCGCACGCCGGTGGCCGAGCGCCCCTGCTGGGAGATGCCCCCGGCGGCGGTTCGCTGGACCATCCCGCCGACGGAGATGAACACGAGCTCCTGGTGCTCGCGCACGACCAGTGCGCCGGCGAGGCCGCCCTTGCGCTCGGTGAGCTTGATCGTCTTGACGCCTTTGGCGCCGCGGTTGGTCTTGCGGTACTGGCCGATCTGGGTGCGCTTGCCGTAGCCGTTCTCGGTGACGACCAGCAGGTCCATGTCGTCGCGGGCGACGTCCATCGCGATCACCTCGCCGTCGGAGCCGACGTCCATGCCGCGCACGCCGCTCGTGTCGCGTCCCATCGAGCGCGCGTCGGACTCGGCGAAGCGCACGGTGAGCCCGGCCTTGGAGACCATGATGATCTCGTCGTTCGGATCGACCGCGCGCACGGCGAGCAGCTCGTCGTCGTCGCGGATCTTGATTGCGATGATCCCGTCGGCTTTGATCGGCGTGTTGTACTGCTGAAACTCGGTCTTCTTGACGGTCCCGCGGCGGGTGGCGAACACGAGGTACTTCGTCTCTGAGAAGTCGCGCGTGGAGACCACCGCCTGGATCCGCTCGCCTTCGCGCAGCGGCAGGATGTTCACGAGCGCGCGCCCCTTGGCGGTGCGCGAGGCCTCCGGCAGCTCGTAAACCTTCGAGCGATAGACCTTGCCCCGGTTGGAGAAGAACAGCAGGTAGTCGTGGGAGGAGCAGACGAACAGGTGCTCGATGAAGTCGCCGTCCTTCATGTCCATTCCCGTGACGCCGCGCCCGCCTCGCGCCTGCTGACGGTAGGTGGCAAGGGGAAGCGACTTGATGTAGCCCGACTGGGTGATCGTGATGACCATCTGCTGATCGGCGATCAGGTCCTCGATGTCGATCTCATCCTCGGAGTGGCTGATCTCGGTGCGCCGTTCATCGCCGAAGCGCTCGGAGATCTCGGACAGCTCCTCCTTGATCACCCCCAGCACGCGGGACTCGTCGCCGAGGATCGCGCGCAGCTCGGCGATGCGCTCGGTGACGTCGGCGTGCTCCTGAGCGATCGAGTCGGCCTCGAGCGCCGTGAGCTGTGAGAGGCGCAGGTCGAGGATCGCGCTCGCCTGGATCGGGCTCAACTCGAATCGGGCAACGAGCTGCTCGCGAGCGGCCTCACGGTCGCGCGAGGCGCGGATCAGTTCGATGATCGCGTCGAGGTTCTCCAGGGCGATCAGCAGTCCCTCGAGGATGTGCGCGCGCGCCTCCTTCTCGGAGAGCTCGTGCTTGGTGCGACGCACGATCACTTCGCGCTGGTGAGCGACGTAGTTGCGGATCACATCGCGCAGGTTCAGCGTGCGCGGGACGTTGTCCACGAGCGCGACCATGTTCACGCCAAAGGTGGTCTGCATCTGGGTGTGCTTGTAGAGCTTGTTCAGGGCAACCTTGGGAATCACGTCGCGCTTGAGCTCGATCACCAGGCGCATCCCGCGCTTGTCGGACTCGTCGCGCAGGTCGGAGATCTCGGATATGCGTTTGTCGCGCACGAGCTCGGCGATCTTCTCGATCAGGTTGCCCGGTCCGCCCTTCTTGACCATGAACGGCAGCTCGGTGACGACGATCGCCTCCTTGCCCTGCTTGAGCGGCTCGATGTGCGCCCTGGCCTGCACGCGAACCCGACCCCGCCCGGTCTCGTAAGCGTCGCGGATGCCCTGGCGGCCGAGGATGATCCCGCCCGTGGGGAAATCGGGGCCGGAGACATGCTTGAGCAGACCGTCGGTGTCGATCGTCGGATCGTCGATGTAGGCGATCGTCGCGGCGATGACCTCGCGCAGGTTGTGCGGCGGGATGTTCGTCGCCATGCCGACGGCGATGCCAGAGGACCCGTTGACTAGCAGGTTCGGGAACCGTGCGGGCAGCACCAGCGGTTCGCGGCGCGAGCCGTCGTAGTTGGGTACGAAGTCGACCGTGTCCATGTCGAGATCGCGCAGCATCTCGGTGGCGATGCGCGCCATGCGCGCCTCCGTGTACCGCATCGCGGCCGCGGGGTCGTCATCGACCGAGCCAAAGTTGCCCTGGCCGTCGACGAGCTCGTTGCGCATCGAGAACTCCTGCGCCATGCGCACGAGCGTGTCGTAGATGGCGGAGTCGCCGTGGGGGTGGTACTTGCCCATCACCTCGCCGACGATCAGGGCGCACTTGGAGTAGGAGCGCGTCGGGCTCAGCCCCAGCTCGTTCATCGCGTAGAGCACGCGGCGGTGCACCGGCTTCAGGCCGTCCCGCACGTCGGGCAGCGCACGTCAGACGATCACCGACATCGCGTAGTCGAGATATGCCGAGCGCATCTCCTCCTCGAGCGCGCGCGGTTCGATGTTGCCGCCGCTCAGTGTCTCCGGGGTCGCCACCTACGCCTCACACATCTAGATTGGCCACCGTACGCGCGTTCTCTTCGATGAAGGCGCGGCGCGGCTAGACCTGGTCGCCCATCAGCTTGGAGAAGATGCGGTCGGCGGCGGCGGCGTCCTCGAGCGTCACCTGCGCGAGCATGCGCGTGGCTGGGGACATCGTGGTTTCGCCGAGCTGGTCGGCGTTCATCTCGCCGAGACCCTTGAAGCGCTGCAGTTTGATGCCGCGCTGGGCCACGGTCATGACGGCTTCGCGCAGCGCCTCGAACGAGGACGCCTCCTCATGGGCGTCGCCGAGACGCACGTCGAACGCGGGTGTACCGGCGAGCTCGGCCAGTTCGGCGTGAACGCGCGCGAGCCGGCGGTACTCCTGGGAATCGAACAGCGAGCGAGGGATCCGATGAGTCAGGGCGAAGCCGGTTTTTGATTCGATCGCCTTGACGCTGATCTCATTCCCGTCCTCGCTGACCATCTCGGTGGAGTGGGTATCCCCGTCGACGCCGGCGCGAGCGAGCAGGGCGACTGCCTCCTCGGGACTCATCACCTGCTCGCTTAGCAAAGAGGACTCCTCTAGGAACTGGACGACGTCATGACCATGGTGTCCGCGCAAGGCCAGCGACCAGCCTTCGTACTGCTTGAGCAGGCGACTGAACCGCTGCCAGCGCGCCTCGGTCAGCTTGAACTGGGTGCCGTGACGATCGAACACGTCGATGCGATCCCATTTGTCGGCGAGCAGGATCTCCTCGAGCTCGGAGTCCTTCTCGATGTAGCGCTCGCGCGAGCCCTGCTTGAGCTTGTACAGCGGGGGCTTGGCGATGTACACGTAGCCGGCCTCGATCAGCTCCTGCATCTCGCGGAACAGCAGCGTCAAGGCGAGCGTGCGGATGTGGGCGCCGTCGACGTCGGCGTCGGTCATCAGGATGACCTTGTGGTAGCGCGCGTTCTCGATGTTGAACTCGTCGCGTACCCCTGTCCCGATCGCTGTGATCAGCGCTTGGATCTCGACGTTCTGGAGCACCTTGTCGATGCGCGACTTCTCGACGTTGAGGATCTTGCCGCGCAGGGGCAGCACCGCCTGGGTGTTGCGGTCCCGGCCCTGCTTGGCGGAGCCGCCGGCGGAGTCACCCTCGACCACGAACAGCTCCGCGAGCGAAGGATCCTTGACCGAGCAGTCGGCCAGCTTGCCGGGCAGGGTGGAGTTCTCCAAGGCCGACTTGCGGCGGGTCAGGTCACGGGCCTTGCGCGCGGCCTCGCGGGCGCGCTGGGCCTGGACGGACTTCATGATCACCGCGCGCGCCTCGGAGGGGTTCTCCTCGAGGAACTCCCCCAGGCCGGTGTTGACGATCGACTCGACGAAACCGGCCATGCCGGGGTTGCCGAGCTTGGTCTTGGTCTGCCCCTCGAACTGGGGGTCGCGCAGCTTGACGGAGATCACCGCCGTCAGTCCCTCGCGCACGTCCTCGCCGGAGAGGTTGTCCTCTTTCTCCTTCAGCAGTCCCTTCTCGCGCGCGTAGCGATTGAGCGTGCGCGTGAGAGCCGAGCGAAAGCCCGACATGTGCGAGCCACCCTCGCGTGTGGCGATGTTGTTGGCGAAGGAGTGAATCGACTCCTGGTATGAGGAGTTCCACTGCATCGCCACCTCCGCGGCGCCCTCCTCGGACTCGCCCGCGAAGAACACGACCTTGCGATGGACGGTGTCCTTGTTTTCGTTCAAGTAGGTGACGAAGTCCTCGATTCCGCCCTCGTACTGAAAGGAGGCGGAGTGGCCCTCGCCGCGCTCGTCGACGATCGAGATCTTCAGGCCCCGCGTCAGGAAGGCGGTCTCGCGCAGGCGCTCCTCGAGTGTGTGGAAGTCGAAGTCGAGCGTCTCGAAGATGTCGGCGTCGGGGAGGAACGTGACGCTGTTGCTGGTGCCCTCGTCCCTGCCGAGCTTCTCACCCTTGACGAGCTCAGACTGCGGCGCGCCGCGCGAGTACTCCTGTGAGAAGACGTGGCCGTCGCGGCGGATCTCGACGCGCAGCTGCTCGGACAGGGCGTTGACGACGGACACGCCGACACCGTGCAGACCGCCGGAGACCTTGTAGCCACCGCCATCCCCGAACTTTCCGCCGGAGTGCAGGACCGTGAGCACAACCTCGACGGCCGGCTTGCCCTCCTTCTCCATGATCGCCACGGGTATGCCGCGTCCGTTGTCGAGGACCGTGACGGAGTTGTCGGGATGGATCGTGACGGAGACCTCGGTGCAGTAGCCCGCGAGCGCCTCGTCTACGGAGTTGTCGACCACCTCGTACACGAGGTGGTGAAGGCCCATGACACCGGTCGAGCCGATGTACATGCCCGGGCGCTTGCGGACGGCCTCGAGGCCCTCCAGCACGGTGATGTCCTGCGCGTCATACCCGGCGTCTACGCCCGCTGAGGTGTTGCTGACGCCCGCGGCGGGGTCCTCGGTGTTGTGGGCGGTAGCGCTGTCGGCAGTAGCCAATCTGATCCTTCGATGACACGCGAACGCCCCGGAATCCAGGGCGCTCAGACGGTGGTCCGGGGCGAAATATGCTGTGCTCGCATAATAGCACAGGCGGCCCTCGGAACAGACATCTTGCTCGCAAGAAATCCCTGCAAAAACGCAGAAAACGACAGCGTTGAGACGCGCCTGTCCAGCGGGCGCGTCAGGCGCTGCGACAGCGCAGCCGGCCAAGGGTGCCCTCGCCGAGCTCCGTGTTCAGGAGCTCGATCAGCTGCGGGCCCATCAGATCGAGCTCCTGTGCCCACACGGCGGACTCACAGATCACCGTTAGAACGCCGTCGCGCTCGGAGTTTGGTCGAGCGCAAGCGGCAATCGCCGAGCCGACGACGCGCTCCCATATCTCCTGCACGCGCGCGAGGGTCGTCGCCGGCGCGAGCTCGGCCGTGAGCGCCTGCATCGGCATCGCCAATCGTCGGGGAGCGATCCTGCTCATCGGACAGCACCCCGGTGGCACTCAGCTCGAGCGAGCCTCATGCCGCGAGCGCCTCCTGGAGGACCACGCCCGGCGAGACACGCAGACGGGTGACGGTGGATGCCGTGCCGCCGGGAACGTGAGCCAGATCGGTGGTGGCGATGACGCTCTGACCACCGGTGGACAGCTCGCGGGCGAGCAGCTCCCGCCGATCGGCGTCAAGCTCGCTCATGACGTCGTCGAGCAGCATCAAGGGCATGCGAGCACGCTCGTGAGCGAGCGTCGAGCGCTCGGCGAGCAATAGAGCCAGCAGGGCGATGCGCTGCTCTCCCTGGGACCCGTACACACGCAGCTCACGGCCGTCACGCAGCAGGGCCAACTCGTCGCGATGAGGACCGTGACCGGAGAACCCGCGCTGCAGGTCCCCGTCGAGGCGCTCGCGCAGCTCACCGATGAGAGCCTCCTCGTCCGCTGCCCGCGTGCGCGGGCGGTACTCCAAGCGCGCATCGCCGCTGAGACCAAGCTGGCTTGCGCGGGCGGCGAAGGGCTCCGCCAGGAGATCGACCGCGCGTGTGCGGTTCTCGCGCAGCGCAAGCGCGTGCCTGGCCAACTGCAGATCCCAGGTGGAGATGCTCTCGCGAGAAACTGCACCGGAGCGGATGCGGGCGAGCAGTGCGTTCCGCTGAACCAGCACCTGTCCGTAGGCGCGGCGATCGGCGGCACGGGCGGGCCAGAAGCCGGCGACCACCTGATCGAGATGAGCGCGGCGCACGCTTGGAGCGCCCTTGAGCAGCTCCAGCCGGTCGGGCATGAACACGCTCAGGAGCGGTCGGTGCTCGACATCGAGCAGGCGCTCGGCGGGCGCGCCGTCGCTGCTCATGCGCTTGGCCGCGCCCGGCTCGAAGCCGACGCTTAGCTCGTGATCTGCTGTCCCTTGGCGGATACGCACGCTCACGCGGGCCGCCTGCTGCCCAAAACGCACCAGCTCCCGCTCGTTGCGCGTGCGCGGCGAGCGGCCGGTGCAGCCGAAGTAGATCGCCTCGAGCAGGTTGGACTTACCAGCCCCGTTGGGACCGTGGACGACCGTCAGACCAGGCCCGACGTCTGCTTTGGCACGCGTGTAAGTGCGGAAGTCGCGCATCTGCAAACCCAGCACTCGCACATCGTCCGATGCGCCGGCCATGAACTCACACGTTCAGGCGGATGGGCATGATTAGGTATACAAAATCCCCCGACTCGGGGGATTCGATCAGGCCTGGACGCAGAGGGCTGATGAGCTTCAAGACGAGCTCGTCGGATTCGACGCTGTCCAAGCCATCGCGTAGGAACTCGGGGTTGAAACCGATCTCGAACGGCTCGCCTTTGAAGGGCACCGGGATCGTCTCCGAGGCCTCCCCGACATCGGGGGTCTGCGCCGAGATCGTCAGCTCGCCCTCGCGGAAGCCCAGACGGAGCGGCGTGTTCTTCTGCGCCAGTAGGCTGATGCGCCGGACGACGTCGCCCAGCTCGGCGCTGGCGATGCGCAGCTCGTGCTCAACCGACTCGGGGAGCAACTGCCGGTAGTTGGGGAACTGGCCGTCGATCAGCCGGGATGACAAGACGACGTCGCCCAGCTCGAAGATCACCTGGTTCTGCCCGACGCTCACCGCGAGCGTCTCGGCCGCATCCTGTTGAGCGATGCGCGCGAGCTCCTGCAACGCACGCGCGGGGATGTTCGCCTCCAGTGATCCTTGCAGCGGAGCCTCCAATGCAGACTCCTTGACGGACAGGCGATAGGAGTCGGTGGCGACCATGCGCAGTTGTTGCGCAGACGCCGACATCAGGATCCCGGTCAGTACAGGGCGCGTCTCGTCACGCGAAGCCGACCGGGCTACCTGCGAGACCGTCTGTACGAACGCCGCGGTTGGGAGCGTAATGCGGGTGTCGGGCGATGGGGCCGGAAGAGATGGGAAATCCTCAGACCGAAGCGTGCGTAGATGGAAGTTCGCTGAGCCGCAGATGAGCTCGACATCTTGCTCGGCGGTACGCAGCTCCAAGGTCAAACGGTCGGATGGGAGTGTTCGGACGACGTCGAGGAAGAGTCGTCCGGGAAGGACAACGGCTCCTGGGCGCTCTACATCAGCAGAGAGAGGGACGCGTAGGCCGATTTCCGTATCGGTAGCCAGTAGCTCGGGGGTTGCGCCATCGACTGCGGAGAGCATGACCCCAGAAAGGGCTTGGACTGCGCTTCGTGTAGAAGCCACACGCGTGGTCGTCTGCAACTGTGCGAGGAGATCTGCGGTAGATAGAGATAGCTTCACTGGTGCACCTGGGAGTAGGTAGAAGTCAGTAGGGGCTGTGTGGTTGTGGTTATCTCGGGTACGTCGCTTGTCTAAGCGAAATAAGGACGGGTGGCGCCTGTGGGCGAACCTGTGGAGTCTTTCAGGCCGAGCGGTCGTGGTGTGTTGAGAGGCTTGGTGCTGGTCCAGGCTGGAGGGTTGCGAGGAGGTTGTCCACAAGCTCACGGGTATGAGCGTCTGCTGCCATACGCGCTTCCGTTCGCCGGTGGGCGTGCATGACCGTAGTGTGGTCGCGCCCGCCGAAGTGCCGACCGATGGCGGGTAGGGATTCGCTGGTGAGCTCCCGCGCAAGGTACATGGCGATCTGGCGAGGTCCAGAGATCCGGGCGGTGCGCGAGGTGGAGATGAGCTCCTCCGCGGTCAACCCGAACTGTTGGCATGCGGCTGCGGTTATGTCCCCGATCGTAGGCGGTCCCGTTCGGGTGCGAGGTTGACCGCTTGGGTAGAGCCCGTCGAGGACCTCGAGGGTCAGCTCTTCGGTTAGGGCTCGCCCGGTCAGTGAGCTGTAGGCGACGACACGGATGAGGGCCCCCTCGATGGCACGAACGTTCTCACGCACACGGTCGGCGATTAGCTGCAAGGGGGTCTCGTCGGGGAGATCGAGATCGTCGTGCTGAGCGCGCTTACGGAGGATGGTCATACGTGTCGCGTCGTCGGGCGGGCGGATGTCGGCTACGAGACCGGACTCGAAGCGCTCACGTAGACGGTCCTCGAGAGCCTGCAGGTCGCGAGGTGGCCGATCGGAGCTCAGCACGATCTGCCGGCCGCTGTCGTAGAGCGCGTTGAACGTGTGGAAGAACTCCTCCTCGGTTCGTGTCTTGCGCTCGAAGAACTGGACGTCGTCGACCAGCAGGACATCGACGTGGCGGAAGCGTGCCTTGAAAACGTCGATGCGCCGGTCCGAGAGGGCCCCGAGGAAGTCATTCGTGAAGGCCTCTCCGGTCGTCACGCGTACGCTCAGGCCTGGATTGTGTGCGGTCAACAGGTCGGCGATTGAGCTGAGCAGGTGGGTCTTGCCAACGCCGGGCGGGCCGCAGATGAACAGCGGGTTGTAGGCCTGTGCCGGCATCTCGGCGACCGTCAACGCGGCGGCATGCGCCAAACGGTTGCAGTCGCCGATGACGAACTGATCGAAAGTCAGCTTTGGGTTTGGGAGGGCGCAGGCGCGTGGGGGGCGCTCAGTTGCGTTATCACCGGACCAGTTAGAGGGTTCGCTAGGCCCGGGCTGGGTTTGCCGGGGAGGTTGGCGCCCGTCTTCTGGGGTGGCTTTGTCTAGCTGGACGCCCGCCCGGGAGGGAGGGACGAGATCGATCACGACATCGTCCCCCATCACCGTGGCCGCGCAGGCCTGTATCACCCGTCCGAATCGATCCCTTACCCAGCCGTATGATTGAGGCGGCGCTTCTACCCGAATGTGCCCGTGAGAGAGCTCGGCGGCTCGTAGAGGCTCCAACCAGATGCGGAATGTGTCCTCGCCGACGGCGTCGGCGAGCTCGGCCTGCACGCGTGACCATATGTGCTCCAGCTCGGCGCTCACAGCAGCGTCAACCCGCTCCTCCTGGGAGAAAGATCTCGATCATCTAGTCAGGGGACCCGCGAAAGGCCCGGTCTGGCGACTATATCCGAGGTTCGCCGCCGCCGGCCTTCGCTGCCCGCATTTGGCGAGAAAAATCCTCGACGAGCGATCGGTCCTATACTTCTGTGCCGTGTCGCCGCCTCCGGCGGTGTGTGATCCGGGTTGCCGTGGCAGGAACGCGGCGCCTGGCGGAGAATGAGGAAGATGAAGCGCACCTATCAACCAAAGAAGCGCAAGCGCGCCCGTACCCACGGGTTTCGCGCACGCATGAGCTCGCGCGCTGGTCGGCTGACACTCAAGCGCCGCCGCGACAAGGGCCGCAAGCGCCTGTCCGCTTAGGACGGATGGCGGCGATGGCGTGCTCAGGCGCGACCGAGCCTGGTGCACGATGAGAGCACCGAGCCAGACCGGCAGCAGGCGTTTGTCGCGCAGCGCCGAGTTCGAGCGTGTCTACCGACACGGTCGATCGACAGCCAACCGGCACCTGGTTCTCTATACGTTCCCAAACGCGTCCACCTCGCGCGCGCGGCTGGGCCTGTCGGTCTCCCGCAAGGTCGGCGGCGCGGTTGAGCGCAACCACGTCAAGCGCCTGCTGCGTGAGGCGTTTGCTGAGGTGGAGGGCGAGCTCGATCCTGCGCAGGACATCGTCGTCGTGGCCCGTCCGGAGATCCGTGAGTTGGCCGAGCGCGACGGGTTGGAAGGGGTCAGCGGAACGCTCGGTGAGCTGATCGAGCGGTCGCGTCTACGTCAGCGCGAGGGCTCCACTGCTGGCGGGCTCTCCGGAGCAGAGTCCTCATGAGCACGATGCGCTCTTCGTCCTCGCAGGCCGGCGTGAGCCCGGTCACGCGGGTCCTGCGTGCCGTTGTGCTGGCCCCGATCGTGGTCTACCGCAAGGTGATCTCGCCGGCGCTGCCCAGACGTTGCAAGTACGAGCCGACGTGCTCGCACTATGCCATCGATGCGATCGGCGCCTACGGCATACTGCGAGGGGTCGTGCTCGCCGTCTGGCGTGTGCTCAGGTGCAACCCGTGGAGCGACGGCGGGTACGATCCAGTGCAGTCCCAACGAGTGTTCAAGGTCCGTGCGCACACCGGCGGCTGAGCTCATGCGGGAAGATCGCCGCCGCAACCGTGCGCGCCGCGCGCGCGGGTACGTCAGTCCGAGCCATCACCGACACCGCCCACCGATAGCGCCGACCTCGCCCTAACGCATGCCGATCTTCGCCAACATCATCGAGGAAGCCTTCTCGCCACTGATCAATCTGTTCGAATCGATCATGGTGTTCATTCACGCGCACCTGGTCGGTGGCAGTTGGGGCCTGGCGATCGTCGGCCTGACCGTTCTAACGAGGGCGGTGCTCGTCCCGCTGACCTTCAAGCAGCTGCGCTCGATGCAGGAAATGCAGCGGATGGCGCCGGAGATCAACAAGCTGAAAGAGAAGTACAAGGAGGACAAACAGCGCCAGCAGCAGGAGATCATGAAGTTCTACCAGGAGAACAAAATAAATCCCCTGGCGTCGTGTCTGCCGTTCCTGCTGCAGCTCCCGGTGTTCATCTCGCTCTTCTACATGCTGCGTACGGACCTCAAGTTCGACATCTGCGGACCGCAGCTGCGCGAGTACTACACGCGCGAACTGCACCGCCCGATCACGAAGAACAGCCAGATCCCCGAACACGCGGTCAAAGTCATGGGCCACACGGTCAAAGGTTTGACCGAAGTGGGCTGCAACGTCGTTGCGCCGGGCTCGGCGAAGTTCCTGTTCATCCCCGACATCACCTACAAGGCGACAGGTGCGGTGCTGATCGTGCTGATCGCTGTGTACATCGGCTCGCAGATCGCCTCTACGCTGATGGCCACTGCTACCGCGGACCCGAACCAGCGACGCATGATGCTGCTGCTCCCACTCGTCATCGTCGCGTTCCTGTTCCGCTACCCCGCTGGTCTGCTGGTGTACTGGATCACCACGAACCTGTGGACGATCGGCCAGCAGTACTTCATCAAACAGCGCATGCCCCCGCCGGTCAGGCCACAGGACGCCGACGGTGGAGCCTCCTCCTCACCCAACGGTAAGGCCAAGGCTCCAGCTAAGGCCGCGCTTGCCGGAGCGGCCGCGGGTGGCGTGAGCGCTGGAGCCAGCCCGCCGCCGCCTCCCCGCCGGAAGAAGAAGCGCTCGGGTAGGCGACGATGAACGAGCGGGACCAAAACACGGACGACGCGGAGTTGGAGGACGATGAGCCCGCGGCGTTGCTCGAAGACCTGCTCGAGGAGATCGCCGACGGTCTCGACCTTGACGTCGAGATCGACGTACAGGAAGACGACGGTCTGCTGAAGGGCAACCTGCGCGGCGAGGACGTCGGCCTGTTCATCGGCCGCCGCGGGCAGACGATCGACGCGGTTCAACACCTCGCCCAGCGAATCGTCTTTCACGAGGGCCCATCGGACGTGCGGATCGTGATCGACGCTGACGGCTATCGAGAGCGCCGCGCGGAGACACTTCGGGGTGACGCTGATGAAGCAGCCGGGGAGGCACTACGCACGGGCCGTCCCGTGGAGATGGACCCAATGCCCGCCTCGGAGCGCAGGGTCGTCCACGAGCACCTGCGCGATCGAGGCGACGTGGAGACCCACAGCGAGGGCGACGAGCCCGAGCGGCGGTTGGTGGTCTCGCCGCGCGCCGACTGACGCGCGCTTACGGCGGGCGAGGCGGAGTGTTTCACGGAAAACACTTGGGCCCGAACCAGAGGGTTGCAGCGCGGTGACGACCCTCTTCGGCGGCGGTGATCCGGCGTGGGGTCACGGCCTCAGCCAACGGCAGGGCTCGCAACTCGAGGCGCTGTTGCACTTGATCGAATCGGACGAGCACGCCCCGACGACGGTGCGTCGGGCCGATGAGGCCGCGGGTGTGCACGTCGCCGACTCGTTGACGGCGCTGGAGCTCGAGTGGATTCGCTCCGCCGCTTACATCGCGGACCTCGGCTCGGGCTCAGGGTTCCCAGGCCTCGCACTTGCGGTCGCCCTGCCTGGAGTCGAGGTCACGCTGGTGGAGAGCCAGCGCCGCAAGTGTGAGTTCCTCCAGCGGGCCTGCTTGAGCGCGGAGATTGAGAACGCGCGCGTCGTGTGGGCGCGCGCGGAGGAGTGGCGCGAGGGGATAGACCGCGCGGATGTGGTTGTGGCGCGGGCGCTGGCGCCCCAGCCGGTGGTGCTCGAGTACGCCGCGCCGCTGCTGCGTATCGGGGGCGCGCTTGTTGATTGGCGCGGTCGGCGCCGCGCCGATGAGGAGTCAGCCACCGACTGCGCCGCCGAGCAGCTCGGGCTGCGCCTGCTGGAGGTACGCCACACCGAGCCGTATGAGGGGGCTCGTGATCATTATCTGCACGTGTTCGAGAAGGCGACCGAGACTCCGCCGCGATTTCCTCGCCGAGCGGGGATGGCCCGCAAGCGCCCCCTTGGTTGCTGATAGCTTGCGCTCGGTGGGCACGGTTTATGCGATTGCCAACCAGAAGGGCGGCGTCGGTAAGACGACGACTGCGGTGAATGTTGCCGCGTGCATCGCCGAGGCGGGGTACCGAACGCTGCTGGTCGATGTCGATCCACAGGCGAATGCGACGGTCGGACTTGGGGTCGCCCGCACTCAATCACCTGGGCTGTACGAGGTTCTGACAGGTGTCACTACGGCAGTGGAGGCGCTGACGGAGGGCAGCGTTCCCGGACTGCAGGTTCTGCCGGCGGGCGCCGGTCTGGCCGGCGCGAACGTGGAGCTGCCGCGCATTGAGGGCTTCGAGCAGAGACTGCGCGAGTGTCTGGAGCCGCTGCGGGCTCAGTTCGAGTACATCCTCCTGGACTGTCCACCGTCCCTGGGACCTTTGACCGTCAGCGCCCTGGTCGCGGCCGACCGGGTGATCGTGCCAGTGCAGACCGAGTACTTCGCCCTCGAGGGACTCGCTGGTCTCCTCGACACGTTGGCGCTGGTCAGACGCGAGCTGAACCCGAACCTGACTGTGGCGGGCATGCTGCTGACGATGCACGACTCGCGTACGCGGCTGGGACGAGATGTCGAGCGGGAAGTACGCGCGCACTTCCCGGATCTCGTGTTCGAGACGGTGATCCCCCGCAACGTGCGCGTGGGTGAGGCGCCGAGCTATGGGCTTCCAGTTACCCATCACGATCCCCACAGTGCGGGCGCGGAGGCGTACTTCGAGCTGGCCAAGGAGGTGGCCGCCCGTGGCTAGGCCAAAACCGGGGATGGGACGGGGCCTCGACGCGATCCTCTCGGTCTCGAGCGAGGGAGCGGTGACACGTGAGCAGGAATTGCGCGAGTTGCCGCTCGATCAGATCGCGCCGAGCCCCACGCAGCCGCGGCGGCGCTTCGACCAGGATGCGCTGCAGGCGCTCGCGGGATCGCTTGGCGACCGGGGCGTGTTGCAACCGGTGCTCGTGCGCCCCCGGCCCGGCGGCACCTACGAGCTTGTGGCCGGCGAGCGGCGTTGGCGCGCGGCGCAGATAGCCGGCCTGGCCACGATCCCTGCGCTCGTGCGTCCGCGCGACGACGCCGAAACGCTCGAGCTGGCGCTGATCGAGAACATGGCCCGCGAGGACCTCAACCCGATCGAGGAGGCCCGGGCCTGCGCCGCGCTCGTCGAGGAGCTCGGGCTCACCCGCGAGGAGGTCGGCCGCCGCGTGGGCCGCAGCCGCGTGGCGGTCAGCAACCTGGTCCGGCTGTTGGACCTCCCAGACGAGGTGATCGAGCTGCTGCAGGAGGGCTCCTTGAGCGAGGGGCATGGCCGAGCGCTGCTCCTGGCCGAGGACCACAGCGTCCGCGTCGGGCTGGCGAGAACCGCGGTACAGGATGGGTGGTCGGTGCGCACCGTCGAAGCGCGCGCGAGAGAGGAAAACGCGCGCGCGGGAAAGGGTGCGCGCAGCAGACGAGACCCTTCGGCGGGAGGGCTTCACCCGGACCAGGAGCAGGCTGCGCGCGAGATCGCCGATGCGCTCGGCGCGGCGCTCGGCGCGGAGGTTCAGGTAAAGCCCGCGCGCGGCGGCGGCTATCGCGCCGAGATGAGGTTCGCCACTCCGCAGGAGGCGCTCGAGCTGACCCGGCGGCTGCGGCCTCGCGCCGTCGGCTAATCGCTTCCTGGGCTGCTGGTGCTCAAGCGCGCTGACCTGGAGTCTTCGCCTCGTAGTGGTCCCGCGCGCGTACCGACGACCGCTAGAATCCCCGCCCGCGGGCGATTAGCTCAGATGGTTAGAGCGCTTCTCTGATAAGGAAGAGGTCCCAGGTTCGAGTCCTGGATCGCCCATCATGACTACAGCCGAGATCGTCGATCGCGCCGCCTATCTGCTGGCCGATGCGGTGCCGCCGGAGTCGAAGGTGATCCTCTTTGGGTCTTACAGCCGTGGGGATGCCAAAGCCGACAGCGACTTCGACTTCCTCGTGATCGAGCCTTCGGTTTCCAGTAAGGCGAAGGAGATGGTACGTCTGCGCGCTGTGCTCGACCCGCTCAGGGTGGCTGCAGATGTTGTGGTCGTGCCCCGTGAGTACGTGGAGGAATGGGGGGAGGTCCCGGGGACCCTGATCTACGATGCGCTGACGGAGGGCCGTGTCCTCGCCGAAACGTGATGCGGTTGATCTCGCCGCCCTGTTCTCCCGTAAGGCCCGCAGCGACGAGATCGCGCTCGACAAGCTCACGGACGATCCAGACGTTCCCGATGATGTCATCGGCTTTCATGCCCAACAGGCGCTGGAGAAGATGTTGAAGGCGGCCCTCGCGCACGCCGGGGCTGAGCCACCGCGAATTCATGACCTTGGGGAGCTGATCGCCCTGCTCGGGGACGCGGGACTGTCGCAGCCATCCTCCGCCGACGAGGCGCGCGCCCTCGTTCCGTGGGCGGTCGAGTTCCGCTACGACGATATCCTCGACGAACAGCTTGATCGCGTGGCGGCCCGCGATGCCGTCTGGGAGATGCGCATCTGGCTTGACGAGTTGCTTGCCAGCCCGCTGGCCTGAGCGATCACTAACCCTTTTTCTTCTTGCCCCGCGGATGCTTCGGCGGGCGCGGCACACGGATCTTCAGCGGTGCGAGTCTCACCGCCGCCTTTGGCCCCGGCAGCATGTTCTTGCCACCTTCGGCGAGGATCGTCGCGGTGAAGCTCTCGAACGGAAGCACGTTCACCAGCTGCGCGCTGCGCGTGGATGGCTTGCGGAAGAACGTCTGCAAGCGCCCGTCGCTGCCGTGAACCACGATCTTGTACTCGCGGGCGCCGGCGACTGCGCCCCATGTGATCGTCGCGGCGGTGCCGTGGCGCGCGATTCGCGCGTGACGAGGCTTGGCGGGTCTGAACGCTCCGGGCGCGGTGTACCGCCCGACTGTCAGTTCGCGTACGGTCGCGCCTTCGCCGTTGAGCAGGTAGGCGTATATCTTGCGCGAGCGACCCAGCGCTTCCTGCGGGACGAAGGAGAGCGTGCCCTTCGCGCGCGCCACTGTCCCGAGCACGTGGGTGCTGTCGCTGCCACGTTCCACGAATTGCACCTTCGTGCCGGCGACGTAGTGGCCGATGCTGTATGCCAGCGCCCACCGCGAGGCGTGCCCGTGGCGACGGACTTTCACCTTTACCGTGGCGGGCGCTACGTCTTCAGCGAATTCGACGCCGGCGACAGGCGGCGATCCCGCGGCCGGCTGTACGTGCCATGTTCCGCCCTTGGGGTGGCGCAGCAGCACGAGCACCTGGTGGGGATCGGGCGCTACCGCGCTCATGAACTGTCCCGGCACGGTCACGAGGCGCCCGCCCGTTGCGGGCGTCGTGTAGGTCTGCCCGCCCGGACCGCTGATCGTCACGACGGGGGTGCCCGAGGCGGAGGTGATTCGCAGCTCCTGTCCAAGGGGTCCGCTGGGCAGCGCGAACGTCCCGCCGCCGCCGGCCGTGATGGCCGGAGCCTGCGCTCCAGAGGCGCCGCTCAACCCGCCTAGCTCGTCGGTCAGCGAGCCGCGGGGCGCCGTCAGGAAGATCGCCGATTCTTCTTTGACGAAGCCCCCCTTGTGTTCTTTTTCGGGTTTCTGCGTGTACTGTTTGAGCTGATCCGAGCAGTTGTCGTTGCCGAACAGACCGCCGCTGATGTTGCCATCGGAAAAGCGGTAACGCCCCTGGACACCCCCGCCGAAGATCCCTTCTGCGCCCACGTGCACGCAGCCGGCGGCCCATTTGTTGTTGATCAGCCCTGCCACTTCGGCGCTGATGATCCACAGTTTGAAGTAGACGTTGCCACGGGCCTGCCATAACCCGCTGGACGGTTCGTCCCAGAAGCCGGCGCCGCCGGCGACTTCGATTATCGGTTCCTTGGAGTCGAACGGGAAGTGCAGGTTGAAGGTGACCTGCGCATCGACATAGCCGTCCGAATAGACGTCCGCGGCCAGCGTGGCGATTTCATCGCCTTTGTATGACAGCTTGCCCTGTCCGCCGAAGAAGCCGAGTTCGGTGGTCGTTGCTTCGCGAAACTTGAACGCCAGTTCGAGCTGCAGCAGTTCGGCGATCTTGGCGCCGAGGATCCCGCCGAAGGCCAGCGGGTGGACGCCCACGGAGGCGCCGATCTCGTTGAGCGATATGCCTGGATAGATTGGTACCCCGGGTTCGGCTTTGAATTTCATCGCCGCCGACTGGAATTCACCTTTTTTGAATGCCAGTTCGGCTTGGAGTTCGGCGATTTCTTCGCCGAAGGTCATCGTCGCCTTTGCCTGCCAGCTGTCCCGCTTTGATTCTTCGTAGTATTCGGGGAAGTAGTAGGCAAACGAGGCCTTTTTCACCTTGAAGATCGGCGCAAGGCTTGCTTCGGGGATTTCAAATTGCAGCGACTGCAGTTCGATGCCGGTTTCCAAATTCGCCTCGATCTCGAGCGCTCCGGTCGCTTCGAATTTGACCGCGCTCAACGTCAATCCCACCTGCACGTCGAACAGCGCCTGTCCTTTGTTCGTGAGGTAGACGTCGATCTGTCCCTCGAGCGGGAATTTGCCGGGCAGTTCACCGCAGGCGCTGAGCGCGTTTTTCGGAGGGCAGCAGCCGGCTTTCCCTTTTTCTTTGCCTTCGCACTGTTTCCCCACCCCGATCGCCATCAGCAGCGACTTCGTCGGCCTGGCGGCGGCACGCGCGCCGGGCGCACGCAGGCCGTGGTAGAGCGGTACATGCAAATTCGCGAGCCCGCTCTGCGTTTCGAGGTTCATCGGTTCGGCTTCCAGGTCGCGCGAGCCGAGCACCATGTCGCCGATTGGGGTGTTCAGCAGCTCGATGTCCACCTGCGCGCCGTACAGCTGCGTGGCGGTGCCGGCGATTGCGTAGTCTTTGATCGTCCGGATCTTGAGGTTGCCGCTCGTCGGCACGACCGTCATCCCGTTGATCTGGACCGGCCCCTCGATCACATAGCCGCTGCCGAGTTTCTGGATGCATTCCGCGAGCAGCTCCGCGTCGCCGATTTCGAGCGTGGGCTGGCATTCGCCTTCCCCGCCGTCGGGCAGGTGCACCTTGGGTCCGTTTGGGGGCAGTGTCACGCCGAGTTTCGTGGTCGAGCGTTCGCCTTTGGAGTTCGTCACCGTCAGCGCGATCGTGTGTGCGCCCGGACGCAGCATCACGTGCGCGATCGGATTCGTTCCCGTGCTCGTGTCGATCTTGCCGTCGTCGTTGAAGTCCCACGCGTAGGAGATGATCCGTCCGTTCCCGGGCTGGGAGGCGCCGCCGTTCAACGTCAGCAGCTCGCCGGGCGTGGGGCTGGGCGTCTGCAGCGCGAGGTCGGCCGTTGGAGGCGCCGGTGGCGGGGGTGGAGGCGGTGGCGGTGGCGGATGGCTTCCCACACCTTCGGTTGGCTGGTCGAAGCTCAGGTTGTCGATGCCGATCCGTATCGCCGCGTTGTACGCGTTGACGGTGCGCACTTCGAAGTACCTGATCTGTGCGCTCGCTAGAGACACCGACATGTGCAGCCAGCCTTCGTCTGTGGCGTTGCCCTTGGTGTTCGCGACCGAATGGCCCGAGCCGTCGTAGGCGACCAGTTCGACTTCCTCCGCGGGGACGCCGGCGGCCACCAGCAGGCGCACGTCGACTCCCAGCCGGTCGCCGGCATTCCCGAGCAGAGCACCGTATGTGCCGCTGAACTCCAGGCCCGAACTGACGCACAGGGGCAGCGCCGCGTCGTTCGGAGAGGATGCTGCTTCTACGCCGGGTTCTTCTTTGCGAACGGTTGGAGCGCCGCAGTCGCCTTTGCCTTCGTTCGGCGATGTCTGCCCCAGTTCAGCGGCGGTCCCCAGCCTCAATCCCCGTGCTTCGTACTGGTTGGTAACGAGTTCGCCCGCCGAGAGGCCGTCGAAGTTGACGACCGTTTCCGCGTCGGCGCGAGCGGCAACGGTGCCGACCGCCGCGAGCGAGATCGCGCAGATTGCAGCCATCGCTGGCGCGAACCGCCGCAGACCGCCCATCCACCGTGTGGCGGCTGCCCCCGGCCCGCATGCGGGCCGCATGATCGTCCCAAAGAGCATTCCCAGTGCGCTCCTGCGGGCGATCGTACCTGATGCGCGCAGGTCGGTGGAAAAGTCTCGTACAGATGTCCACGCGACCTATCGACGAGCACTGGTGGACCGTCGCGTATACCACCACCGCGCGGCGCTAAGGCATCGATGGCCCGCTGCCGATGATGGGCTCGTGAAGCTTTCCTTCCCGTTCCTCGTGCGGCGTATCGGCACACATACGCCCGTGCCTTTCCTTCGCATGCTGCTCGTGGGTGCTGCGCTCGCTGTCGCCCTCTGCGCCGGCGCCGCTCCCGCGGGGGCGCTTGTGGAGGGCAGTTTCGGAGTGCAGTCTCGCGCCAAACTCACGCATGCCTTTGAACCGCTGCAATATCACGGCGGACCGGTTCTGCACTCATCGGACTCCTACGCGATCTACTGGGACCCCACGGGCACCTATCGGGGCGACTGGAAGCGACTCATCAACACCTATCTCCAGGACGTAGGCGCCGCCAGCGGCACGCTCGAAGATGTCTTTGCGCTGAACACTCAATACACGGATGGTGCAGGCCGCGCTGCCAACCGCTCGACCTTTCGGGGTGGCTACACCGACACCGATCCCTACCCGACGACCGAAAACGGTGGCAATTGCACTGAAACGAGCACGTTCGTGTGTTTGACCGACGAGCAGATCCAGGCCGAGTTGCGCCACGTGATCGCCTCCGGCACTCTCCCCGGCGCGACCGGACCCGGCGTCTACTATCTCCTTACACCTCCCGGTGTGACAGTCTGCACCGGTACCGGCAGCCCCGAAACCTGCTCGAACTCTTCGCAGCTGGGAAGCGAACCCAATACGGGGATCTGCGGCTACCACTCGGCGATCGAACCGAGCAGCGCCAGCCCCATCGTCTACGCCGTACAGCCGTGGGTCGCCGGTGATGCCGGACTCTTCATCGAAGCCGAAAACCCGATCAAAACTTCCGGAACGACCCCAGACGTCCTCGCGTGCCAGGACAACAGGGCGCTCAATGAGCCCAACCAGCTGAGCGGACTCAATCCGTTCGGCAACTACGCCGAGGGGCTGGCCGACGTGATCGTCAACGACCTCAGCATCGAGCAGAACGACATCGTCACAGATCCGCTCCTGAACGGTTGGTACCAAAACGCCACCAGCGACGAGCAGAGCGACATGTGCCAGTGGCAATTCGGACCCCCGCCGGAAAAAGCGCCTACGCCCGACCCCAACACACACGCCAACAAGGTCTCGAACGAGGCATTCAGCAGCGGTCTCTATTACCTGCAATTTGGCTTCAACAGCACCGGAATTACCTCTCGCGACGAATACGGCTGCTGGTCCGGGGTTGCCCTGGAACCCCACTTCACCGCTCCCAACCCGGTGAACACGGGCGACGTGGTGGGCTTTGACGCCACGGAGTCGGACATCACGCTGCTCGCCAACACCAAAGGTTTGCCGTCGGACGAGCCTTACATAGCGCCGACCTACCACTGGGACTTCGGCGACGGCACGGTAGTGTCGGGCACGAACGCGATCAGTGAGTTCCACTCTTATCGATATGGCGGCGAATATGAAGTGACCCTCGCGGTAACCGACAGCGGGGGCAACAGCGAAAAGTTCACCGAAACCATTACCGTGGACGGGCCGGCTCGGCCCTCGTCCAAAACTCCCAGCCCGGGCGGTTCCACCTCGGGCGCGGGCGGCGGAGGCGGCAGCTCGAGCAGGGGGGCGTCCACCCCGGGCACCGCATCCACCCCGGGCACCGTCACCAAGCCCCAGATCCCCGGCCCCGTCGCCACCCAGTCGGTTCTCTCGAGCTCGCTCTCGAAGACCCTCGGCAAGGGTCTGCTCGTGCG
>DASXMO010000146.1:0-4975 GCA_036495605.1 Solirubrobacteraceae bacterium
TCCGACGCGCGCCCACATGGCCGCCTGACCGGCAACGGCCTCCGCGCCCCGCGCGTGGTGGGAGAGCCCGCTCGCCCCGCCATCGGCCCGCAGCACCACGTCGGGGTCGAGCACGGCCACGAGTGCATCGAAGTCGCCGTCGCGTCCGGCCGCGAGAAACGCGTCGATCACCTTCCACTGCTCGGTGAGCGGAGCGTCCGGAACCCGCTCCGTGCCTCGCACCAGCCTGCGGGCCCGACTGGCCAGCTGCCGGGTCGCCTCGGGAGAGCGCTCGACGATCGGCGCGATCTCCTCGAACGGCATCGCGAACATGTCGTGCAGAACGAACGCCAGGCGCTGTGCCGGGCTCAGCGTCTCCAACACCACGAGCAGCGCCAAGCCCACCGAATCGGCCAGCAGCGCCTCGTGCTCGGGGTCGGTGCCCTCGGCGGGGCCGACCACCGGGTCGGGAACGTGGCTGTCCAGGGGCTGCTCCCGGCGTGTGTTGCGCGAACGCAGCATGTTGAGCGCGACGCGCGCGACGATGGTCGTCAGCCAGGCTTCGAGGTTCTCGACCTCCTCGGTGTCTGCGCGGCTGACGCGAAGCCATGCGTCCTGCACCGCGTCGTCCGCCTCGCTGAGTGAGCCCAGCATCCGGTATGCGACCGCCCGCAGCTTGGAGCGTTGCTGCTCGAAGCGCTTGGCCAGCCACTGCTGATCGGTCACGTCACATTCTCTCCATGTCGCGTGTCAAAGAGATAGACCCGCGGTAACAGCATGATGTGACCGCGGTTGAGCAACCGAATCGGAGGAACATCATGCAACCACGAATCGAGAACCCAGCGAGAGTCGTGCCCGGTGCGATGCAGGCGCTGCAGAAGCTCGGTGCCGCTGCCCGACGAGCCGGAGTGCCGGCCACCACGCTGTACCTGATCGAGGCGCGGGCGAGCCAGATCAATGGGTGCAGCGTCTGCCTCGACATGCACTCGCGCGAGCTGAAGGCCGAGGGCGAGTCCGACGAGCGCGTCTTCATGGTCGGCGCCTGGCGGGAGGCTCCGTATTTCAACGACGCCGAGCGTGCCGCCCTGGCCCTCACAGAGGCGGCCACGCGGCTCGCCGACCGCTCGGATCCGGTCTCCGACGAGGTGTGGGAGGAGGCGGCCCGCCACTACGACGAGTCGCAGCTGGCCGGCCTGGTGATCGCGATCGCCTCGATCAACGCGTGGAACCGCATCAACGCGGCCACGCGGCAGATCACGGGCGAGTGGGTCGAGGAGTGGATCAGCCGCCCAGAGCCGGCGGGACGAGCCGCCTGATTGACGCTGGCGAGGCCGGGGGAGACGGGCTTTGTGGACGGCGCTTCTCCCCCGGTCGCCGCGGCTTGCTACTCGCTCAGCCCAACAGCTTCCAGCAGCGAGATCCAGTCCGTCTGACCGTGCATGAATTCAAGTTCTTCAAATCTCGTGCCAAGATGTTCGACGCTCCGGCGCAGCGATCTGTCCGCGGGGCGTAGCGAAGGACTGAGCAGGCGCCGCGGGACTTCGTGGATGTCGATCGCTTCCACGTGCCGGTCGTAGGGTTCCACGTCCGCGGGCATCGCCCCGAAGCCGTCGGCGTGCCAGGCGCGTACGTCCGCGCAGAGGTTGGGAACCTTGAGGGTGGCCATTTCCAGAAGCCCTCTGGAGAGCCTGTGGGCTTCGTGGGTGATCTTCGGATTGCTCCACGTCAGGTGTCCGACGACGCGACTGTAAGCGTGGATGCTCGCGGTGTCGGTGCGGTAGCCGACGGCCCAGAGGGCGCCGACCGCCTCGTAGGTGAGCTTCTGCGCCGCTTCGTTCTCGGGCGAGCCGGCTCCCGCGTCCGGGCATTCGCCGTGCAGGCGCAGATCAAGCTTGTGGATGTTCCGTTCAGCGGAGGGCCACGTGCTGACGGCGGTGTGCAGCAGCGTGTAGCTGGCCTCCAAATAGGCGTGCGTCGAGGCCGCGTCCTGCGAGCTGGCGTTCGCCGCCGCGGGCGTGAGCGCGAGGGCAAGTACCGCGAGGACCATTGCCATACGTGTGCGCATGTCCTCACGATATCCACTCGCCGTGCGTCCTCGCCGCAGTCGCGGTCTGCAGGCGACGCACAGGTGAGCTGCCGAACGACGCCGCGAAGGCCGACGTGCGAGCCTTCGGCGCGTGTTCCATCTCGAGTTGCGCCAGTTCCCGCACAACGCCTGCCGTTTCAACCTGACGGAGGCCGAGATGTGGACCGTGGTCGAGCCGTGGTCTCGAGACGAATGGATCGAAGAGGGCGAACGCAAGTGGAGCCCGCATCAGGCGCGCCTGACGGTGCTGGAGGGACCGCACCTGGAGATCGAGGACCTGTCGATGGGTCGCGGTTGGCGAAACGCCCAGCGCCGCTCCACCGACGTCACCGAGCGCGTGATCGCTCACGCGCTCGCACCCGGCGGGGCACCCTCGCCGGGTGCGCGGACATCTGCCGAACCCGCCGCGCAGGGCGCGCCGGCCGCCGCTGCCGCGAACGTCGTCTCGCGCGAGGATCCGTCGCCCGGCTCGCGCGAGAACGAGCTGCGGCGCCAGGACCTGCGGACGCTGCTCGGGCCTGATCCGACGGCTCTGCTGCAGGCGTGGCGCCTAGCCGCCGAACGTCGCCCCGAGCTCTCGCCGAGCGAGTCCCTGGCGTTGGCCGAACGGACGCTGCGCTCGCTGGACGACACACCCTCTTGAGCGGCCAGAGAGTCGCCTCGAGGGCGCCGCTAGACTCCACCTCTCGCGTGGTGGGCGTAGCTCAGTTGGTAGAGCTCCTGGTTGTGGTCCAGGCGGTCGCGGGTTCGAGTCCCGTCGCTCACCCTCGGAATCGCCTGCAGCTTCGGGCGCGTGGCGGAGACTGAGCTCAGAGTCCGCTCAGCGACGGCATCGGGCGCTCGCCCGTGTCCGCGGCCTCGCCGCGGTTCTCGCCGTGAAGGCCGAGGCTCTCCAGGCGCGCGATCTCGCGCTCGCCTTCGAGGCGCGCCGGATGCTCGCGTGGAAGCTCTGCGATCAGGCGCGCGATGCGGTTGCGAAGCTGCAGCGCGAAGTGGGGGGTGGAGGCTCCCATCAGCCGGCGCACATCCTCGACGCTCACCTCGTGCGAGCGCTCCCTGCTCAGCAGCACGGGATCCTCGGCCTGGCTCATGTGGTCTCCATCGCGGGCGTCTCGGTGCGAGTCATGCGGTCTTCACCGCGGGCATCTCGGTACGGGTCATGCGGTTTCGCCGCGGGTATCCAGGCGACGGTCTGCGCGGCGAAGGGACGGGTGTGAGGAGCGGTTGGGGTCATTCGACGGGGAGGCTCGAGGATTCTTCGGAAGGGGGAGCGCTCGGCGATATCTCGAGCGCCGCATCCAGTTCGGCCTGAGTGCTGCCCGAGATCGCGCGTTCGTCGCCGATCAGCCAGCCGTGATTGTAGACGCCCTTCACCGGCTGCGAGCGCGGCGAGGCCGGCTGGATGTCCTTCAGGTAGGCGCTCAGCACGCGCGGCACGCCCGTGGGATCGTCCAGCAGCAGCAGCGGCGCGTAATCGCCGGTCGCGGACAGGATCGCCGCTGCGGGCGCGTCGAAAGGGCGTGTCGCGTTGGCGAACGCGAGGCCGTGGCCCGGTTCGCGTATGCCCCAGCCGAACGACCCGTCGGAGAACCGCGCCACAGCAATCGCGTTGCCCGCGGGCGTCGCGTCTTCGCCGGGGTGCACCTCGGCGCGGGTGACCGGGCCGAAGCGCTGAAGTTCGGTGAGCACGCGTGCGCTGATCGCGGTCGAGCCGACGGTGTAGATCGAGGGCCTGCCCAGGCTCTTGAGCTCGGAGGCGGTCGCGGCGGGAACCCCCGAGGAGGTGACGAACAGGATCGGCGCCCCGCTCTGCGCCGACAGCCCGGCCGCGGGCATCGCCAGCGCCGGTGGTCCGTCGGCGGCAACCACGATCGCCTGGTGCGGATTGGAGCCGCGCGTGAGGGCCAACAGCTTCGCGACCGAGACGGCCAGCGAGTAGGCGTCGGCGGGAGCGGTCCCCCGGGCGCGATAGCCGGCCGGCGTTTCGATCGCGGATCCGAGCAGCAGCAGTTGGGCATCTCCCAGCGCGGTCGCGCCGGTTGGGTGCATCGCGCGCAGGGCCAGTTCGCTGACGCGCGGCACGCTGTGGCCTTCGGCGTACAGCAGCGGCGCGCCCAGCGGCGCGCTCGCGAGCGAGGAGGCGACGAGCGCCTCGGGCCAGTTGCTCACTTCCGCGATCGCCACCGCCTGCGGCTGGGTGTCGGCGGTCAGGCCCGGGTAGGCAGCGCGCGCGACCGCCGCCGCGGTGGTCACCGGGTCGGCGCCTCCCAGTCGCGTCGTGTTGCGCGTGGCGGTGGCCGCGGTGCCCGCGGCGCCGGTGTGCACGACGATCGTTTCGACTCCCACGCCTGCCTTTTCGGAGGAGCTCTTGCCGCAGCCCGCCAGGACTATCGCCAGCGCGACCGCGGCTAGCGGGAGGAAGCGACGTTCAGGCACCGGCAGGACACTAGCGAGCCGGCCCGGAGCCCGGGGCGGCGAGCCGTTTGTACAAGCGCCCCGGGGCCAGTACGCCGTACAGGCCAAGGCGAGGGGCCACAATAGTCGTCCCCGCAGCCCTCCAAAATCGCCGATACGCCGCAAAATGCAGGGAAAAGCTGCGAAACGGCGTAGAGGTGGTGCAACCGTCGTTGCACTTTGCTAGGGTGCCGCGATCAACGCCGAATCCCTGGTTAGACATCAGGGAACGGGGGACCCAGTTTGTTGGGGCGAATCCCACGGTGGAACCGTGAGAAGCGCAGGCTCTTTCAGCGCTAGCCCGTCAGCTAACCCCGGAGGCCGACGAAAGAGGTTGTTGTCTTGCGGGTGCGAACCCTCAGCAGTCTCCTATTCAGCTTGATCATCTCGGCGCTTGCGGCGGTCCCCGCGCTCGGCGCCGGCACCGGCGGAGCAGTCGCCGAAAGCCCCTCCCCG
>DASXMO010000147.1:0-8435 GCA_036495605.1 Solirubrobacteraceae bacterium
CCTCGCGCTCGGACTGCCGGGCTGCATGTCAACGAACCAGTTGCCTTCGAGGAAGATCCGCGGCCGGATCTTCAGCGTCGCGTCGGTGTGGATCGGCAGGCCTTTCGATTCTATTTCCATGCTCACCACGCCGGCTTTGCCCTCGCGGTGGATCGATGTCACCACGCCCACGGGGACGCCCGCGATGCGCACGGGCGACTTCGGGTGGATGTTGACGACGGTCGAGAACACCGCCTGCAGGCGGAAGCCGTGTTTGAAGGGGACGCGCTTGGTGAACCCGAAGTACACGGCGATCACGAGGATCACGAGGAAGATGATCCCGACCCGCACCGGATTGGAGCGGCGCAGCTCGACCACGGGGATTTCGTCGTGGCGGCGCCACCAGCGCAGACGGCTCATGATGACGCCTTCTTCCCCTTGCCCAGCCCGAGGGCCTTGAGCGTGGCGCTCGGATATTTTTCGCCGAACAGGTTCTGTTCGCGCGAGGTCAGTTCGCGGTTGGTCGTGGCGCCGCCCGCCGGCAGGTTGCCGACGACCATTTTGCCGACCACGTACTTCTCGTTGCCGGCTTCACACAGGCGCGGCTGGCCGGGGCCGGCGACGTTCGGGTAGGGATTGGCGTGCACGAAGTTGTTGTCGATCAGCGCTCCGGGTTTGCCGGGACGGGATTCTTCGTGTTCGATGGAGGGACCGTTGGCGGGACCCGAGGACGGGAAGCCCTCGGCGCCGGGGCCGTTCGGGGAGAGCACGATCGCGGCCTGCGCGAGCGTGCCGTTGCCGATGTTCTCCGCCTGCAGGTTCGAGACGTTGCGCAGCATCAGGGTGACGTAGTTGCAGTAGGCCTGCGCGGGAGCGAGCCCCGCGAACAGTGGTCCGCCCAGTTCTGTGGTCTGCGTGAGGTCTTCGAGGCTCAGCGTCACGATCGGGTTCTGGGCGAAGGTCTGGAACGCCTGCGCGGCTTCGGCGACCCCCGAGTTCAGAGCGGTGGCCGCGCGCAGGTTGACGGCGCCCACGGAGAAGGCGTGTCCCAGCTGCGGAGCGACGGTCACGAGCGCGCTCGCGCTCGGGCGCAGCAGGCGCATGAACTCGGTGGCGTTTTCGACGAACGGCGCCTCGTAGGCGAGGGAGTGCGTCGCCTGCGCGAGCGCCGCGGGTCCACCCGCGATCGTCGCTTCAAGCGATGGCGCCACGCCGGCCCAGGCCGTGAAGACGGTGTCGAGGTCGCGGAACCATTCCGCCTGGGTGTTCGCGACCGGCGCGACCTGCGAGGCGAGCCGGTCGAGCGCGGGGAACAGCTTCTGAAAGCCCGTCTGCGGCGAGCCGAGGTTGTGCAGCACCGGGACGGCGCCGCCCAGCAGCGGACGCAGCGTGGCGATCGTTTCGTTCAAGCCGATCCCGCGGCCGGCGAGGCCGTCGCCGAAGTTGATCGTGTTGCTCTGGATCGCGTTCCTCGTCTTCTGATCGAACATGTTGAAGAGCGAGACGATGTCCACCGGTTCGCGCGTCTGCGCCATCGGGATCGCTTCGCCGGCCTTCAACGAGCGGCTGGAGGTCCCCTTTTCCAGTTCCAGATACTTGAGCCCGATCGCCGAGACCGACTGCACGATCGCTTTGGTATCGGCCGGCAGCGGTTCGACGCTCTTTTCGAGCTTCAGTTCGGCGGTCGCGGTGATCCTGCCCGTGTTGGGGTTCTGATGGGGCGTCAGCGAGCTGATGATCCCCACGCGCGTGCCCGCGATCCGCACCTGGTTGGCTTTCTGCAGGCCCGAGGTTTCGGGCAGTTCGACCTTGATGTCATACGTCGGCACGAACGGCAGCCCGTTGTTGGCGTTGAACGACAGGAACACCGCGACGATCACGATCAGCGTCGTCAGCGCCCCGATCAAGAGCGGGCTTCCAGCCAGAGATCCGCGTCGCCGGGGGTTCACTTCGGCGTCTCCGTCGGATCGCAGCCCAGCTGCCCGTTGTCGGTGAAGGGGGCCGAGCCGTCGGCCGAGGGCTGGGTCGCGGCGCCCGGGCAGCGGCGCAGCTGGCCGGTCTGCAGCGCCTGCAGGACCTGCTGCGCGCTCGCGGCGGGCGTGAGGTTGTTGTTCGCCCCGAGCGTGAACGAAGGCGTGACGGGGCTGATGCGCGCGTAGTGCCCGTTGGCGTCGTAGTAGGCGGTCGTCTGGCCGAAGGAGCGCAGGGCGCCCTGCAGGTCCGGTGCGTAGGGGCCGAAGGAGGCGGTCATCGGCACCGCTTCCTGCAGCGCGCGTACGCCGTTGGGCGAGGCGGTGGTCAACTCCTTCGCGAGCGCGGGCAGCACCGCGAACGCGTCGGTCAGGTCGTTGTTGGCTCCCGGCCGGGAGATCGCCTGGCTGAAGTTGTTCACTACCGGCGTGGCCGTGGTCACGAGCGGACGCAACCGGGCGAAGAGCGTCGCCAGAGCCTCGTTGTTCGGCTGCTGTGCGTGCACGAGGTTGGTCAGCGCCGACAGCGTCGAAGGTATCTGGGTGAAGGTCTTGTTGCCTTCCCGCAGCACAGCCGGCAGCTGGCGCAGCCCACTCGCGAGGCTGCTCTGCTGCGAGCCGATTGCCTGGAAGGTCTGATCGCCGTGTTCGACCAGGCCGCTGAGCGATTCCTTGTGTGCCGCGAGCGTCGTCAGGGCCTTTGCCGATTCGACCAGGAAGCTCGTGAACGAGGACTGGTCGAGGGTGAGCTGCGAGAGGAAATGGTCGACGGCGGCGAAGGAGGGCGCGAAGTATTCGGTCGCCCTGCCCAGCGCGGGACCCGCTCCGGCGTACTGTTCGGCGGAGCCCTGGATGACCTGCTGCAGTCCCGTGCGCGTCTTCGGGTTCAGCGTGTTGAACAGCTGGTCGAGATCGACGACTTCGCGCGTCTCGCTTGCCGGCAGCGTGGCCCCGGGCGCGAGCGCCGGACGGTTGTTCGGCCCTGGTGTCAACGCCACGAAGCGGTTGGCCACGCCCGTCAGCGATGGCACCCTGATTTCGGAGATAGTGCCCGCGTGCAGGGGCGCGAGCGAGGAGTCGACGTGAATCGTGACGCGCGCTTTGAAGTCATGCGTGAGTTCGATGTTGGTGACGCTGCCCACCGGCACACCGCCGACCTGCACCTGATCGCCGCGGACCAGCTGGCCGGCTTCTTTCATTTCCAGGTGGTAGTCGGCGCCGCCGCCGCCGGAGAACACGAGGTAGGCCGCGATCAGAATCACGATCCCGAGGGCGCCCACGGCGAGCATGCGGCCCGTGCGCGGCGGCAGCGCCCGGGTGCCGCTTGTGCGACGGGGCGGCTGCTCGCTGGGGGGCGCGGGCGGCGTGGCCGGGGGGTTCGGAGGGCTAACCGTGGCCACCGGCTCCACCTTCCGTGTTTCGGGGCTTGTCGGGGACGGCTGCCGAGGAGGGTCCGCCGGCGACCGTCGGGTCGGGGATCTCGCCGAGGCGGGCGATCAACTTGATCCACTCCTTCGCGCTCAGCACCGATCCGAAGGCGGACGCGGTGCGCGCGCCGCTGCCGCTCGGGGGGCTGAACGCGACATACACGTAGTCGGCTGCGCTCAGCTTGACCAGTGTGTTGTTCGTGCCGGGCACGTTCGTGTCGCTGACGATCCGCGACGGGCGGTTGAAGCCCTGCAGGGCGAGGAGCTTGCGGATGGTCGTGTCGGCGATCGAGCCCTGTCCCTGGTGGCCGGCGATCGGGGTGCCGTTGACGGCGGTGATCTTGACCGTGTAGGCATCCGCGCCGGCGGCGGCGTTGCCGGCGAGGGCGGACGCGGAGCCGGCGCAGCGCAACCCGGTCACGGTCGGCCTCAGGCCCGACACGGCGAGGAACTCGAGCATCGCCAGCACGCGCCGGTCGACTCGGCCCGTCTGGACCTCGCGGCGCTCGCAGGCGTGCATGTGGATGCTCTGATCGCGCCCCACCTGCTGCTCGAGCTGGCTCTTGGACTCCAGCAGCACCTGCCCGACGCTCGGCGAGGTGGCGAGGAACGGGTTCTCGCCCTTGGCGTGGAAGATCGAGGTGTTCTCGAGCGCCACCCAACCGTCGAGGATCGGCTTGGGGTCGATCGACGGAGCGCCGGCGCCCGCCGGTTTGATCTGGAAGAACATATGCGGCCCGCTCAGCCCGGCGCCGCCGGCGCCCGCGCTCGGACCCTGAGCGTCGCCTGATTCGCCGCCGACGTGGCCGAGGACGGTTCCGGCGATCACCTGCACGCCCACGCGCAGGGGATGCAGGTAGACGTCGTTGGGGCCGGACTGGAACACCCGCGCCGTCCCGAGTCCCGGGGCGGAGGGCGTGGCGGGCGCGGCGGGCGCGGCGGGCCCCGCGGGCGCGGGCGTGGCAGTGGGCGTTGGGGGCGTGGGCGCGGGTTCGAGGCCTGCGGCCGCGCCGAGCGCGAGCCCGGACTCGGCGGCGCTTGCGGACAGCGGGGAGCGCTGCTGTGCTCCCGCCGTCGCCGGTCCGCTGGGCGCCGGTTCGGAGGCGCCGGCGGAGCTTGCGATGCGCGGGCTCACGGCGGTGTGTTCGCGGGGCGCGAGCACGGGGTAGAGCGAGGCGATGCTGCCGAGCTGCGCGTACACGTAGGTGTTGCCGTAGGCGTCGCGCAGCGAGACGTAGTGACCGAGCGTCGGCGAGTCGCCGATCTGCACGATTTCGCCGTCCTGTACCGCGATCACGGGCGCGCCGAGCTGCGAGTAGATCGTCGTGCCGGGCAGCGTCTTGGCGGAGAGGGATCCGTGGGCGGCGATCGTCGCGAACCCATCGCCGAAGCGCGAGGGGGCGTGCACGGGGAAGCGCGCCTCCGTCAGACCGGTGATCGCCCCGAGCAGTTCCGGTGGCGTCCCGCCGAGCAGCTGCGCGCGCAGCAGCACCGAGTCGACGTAGGCCTGGGAGTGGTTGTAGGAGTAGACGGCCGCCCTCACGTTCCGATCGCCTCCGGCGGCCCGCAGGTAGCGCGCGGCGGTAAAGATCGCGTCGGCGGGGTTGTAGGGGTCCTTGAAGCCGTCGCCGTTGGCATCGACGGCGTATTGCAGCCAGGTCGAGGGCAGGAACTGCATCCAACCCTCGGCGCCGGCGCTCGAGACGCTCAGGTCGCGGCCGTAGTCGGTCTCGACCTCGTTGATCGCCGCGAGCACCTGCCAGGGGATGCCGTAGGCGGTGCCGGCCGCCTGGTAGATCGGCAGCAGGAAGGGCGGGATGCGGAAGCTTTCGATGAAGAAGCCGGGCACGCCGGCGATCGAGCTGCCCAGCGACAGCGGCAGGCCCGGCGTGAGACCCGTGGGGGGCGGCGCGCTGGGAGAGCCCGGCGCCTGCGAGAGCGAGGTGCCGCCGGTGTTCTGCGTCCCCGCGCCGGTGCCCTGCGCGGAACCGCCGGCGCTCGCGTGGTGCGTGGCGTGCGTCCCGTGCTTGCCGGCCCCGCCCGAGGAGGTGTGCTGCAGGCGCTGTGCCTGCACCTGCGGTTCCGCGCCGGCTTCGCCCGCTTCGGCGGGAGCCGCAGGGGTTGGGGGAGGTGCGGGCGCGGGCGCCGGAGCGGGGGTCGGCGCGGCGCTGGCCGGCGTCCCTTCGCCAGGGGAAGATGTCGTCGTCGGGGCGCCCGCCGCCGGTTCTTCGGCGTTCGCGAGCGAAGCCTGCACCGCGGCCAGCGCCAGCGCCACCGCGAACGCCGCCACCGCGACACGCAGTCGCGGCCGGCTTTCACGGCCCGCCACGACCCGATCCGGGTGCAAGCGTCGTATCGGTGTGGTTTGGATCATCAGTTGCCGAGCAGGTAGTTGAGGAGCATCCCGCCCGCGCCGGATTCGGGCGCGGGAGAGTAGTAGGTGGTGCCGGCGCTCGACCCGCCGACCGGCTGCGCGCTGCCGGCGCCTTCAGCGGAGCCCCCGAGGCCGCCGAGCGCGCCGGAGATCGAGATCGAGCCGGGATATCTGGCGATCGCCTGCGCCGGTGTCGCGCCACCGAGCACGGCCAGGGTGCGTTTCATCACGAGGCTCGTGGAGGCTGCCGCCGCGGCTTGGCTGGCGCTCGCGTGCACGCTCGCGGAGCTTGCGCTCGCGCCGTTGGCCGCGCCGGTGGTGTTGAAGAAGTTGCCGTGACAGCCGCCGCGGGGAGCGATCGCGTACGTGAGGCAGGTTGCGGCGGCGACGCCTTCGGTGCGCAGGAAGTGGCCGAGCGCGTCGTAGCCGTTGGTCGAGCCGGCGCCGAGGAAGATGAAGTCCATGAAGCGCTCCAGGCCGCCGGTGTCGCGCAGGCTCGTGACGAGTTCGGAGAGGTTCGTGCTGAACGGCTGCGCGACGTTGCCGAGCGTTTTCGCACGAGCCAGCAGCGGCTGCAGCGAGGCGAGCGCCGGTCCGGATCTCTTGGCGGTCTTGCCGAGGCTCGTAAAGAACGTCGTCTGGGCGCCGGCGAAGGCGGGAATCGAGGTGAACAGCTGGTTGATCCCGGGCGCGGCCGCTTTGAGGTCGGTGAACGTCGGCGTGGTCTGTTCGGCGAAGCGCCCGAACCGTTCCATCGCCGGCCCGAGCTGTTCCAGGAAGGGCGGGAACCCGGCGAAGTTGCGCCCGAGCGCGCCGCGCTGGTTGGCCGTCGCGCGGGAGACGGTGTCGGCGCCGACGATGAAGTTGGTGATCTGCTGTTTGACGCCGGGGACGGGCGCGAGCGCGCGATCGCCCTCTTCGGCGAGGTTCACGAGCGTCTTGTTCTGCGCGGCGAGGATGCCGAGCACCTTGTCGAGTTCGCGCAGCGCCGGGTCCGCGCGGCGGACGACCTCGTTGAGGTCGCTCCCGCGGCCGGCCAGGCCGGCGCCGAGTTCGTTGATGATGATCGCGAAGCGCTGGCGCTCGGGGAGCCGGTTGAGGTCGCCGAGCAGATCGACGTCGACGGGGCTCGAGGTGTTGTTCACCGGCAGGAGATACTGCCCTTCGCCTTCGTGGCCGCTGGGGATCTTGGGCAGCGGTGGCGGCAGCGGCGTGCCTTCCGCGCGCGGCTGGGTGGGCAGGCAGTTGACGAACTTCTCGCCGATCAGCGCCTCGGGTTCGATCGTGCAGCTGGCGTCCGCGCGGAAGTCCTGAAAGCCCGAGTTTTCGATGTAGAGCACGACCGCGGCCTTCGCGGTCGGGGTGGGCGTGACCGGTCCCACGACGCCCACTTTGACGCCCTCGATCTTCACGTCCTCACCGGGGATGATGTTCGCGGCGTCGTCGAAGATCGCGCGCACGGTGTAGTTACCGCCAGAGCCGCCGCAGCCGGAGAGCAGCGCGACCGCGACCAGCGCGGCCATGCCCAGGGCGCCGACGACGGCGACCGGCCCTCTCCTCCACCCACTGGTCTGACTCACCGATTGATCCTTCCGTACCTCTCAACAGCGATCAGGGCGACCCCGCCGATTCGACGGGGCCACCCCCTCTTGCGCTCCAGCGGCGGACCCCGTGCCCGCCGCCATTAGTCTGCGTCTACCTCTTCGGGCACGGCGCCTTGTATGTCGCCGTCGAGGTTTCGCCGGTGGCATACGTGATTTCCGACTTCACCGGGAAGCCGCCTTTCGGGCACTTCGTCGGCAGCGTGCCGTAGGAGATCGTCTTCTTGCCCTTCTTGTAGGCAGCGCCGACCTTGATCGTGATCGATTCGGTCGACACCGCGGGGGCGCCGGGGACGGACTGGATCAGCTGCACGTCGGTGCTGAGCTCCATGCCGTAGGGAGCGGCCGCTTTGATGAAGGTGCCTTGGGCGACCAGCAGCTGCGCGGAGATCGGCGAGGCGGCGTTGGCGTAGAACTGCAGACCGCCACCGGGCGCGAAGAACGCCTGCAGCGTGGCGTTCTCTTTGACGAGTTCGCCACCGATCGGATCGACCACGCCGGCGGTGCCGATCGGGCTCGCCTGCGACTTCTTCGGACAGCCGCTCGGACCGATGTTTTCGAGCGTCGCCGGCGCGCAGGTCACGAAGCCCTTCGAGTTGATCTTCGCGCCCGCGGGTAGGTAGAAGTTGACGTGCGTGATCTGCGAGGGCACGCCGCCCGTCGATTCGGTGCCTTTGATCGTGTATTTCGCTTCGACCGCGGCGC
Organism: Solirubrobacteraceae bacterium; assembly: GCA_036495605.1. GTDB lineage: Bacteria > Actinomycetota > Thermoleophilia > Solirubrobacterales > Solirubrobacteraceae > Palsa-744. Next base: position 8,057 of record DASXMO010000147.1, read on the forward strand.
CGGCGCCAAGAATGTTGCCGGTGCCCGGGAACCCTGCGATCGGGACCGCCTTGGCGATCAGGTTGACAGTCGGCGCGGCCGAGGCGACGCCGGTTAGGCTCAGGACGGCAAGGCCGAGCAAGGCCAGACAGGTGGATGCTCTGCGCATCAGGTTCTCTCCTCTTGTTGATGGACAGGTCCGCCTCGATCCGGGTAGCTCCGGAACCATGCCGGTCCGGCGATATCGAGATCTCCAGCGACCCACGCCGGAGAACAGTGGCGATTTCCACGGGAAACCTTAGCTGTCGGGGGTGATACGTTCAAGATCATGACCATTACGCGAGTGAGATTGCAGCCGCCCAGAGCCCACTGGTTAGAACTCTCAACCTTAGACTGAGAC
>DASXMO010000148.1:0-30986 GCA_036495605.1 Solirubrobacteraceae bacterium
CCGCGCATCCACACGCCACCAAGGACGGACGCGCCACCCCGCAGGAGGGACCCCGCCGCGCACTGATCACAGGCCTCAGCGGCCAGGACGGCTCGTTCCTCGCCGAGCTGCTGCTCGACAAGGGCTACGCCGTCACCGGCCTCGTGCGAGACGACACCGCCGCCGGCTCGCTCGGCTGCTCCGAGCACCTGCGCGGGCGGGTCGCGCTCATGCATGGAGACCTCCTGGAACCGGGCACCCTGCGCGCTGCGATCGAGGAGTCGGCTCCGCAGGAGATCTACCACCTCGCGGCACCCTCCTTCATACCGGACTCGTGGGAGCGCCCCGAGGAGACGTTCCGCGCGATCGCCTCCTCCGCCGCGGCGATCCTAGAATCGGTGCGCGAGTGCGTCCCCTCGGCGCGCGTGCTGATCGCGTCCTCCGCGGCGATCTTCGGCGAGGCCCGCGAGGCGCCCCAACGTGAGGACACGCCCTGTCGGCCGAGCACTCCCTACGCTGTCGCCAAGCTCGCCGCGCACCAGCTCGTCGGTCTGCTGCGCACGCGCGACGGGCTGCACGCGAGCTCCGCGATCGTCTTCAACCACGAGTCAGAGCGCCGGCCCGAGCGGTTCGTCACACGTCGGATCACCCGTGCCGCCGCCGCCATCTCGCTCGGTCTCCAGCAGGAGCTCACGCTCGGGGACATCTCGTCCGTGCGCGACTGGTCCTTCGCCGGGGACATCATGCACGGCGCCTGGCTGATGCTCCAGCAGGAGCGCGCCGATGACTACGTGCTCGCCAGCGGCGTCGCACACAGCGTGGCCGACTTCGCGCACGCCGCCTTCGCCTGCGTCGATCTCGACGCCGACCGCTACCTGCGCGTCGATCAGGCTCGCGTGCGCGCGCCCGAGAGCACCCCTAGTGTCGGCGACCCGACACACGCCCGCGAGCGCCTGGGTTGGGAGCCGCGCCTGGACTTCGCGCAGCTCGTCAAACGCATGGTGCAGGCCGACCTGCGCGAGCTGCGGAGCGTCGCGACCACCCCATAGACTGCCCCGCAGTGGCCACCACCGTCGGCGTCATCGGACTGGGCTACGTGGGCCTGCCGCTCGCGGTGGCCTTCGCGGACGCCGGCTGCGAGGTGATCGCGATCGACGTCGATCGCGCCAAGATCGACGCGATCGCCGCCGGCGACTCCTACATCGAGGACGTCCCCTCCGAGCAGCTGCGCGCCGTCTCCGCGCGCATCCACGCCACCACCAGCTACGCCGACCTGGCCCGCGCCGAAGCGGTGCTCGTGTGCGTGCCCACCCCGCTCACGCCCAACCGCGAGCCCGACCTCGGCCCGCTGATCGACTGCTGCCGCGCGCTCGCCGAGGTGCTCGAGCGCAACCAGCTCGTCGTGCTCGAGTCGACCACCTATCCCGGCACCACCCGCGAGCGCGTCGCGCCACTGCTCGAGGAGTCGGGCCTCGCCGCCGGGCGCGACTTCCACCTCGCGTTCTCACCCGAGCGCGTCGATCCCGGGCGCACCGACTTCACGCTGCGCACCACCCCCAAGGTGATCGGCGGGCTGACCGCCGCCTGCGCCGAGCGCGCGGAGCACCTGTACGGATTGATCTGCGACGAGCTCGTGCGCGTCTCCACCCCCGAGGCCGCCGAGCTGACGAAGCTGCTCGAGAACATCTTCCGCTCGGTCAACATCGCGCTCGTCAACGAACTGGCGATGCTCACCGACCGTATGGGCATCGACATCTGGGAGGTGCTCGACGCCGCCGCCACCAAGCCCTACGGGTTCATGCCCTTCTCACCCGGCCCCGGCATGGGTGGGCACTGCCTGCCGGTTGACCCCTTCTACCTCAGCTGGCGCGCCCGCGAGTTCGACATGTCCACGGAGTTCATCGAGCTCGCGGGCCAGGTCAACCAGCAGATGCCCTACCACTGCGTCGCCCTCACCCAGCGCGCGCTCAACGACGCCGGCCTGCCCGTCAAGGGCGCGCGCATCGCCGTGCTCGGCGTCAGCTACAAGCCCGGCGTCGGCGACATCCGCGAGTCGCCCGCGCTGAAGATCATCGAGCTGCTGCGCGAGCTCGGAGGCGAGCTGCGCTACCACGACCCCCACGTCCCTTCCCTGGCGGAGCTCGACCTGCACAGCATCCCCCTCGGTGACGCCATCGCCGACGCCGACCTCGCGCTGATCGTCACCGCCCATCCGGACGTCGATCACGAGCTCGTCTCCCAGCGCGCGCGTCTCGTCGTAGATCTGCGTGGCATCACGCGCAAGTTCGGTCCCGCCGGCAACGTCGTGCGGCTGTGAGCCCGGGCCGGAAACGTCATGCGGCTGTGAGCCCGGGCCGACAACGTCGTGCGGCTTTTGAGCCCAGTGCGATGTGCGTGCGTCTCCATGTCCACCAAGCGTCGGTCCGCAGGACGACCGGCGTGTCCGCGCCGTGCTGAGCGCCGACCCGCGCGCGCCCTGCCTGGTGCTGGGCGAGAACGTCACGATCGGCCAGGACGTCATCTTCGGTGCCCACGTCGTCGTCCACGACGGAGTCCAGATCGGCGATGGCTGCATCGTCGAGGATCACGCCGTGCTCGGCAAGCGCCCCCGTTTGGCCGGGCGCTCGAGCGCCCGCGGCGAGGTCGGGCGCCTCGTGCTCGGCGAGCGCGTCACCGTCTGCACAGGCGCGATCGTCTTCGCCGGTGCGCACATCGGCCCCGGAGCGATCCTCGGCGACCAGTCCTACGTGCGCGAGCGTTCCACCGTCGGCCCCGACACGCTCATCGGGCGGGGCAGCGTCATCGACAACGACGTTCGCGTCGGCGCGCGCGTGAGCATCCAGACGAACGTCTACCTCACCGCCCACTCGGTCGTCGAGGACGATGTCTTCGTGGGGCCCTGCGCGGTCAGCACCAACGACGACACCATGTCCCGTCACGGCTCCGATCACACGCCGCGCGGCGCCCTCCTGCGGCGCGCGTGCCGCGTCGGCGGCGGCGTCGTGCTCGTCCCCGGCGTCGAGATCGGCGAGGAGGCCTACGTGGCCGCCGGCGCCGTGGTCACACGCGACGTGCCCCCCCACGCGGTCGTCATGGGGGTTCCGGCGCTGGTCGCGCGCAAGGTACCCGACAAGGATCTGATCGAGCACTGGCGCTAGGCGCGAGACCGGCCCGCCTCTGCCTTACCCCGCGTTTTGATTCGCCTGGATCTCGGTACTACCGCGTGGGTTCTCCCGCACAGGCATGTGGTCTGCCGCCGCCCATGTATCGGGCGGCGAGGAAGCCTCCGCCCCAGCCCGCGACGACGATGCGCCCGTCGGGCTGCAGTGCGACCGCATTCGCGGCGCCCATGCGTTCATTGATAACGACCCCGCCGACACCGAACGAGCAGTCCCGTCCGTGTGGGGTGAAGCGCGCGAGGAACCCATCACCCGCTGGAGTATCGACGGTGCGGATACCGAGTCTGCCGGCGACGATCATGTCGCGGGAGGCGTCGAAGGTGATAGCCAATGGACTCACGCCATCGTACTGAGGACCGTGGGACATCCGCGAATGGGTGACGCCGCCTTGACCGAATTCGCGATCAAGGCGGCCCGTTTGTGCATAGGCGGCTTGGAACAGGTAGTAGTCGCCAAAGATGCCGCCTCGCTGTTCGCTGCCCACGATGCGAACCTCGCCACCGTGTGTTGAGACGATGGTTGAGCTACCGACCGAACCCTTCAATGGCACGCGCACGACACCGTGTCGACCGAAGGTGCGATCCGGTTGGCCTCTCGGGGTAAGACGCTCAAGGTAGAGACGTCTGGGTTTGAGTTCGGGCGCCTGGACACCTCGTTCGGTGGCGAAGGTGAGCAGCACGCTTCCATCTTGCTGGAGCGCCAACGCGCCGGCGACATCTCCTTGTGGCAGCGAGAGATAACCGTGATGCCCAAAGCTCATGTCTTGTTCACCCGAGGGAAGGAGGCGCGTAATCGCAGTCTTCTCGACGGCTGGAGCGTAGTCGGTAGCGGGAACGAGAAAGGTCGTGAACATGTATGCCCGTCCAGCTCTGTCTCGCTGTCCTTCGAAGCGCGGGAGCCAGCGCACTCCATGCGTTCCATAAAAGCCGTCGAGCGTCCCTGTCGATGTGTAGCGTTGAACGCCGAATCCTTGTTCGCCATCCCCACTCACGCGCAATCCCCCTTGCGCGTTTGCGTGGATTTCGGTCACCTGAAAGGGAGTGTCGACGATCCCACCAGATCCACCGAACGAGGTGTCCAGCGTTCCGTTGGGACGCAGACGCACGAGTGCTCCTGGTACCTCTTCGCTAACGCGCGCAGCGCCGATATATGAGTTGTAGCCGCCCAACACGATCCCCCCGTCTGGTTGCAGCGCCAGCGCCTCTGCGTAGGAGCCGCCGAACTCGACGCATCCGCGCAGGCACGCCCGGTTGGTCTGAACGGCCGCATAGCCGCCCTGTCCAAATGACAGGTCAAGATCGCCCGACGCCGCCCGGGCCGCTCCGGGTATGAGCAAAGTCAATAGGACCGCAGATAGTACGGTGCGTATCCGTGTTTCAGGTCGTGCGATCGTTCGCCGAGACCTACTGATCGCGATCAAGTATGACCGCTCCACTTATAGAAATCTAGAGCGAGATCGCTGTGTCAGGCAACCGGTGTCTCTCTTCCGGACCGGGGCCGAATGGGCTTCTCTCACGTCAGGCATCGGCGTACGACAAGGCGCGGTATAACCCGGTTATACTCAGAGCATGAAGACGGCGATCTCGCTTCCCGACGAGACCTTTCAGCGCGTGGACCGCGCCGCGAAGCGCCTGGGTCTCTCACGCAGCGAGTTCTTCGCCCGCGCAGCCGAGAGCTGGCTCGCCGGCTTGGAGGACGATGGCGTAACCGAGGCGATCAACCGTGCGATTGCCGGACTGCCGGACGATCATCGGTTCACCGATGCGGCTGCAGCGGCGTTGGCGGGCAGCGAGCAGACCTGATGGTGCGCGGCCAGTTGTGGTGGGCCGATCTCGGCCTGCCCAGAGGCTCTGCGCCCGCACTGCGGCGCCCGGTGCTGGTCGTGAGCGCCGACCAGTACAACCGCTCCAAACTGGCGACCCTCATCGTGGTTGTGCTCACGAGCAGCGTCCAGCTGGCCGCGCTGCCGGGCAACGTCTTGGTAGCGGCCGACGTTGTCGCCGACCTCGAAAGGGATTCGGTGGTCAACGTGACACAGATCGCCACGATCGATCGCAATGCTCTCGAAGAGTGCATCGGATCGCTGCCGGACTGGCTGATGGTCGAAGTCGACACCGGTATCACTCGCGCGCTTGCGCTCGCACATCTCTGAACGGGAATGATTGAAGGCGCTGGCGGGCGTCGCGCGTCAGGTCGCCGCGCTAATGGCCGCCACGACCTCATCCGCCTGCTCGCGGCTCAGCACCGGGCTCATCGGGATCGCCAAGTGCGTCCTCGCCGCCTTCTCCGTGCCCGGTAGCACCACGCCCGCATGACTCCACTCCCGCATCGCCTCCTGGCGATGGACCGGAAGGCGGTAATAGGCCTTGCAGCCGATCTGCGCCTGCGACAGCGCGTGCTGCAGGCGATCCGGCTCTGTGTGGCTGACGACATACAGGTGCCACGCCGGCCTGCCCCCATCCGTCGCTCGGGGCAGTCGCACGAGCTCGCCCAGTCCCGCCGCGCGGTAGTGGCGCTCGGCCGCACGCCGACCGTCCGACCACCCATCAAGGTGGGGCAGCTGCACGCGCAGGATCGCCGCCTGCAGCTCGTCCAGGCGCGAGTTGTAGCCGACCTGCTCATACGTCACCTTGTCGCGCGAGCCGTGAAAACGCAGCGTCCGCGCGCGCTCCGCCAGATCCGCGTCCAAGGTCGTGATCATCCCGCCATCGCCCATGCCGCCCAGGTTCTTCGAGGGAAAGAACGACCACGTCGCCGCCGTGCCCAGCGATCCCGGGAGCCCCCGCGACGAGAGCGAGCCCGCGGCCTGCGCCGCGTCCTCGAGCACCGGCACGCCCAATTCCTCGATCTCCGCGATCGGCGCCACGTTGCCGAACAGGTGTACCGCGATCACCGCCTTTGTGCGCGGCGTCAACGCCGCGCGCACCGTCTCGGCGGTCACGCAGTAGGTCTCGGGGTCGACGTCGCAGAAGACCGGCGTCGCTCCCGTCGGCGGGATCGCCTCCGCGGAGGCGTAGAACGTGAACGAGGGCACCACCACCTCATCGCCCGGGCCGATCCCCATCGCCCGCAGCGCGATCGTGATCGCGTCCGTGCCGTTCGCCACGCCGACGCCGTGGCGCGCGCCGCAGTAGCCGGCGAACTCCGCCTCGAAGGCGCTCACCTCGGGCCCGAGGATGTAGCGGCCGGACGCAACCACCCGCTCGATGGCTGCTTTCAGCTCGTCCTTCAGCGGCCCCAGCGGTGTGCGCGTATTGAACAGCTCAACGGCCATCGCGGTCCCCGAGAAGCTGTCCTAGGAGATGGCTGCCTGCCGCGCCCACGATCACATGCTCACAGACACAACAAGCTGCTGTGACCGGAGTCGGTGGGTGTGGATGAAACTGCCGGCTCTCGGGTCTCCCGCCAAAGCCCGCCCCGTCAGCGCGGCTTCAGCAGCTCGAGGTCCGCGCGGGTCATCAGCCGGATCAACTCCTCGAAGGAGGTCCGCGGCTTCCAGCCGAGATCGCGATCGGCCTTCCCCGGGTCGCCGATCAGGTGATCGACCTCCGCCGGGCGCACGAACGCCGGATCGATCGTCACATACTTCTCAAAGTCGCCCAACCCAGCCTCGTCGAAGGCCACCTCGCAGCATTCCCGCACCGAATGCGACGTGTTCGTCGCGATCACATAGTCCTCAGGCGTGTCCTTCTGCAGCATCAGCCACATCGCCTCCACATAGTCCTTCGCATAGCCCCAATCGCGCTCCGCGTCGAGGTTGCCAAGGCGCAGCTCGCGCTCCAGCCCATGCTTGATCGCCGCCGCGTGCCACGTGATCTTGCGCGTCACGAACTCCAGCCCCCGGCGAGGACTCTCGTGGTTGAACAAAATCCCGCTCGTCGCGTGCAGGTCATAGCTCTCGCGGTAGTTCACCGTGATGAAGTGCCCGTAGGCCTTCGCCACGCCATACGGCGAGCGCGGGTAGAACGGGGTCGTCTCGGTCTGCGGTACCTCCAGCACCTTCCCGAACATCTCACTCGAGCTGGCCTGGTAGAAGCGCGCCTCTGGACAAACTTCGCGCATCGCCTCCAACATCCGCGTCACGCCCACGCCCGTGAACTCCGCCGTCAGCGTCGGCTGGATCCACGACACCGCCACGAACGACATCGCCGCGAGGTTGTAGATCTCATCCGGCCGCGCCGCCCGCATCGCGTCCACCAGCGAGCGCTGATCGAGCAGATCGCCCTGATGCAGCGTTATGCGATCGCGCAGGTGCTCGATCCGATCGAACTTCTCCGTCGAGGCGCGCCGCACCATCCCGTGCACCTCATAGCCCTTCTCCAGCAGCAGTTCCGCCAGATACGAGCCGTCCTGGCCGGTGACCCCAGTTATGAGCGCCGAGCGCCTGCCGTTAGCCATCGCGCGGGAAGCCTATACGTCCGACCCGCGGCGATGTCGGGCGTACTGGCCCGCGAACGCCACCACGAACCGCGGGTTGTAGCGCGCATAACGTCGCCACAGACGGCGCGGCTCACGGTACAGGCGATACGCCCACTCCAGCCCGTTGCGCCCCATCCACGGCGGCGCCTGCTTCACCAGGCCCGCGTGGAAGTCGAACGCCGCGCCCACCCCCACCAGCACCGGCGCCCGCAGGCGTGGGCGCATGCGGTGCATCCACTGCTCCTGCCTCGGCTGACCCGTGCCCACCCACACCACCTGCGCCCCCGAGGAGTTGATCGCCTCGAGCTCGCGCTCGTCCTCCTCGGGCGTCAGCTCGCGAAACGGCGGCGACGAGCACCCGGCGATCGCAAGGCCCGGAAAGCGCTCTCGCAGCCGCCGCGCGAGCAGCTCGCGCGCCGCGTCGTCGTGGCGACCGCCATACAGGTAGATAGGCGTGCCCGCGCGCGCCGCCCGCGCGCAGTACTTCGCCATCAGATCCGGCCCATACACGCGCGTAGCGTGCGCGTGCCCGAGCGCGCGCAGCGCCCACACCAGCGGCATCCCGTCCGGGACCGCCAGCGTCGCCGCCATCACCGCCTCCATCGTCGCCGCTTCCTCCCGCGCGCTCATCACCAAGTTCACCGCCGCAGCCGTCACATACCCGCGCGCTCCCGCCGCGATCATCCCGTCCATCCAGTCCATCACCCGCTCGTAATCGCTCACCGCGAGCGGAATCCCGAGGATCTGCGCACGCTCGGGCAGGGCCGGTGCGGGGGAGGGGGACGATGCGTCTGTCACGGCGATGGCGTGACGATAGCGAGCGGCCCGCGGCGCACGGCTTTGGCGCCCGCGCACGGGTTTCGAGCAAATAGCGGCATTCCGCTACGCACCGATTCGTCTGGCTCGCAATCTTCCACTGTGTGAGTCCTCTCTCCGTGCGTCGCTACCGCGCCGAACGGCTCCTGCGCCGGGAGTTCAAGGGGATGCGCGCTCGCGTCCTCGCAAGCGTTCGCGCGCGCCTGCGCACCGCCGGCGTCACGCTCGACCTCGCCGACCTCGACGCCTGCTACTCGCAGGCCTGGCAAGGGCTCTACACCATCATGCTCGAAGGCCACACCGAGGTCGCCAACCCCGAGGGATGGCTCGCACTCGTCACCTACCGCCGCGCGATCGACGAGCATCGCTCGCGCCTTCGCCGCCCCGCCGACCCCCTATCCGACGAACGCTACGGAATGCAGGCCAGCCCGCCCGACGCCGCCGCACCAGAGCGTGATCTCGCCCGCGAGCTCGACGATCGCGCGCGGCTGCGCCAGTTGATGGAGGGCCTGCGCGGACGGCTCACCCCGCGCGAACGCGAAGCCGCCGCGCTCTGCTACCTGCAAGGCTGCTCGCGTAACGAGGCCGCCGCACGCATGGGCCTCAGCGACGCGCGCATGCGCAAGCTCATGGACGGAAGCCCCGGCTCGCCCGGGGTCGCCGCCAAGGTCGGCCAACTGCTCGATACGATCCGCGCCGGCTCCTACTGCGCCGAGCAATCCTCGCTCATGCGCGGCTTCGCCTTCGGCATCCTCGCCCCCGACGGCGAGCGCTACGCGCTCGCGCTCGCCCACCAGCGCGAGTGTCCCGCCTGCCGCGCACACGTGCTCTCGCTACGCGGGCTCGCCGCCGTGCTCCCGCCGCTGCCGCTGCCACTCGCGCTAGGCGCGGGTGTCGCCGCTGGGGCCGGCGCCGGGGCTGGTACTGGCGCGGGTTTCGGCACGAGCGCAGGCGCGAGTTCGGGTGTCGGTACGGGCGCCGGTGTCGGCGCAAGCGCGGGCGTCGGCGCCACCGGCGGAGCCGCAGGCGGCGGGTGGCTGCTGGCTGGCGGCGGGGTCGCGGGCAAGCTCGCCGTCGGCTGCCTCGTTGCGGTCGGAGTCGGCGCGAGCTGCGTCGCCTTGAGCGTCGCACCGCTCGGCGCCACACAGCACCCCGTGCACCGCCGCCGCGCCGCCCACTCCGAGGCTCCGCGCGGCCGCTATGAGGCTCTGAGCACCGAGCCCTCCTCCATCGCGCCGGTATCCGCGCTTGCTTCCACCCACGCCACAGCCGCTCCTGTCGCAAGCCAGTCGCCAATACTCACACCGGCCGCACGCGCCAGCCGCGAGTTCGGCCCCGAGCAGCTGGCGACGCACCATACTGCGACCGGCTCAGCTCAAAGCCAGGTTGCTCCCGCCCGTGCGACGGCGTCCTCCGCTGCCTCTGTATCGCAGAGCACCCTCTCCGCCACTCCCACACGCGCCGCGTCGAGCGGTCGCGAAGAAGGCGCTCCCTCCGCGGCCGCGCGCGAGTTCGGCCCGGGCTAGAGTCGTCGCGCTCGGCGCTCGATGCTGGGCGCCGTATCGCTCAGGCGGGTGGGAAGACCTGCATCAGGCGTTTGAGCGCCAGCGGGTTGCCGCGCGGCCGCAGCCTGCCGGTGACGATCGCGCGGCGGGGATCCAGGCGCTCACCCACGATGTTGATCCAGTCCTGGTAGGCCAGGCGCAGGCGCAGGTCGGGGTTCGGCGACTCGCCATCGGCGACCGTGCTCGAGCCGTTGTTCACCGTCAGATGCCACGTCGGCACGTCGGGGTCGGTGAACTCCCACTGGAACGTCGCCGCGCGCTTGAGCCCGTGCTGGGGGTTGACCTGGCGGCGGATCGTGTCGAACAGCAGCGCGACCGTCTCGGGGTCGCGCTTGGAGGGACCCTCGCGCACGCCGATGATGCCCGCCTGCGCGAGCTTGCGCCCGCGCTGCGCCGTTTCCAGCGGTTCCAGGTCGCGCGGCAGCAGCGGCGGTCCCGGCAGCGTCTCCAGCGCCAGGCCGGCCGAGCGCAGCTTGGTCGTCATCGAGGTGAGCCCCTCGACGCCGACCTCGTCGTAGGTCGCGCCGAACACCGTTATGTAGCGTTCGTCCCAGCCCGGGGGCATCAGCACCTGTGCGCTGTAGCGCGTGACGTCGCGCAGGATCTTCGCCACCGCCTTCGGCACCCGCACGGGGTCTTCGCGCGCGAGGTCCGCGAGCAGCTTCACGCCGAAGCCGATGTGGCGCTGCTCGTCCGCGGCGATGTTCTGCATCCCCTCCCTGAACGCCGGCAGCTGCTCGCGCCGTTCGAGGTAGCTGCAGATGAAGTGCTGTCCGGGCTGCGCCAGCGAGGCCTCGATCACGATGTGGTACAGCGTCACCGCCGCCGCCAGCTGGGCCGGGGAACGGTCCGCACGCAGCTCGTCGGCCATCCGGTCGAGGCGATCGAAGATCTTCCTGAACCCCGGCGTCAGCTGCGGCTTGATCGCGCGCAGCCCGCTTTCCATCGAGCCGTCGCCGATGCCGCACACCTCCTGCATGAAGCGCTTGAAGAACACCGCGTGGCGTGCCTCGTCGACCTGCTGCGTGGTCAGGAAGTACTTCTGCTCCTCCCTCGGCGCCGCGTCGATGTAGGGGGAGAGGTTGTCCGCCACCGCGTCCTCGCCCCAGAAGAACAGCGCGTAGTTCCACAGCGCCGCCGTGCGCTCGAACTCCGTGAAGTCCTCGCGCCACTGCCGCGCGTCCTCGGTGAAGTCGAGCTCCGTCGCCTGCCAGTTGCCGCGCTCCCAGCGCGCGTACAGGTCCTCGTAGGAGATCGCGTCCGCCGGCAGGCTCGCCGGGTTGGAGGTATCTATCGATGCGGTGCTAGTCGTCGTCGTCGCTGTGCTCGCCATCAGGGCTGCTCCTCGGCTCGATCGCCTGGCCGGCTTTATGTGAGCGCCGCGATCGACCCGCGACCGCGGCGCTCGGGGAATAAGCGATAACGAACATTATCGCAATAGCGTTTGCTCTGTCAAGTAAGATGTAGGCGTGGAGAGCACCAGCACCAGGCTGACGCGCGAGCAGAGCAAGGCCCACACCCGCGCACGGCTGCTGGATGCGGCGCGCACCGTGTTCGCGCGCAGCGGCTACCACGGCTCCTCCGTCGAGCAAGTCGCCTCCGAGGCCGGCTTCTCCACGGGCGCGCTCTACTCCAACTTCGACGGCAAGGAGGATCTCTTCCTCGCGTTGATGGGGCGCGAGATCGACGCCCACGCGCGCGAGATCGCGGCCGCCGTGGACAGTCGCCGCTCGGTCGCCGAGCGCGCCACCGGCGGCGCCCGTCAGTGGATGACCATGATCGAGCGCGAGCCCGAGCTGCTGCTGCTGTTCATGGAGTTCTGGGCCTACGGCGTGCGCGACCCCGCCGTGCGCCCGAAGGTCGCCGCGCGCTTCGCGCAGATGCGCGAGCTCCTCACGCGCCTCATCGCCGACGGCATGCGCGACTTCGACCTCGAGCTGGCGCTGCCCGCCGAGCAGCTCGCGCTGACGATCGACGCGCTCGCCGACGGCATCGCCCGCCAGAAGCTGACCGACCCCGACGCCGTGCCCGACGACCTGATGGGCCGCGTGCTCTCGCTGCTGTTCGCCGCCGTCACGCGGCCGGCAGGCAGAGGCACGCGTAGTGCACCGTAAACAGCCGCCGCGCCAATCCCGGCGCCAGACGGTGAAGGCCCGTGCGCAACGCCCACTTCGCACTGCTGCGTGCGCGAGCGAGAGCCGTGGTCGCGAAGAACGTCTGCACCGAGCGCGGCAGCGGGTCCTCCAGCTCGCACGCAACCCGCAGCCCCGCGCGTGCGACGATCGTCCGCGCGTCGGCGCGGCTCAGCCGTTGCAGGTGGCCGACCTCCTCCGCATGCTCGCGCTTGGAGGCCCGCCGCGCCGAAACGTTGGCCTCCAGCGGCACCTCCATCACGACCGCGCCGCATGCCCGCGCCGCCTCGGCCAGCAGCGCGGGGGGGTCGGGCACATGCTCGAGCACATGCGAGAGGATCCCCAAGTCGTACTCGCCGTCCCGCGCGGGCAGGTGCGTGCCGTCGTAGCACCGCACACGATCTATCTCCGCGCGCTCGCCCGCGATCTCCACGGCGGCCTCCGTGATCTCCACGCCCTCCAGGCGTCCGCCGAACCCGCCCGCGCGCAGCTCGCACAGCAGCGCGCCGTCGCCGCAGCCAATCTCCAGGGCGCTTGTTGGAGACAGTCCGGTGCGTGAGCACAGCGCGAGCACGTGCTCTGCCTTGCCGACCGCTCCCAGCGCGCGCCAGCGTGCATATCGCGCTGCATCCGCCGGGTCCTCCTGTGCGTATGCATCGTCATAGAAGCGGACCAGATCGGCGTATGCGTCCATCGTCGGCTCGGCCTGTGCGTCCATCGTCGCTGATTATGGTCACAATCGAGTCACGGCTCAAAGTCCGGGCCGGTTCACCTCCCCGACCTCGTCGGGGCGGTGGTGCGTGGCTAAAACACTGAAGATCAGAACACGACGAACCTACGCAAAGATTGGCTGCGCCCATGAACGCACGCTTTCACGAAGTCCCACGACTGGACAAAAGGGCAGAAATTGGTAGCGTGTGCTGGCAGCTTGGTGAAGTCGCTATGCCAGACACGCACGAGTGCGTGTCGATCCCACGGGGTCGTCGATCGAGGGCTCGGGGTGGGACTGTACGGCACGGAGAGTGAGCCGCAGCGGTGCTCAAGCCACGAACAACCCAAGGTAGGGACCCCATAGCACGCCATCGGATCATCAGTTCTACGCATCCCGCTTTCTTGATGGGCCAGGGGTGTGCCGCCGGTCGGACTCGCAGGCGCGCCGGTCGGCCCGCGGGCAGCGCCTCTCCGTCCACGGGCGCTGCTCCGAGCATGACCTCGCGGAACACGGCTTCGCTCCGGTCCTCCTCGACGCTACGGGCTCATCTGCGGCGGCGGTCGCGCCGATAGGGAAACCGATGGCACCTCCGCCACACAAATCCAGCCACCCCGGCGTATCGCGTCAAACGACCACCTCGATGCCGCTCGCGGGCACGCTCACGCGTGATGCGCCTGGTCCCGTATCCCTGCATCCGGGGACCTTCAGCGGTCCGCTGCAGCGCCTGCTCGAAGGCTCTGGCTGGGACGTCCTGCGCCCGGCCGTGGACTTCGTGCTCCTGTGCGTCGCCGTCGTGGCCGCGCTCGGGAGCGTGAACGCCACGCTGCACGTCTCCGCCGAGCAGGCTCCGCTGCTCGCGCTGCCGCCGCTCGTGCTGCTCCTGTTCTACCTGCGCGGGCTCTACCGCACGCGCCTGCGCGCCCTGATCCTCGACGGAGTCGTGCCCGTCGTCAGCGCCGTGTCCGTGGCCTCGATGGCGGTCCCTGTCATCGGGCTGTTCGTCAACGGCGAAGCGCCCGAGCAGTCCGACGTGGTTCAGGCCTGGCTGCTCGCGCTGCTCGCGGTCGGCCTCGGACGCATCGCCCTGGCGCTCACCCAGCGCTGGGCACGCTCGCGACGGCTGATCGGCAAGCCTGTGCTGATCATGGGCGCAGGCGTGGTCGGCTCGCAGGTAGCGCGCCGCCTGGAGGATCATCCCGAGTACGGGCTCGTACCGGTCGGCTTCCTCGACGACGACCCCCGCACCACAGCCGAGGTGGGCGGTCGCGACGTGCCCGTCCTCGGTACCGTCGAGGACCTCGACGATGCCGCCCGTCGCACCGGTGTCACCAACCTGATCGTCGCCTTCTCCTCCGTCGCCGACGCGCGCGTCAGCCGGCTGATCCAGCGCTGCCAGGAGCTCGGCATCGATGTCTCGGTCGTCCCGCGCATGTTCGACACGATCAACGACCGCGTCGGCTACGACACCGTCGGCGGCCTGCCCCTGCTGTCCTTCAGCCGCGTCAACCCCAAAGGTTTCCAGTTCGCCGTCAAGTACGCGATCGACCGCATCGTCGCCGGCTTGGTGCTGTTGGTGCTCTCGCCGCTGCTCGCCGCGCTCGCGCTCGCCGTCAAGCTCTCGATGGGAGGCCCGGTGCTGTTCCGTCAGCCACGGGTCGGGCTCGACGGACACGAATTCGAAATGCTCAAGTTCCGCACGATGAGCGGCACGCCGGCCGAGCACGGCGAGAGCGACGCCGACTGGGCCGAACGGATCGTCGGCGGCTACGACGAGACGGCCTGCTCACCGGCGGACGGCGCCGACGATCGGCGCACCGCGATCGGCCGACTGCTGCGCCGTACCTCGCTGGACGAGCTCCCCCAGTTCTGGAACGTCATCAACGGCGACATGTCGCTGATCGGCCCTCGACCCGAGCGCGTCAGCTACGTCAAGCAATTCGAGCCCGTCGTCTACCGCTACGGCGATCGGCATCGCGTCAAGTCGGGCATCACCGGCTGGGCTCAGGTCAACGGCCTGCGCGGGCAGACCTCACTGGATGAGCGCATCGAATCGGACAACTACTACATCGCCCACTGGTCGCTCGGGTTGGACGTGAAGATCGTGCTGCTCACGCTCCTGGCCCTCTTCCACCGCCCCGACTGAGACAATCCCATGTCCCGCACCTCCGCCCCGGCGCTCGTTGGCGTACCCTGCCACGCCCACCATGTCACCAACCTGGATCTGGATGCAAGCCGCGATCGTCGTGTTCGTGCTGATCGGCATGGTCATCGCGATCGTCAAGCTCGCATGAGCACCCCCGATCCTCGCCGGAGAACGGCCGAGCCTTGCCGTCCCGCGCCCGCAACTCGCGGTGCGCTGTCGCGTTACCCAGGTATGGCCGCGATCGCGCCGGGCGCGCTCCCCCTCCAGCGAGCGCGATCGGGCCTGCGCCTGCCCGCGCTCGCCACGCTGCTGACGATCTGGGTCGCCTTCGCGCTGGCGATCCACGCGGCGCCGGCCGGCGCCTACGGTCTGGCGCTGCAGACCGCCGTCGACACCGATCCACCGGTCAATCCCGAAGGCGAACTGATGCTCGCGCACATCCGCGCGGCCGGCGCGAGGCTGGTGCGCATCGACCTCAACTGGGACGAAGCCGCTCCCGCGAGCCCGCCTCCGGGCTTTCAGCCCGCCAACCCCAACGACCCCGCCTACAACTGGCTGCAAGCCGACCGTCTGATCGACGAGGTCATCGCGGCCGGTCTCGAACCGATCGTCGACATCGGCGCGCCGCCCTCGTGGGCCCAGGCGCCTCCAGGCTCCGGTCCCCTCAGCCCCGAACCCGTGCAGTACGGTCAGTTCGCCGCAGCCGTTGCGAGCCGCTATGACGGCCTGACCCCCGGACAGCCGAGGGTACGCTACTGGGACGTCTGGAACGAGCCCAACGCGAGCTACTTCCTGCGCCCGCAGACGCTCGCGGGCCGCGTCGTCTAGGTGAACACCTACCGCACGATGATCGAATCCTTCGCGGCCGCCGTGCACGGCGTCGCGGCGGACAACATCGTCATCGGTAGCGAGCTGTTCCCCAACGGCGTGAACGCCGGCGGCGTCACCGCGGTCGCGCCGCTCGAATTCACGCGCCAGCTGTTCTGCATCTCGCCCGGCTCAAAACCGCATCGCGTCTGCAGCGTCCACGTTCCCGTCGACGTCTGGAGCGTCCACCCGTACACCTCCGGCAGCCCCACCACGCTGCCCGCGAACCCCAGCAACATCTGGCTCTCGAACCTGAGCTCGCTGACCATCGCGGTGCGCTCCGCTCAGCGCCTGGGCACGCTCGTCTCCGCTGGGCAGGCGCAGGTGTGGATCACCGAGTTCAGCTGGGACAGCAACCCCCCCGACCCCGCGGGCGTGCCGGTCAAGATCGAGCAGCGCTGGGTCGCCGAAGCGATCTACCGCGCCTGGGTGTCCGGCATCAGCGTCTTCACCTGGTACTCGCTGCGCGACGAACCGCTCGCGACGTCGCCGTTCCAATCCGGCCTCTACTTCGAATGCCCCGCGGGCGTCGGCTGCGACACGCTCAAGCCCAGCGGCGAAGCCTTCCGCTTCCCCTTCGTCGCCTACGCCCAGCGCGGACGCAAGCTGCTCGTGTGGGGCCGCACCCCCGCCGGCGTGCCGGGCGCCGTGCAGGTGCAGTGGCAGCAGGGCTCGCGCTGGCGGGGTCTCGTCAAGCTGAACACCGACGGCGACGGGATCTTCACCGCTCGCGTCAAGCTCCCCCGCGGCGCCTCCGCGAGCACCGCGCTGCTGCGAGCTGTGCGGTTGGGCGCCCGCGAACCCTCGCCGGTGTTCTCGCTGCAGGCGCCCCCCAACTTCCCCGTCACGCCGTTCGGCTCCGGCGGATGAGTCCCGCCGGGTTCGGCGCTTCTCGCCTGGGCGCGGCGCGCGCAGGCGAGCGCTGACGTCTGGACGATCGGGCAGGATACCTCCGATGCAGCGGCCCGAGACCCTGTCCCAACGGGTTCGCGACGAGGGGCTTCCCCTCATCCCGGCTGCCGTGGCGATCGCCGTCGTCGTGGTCTGGACGTTCACCGGCGGCGGCTATGAAGCAAAGCCCGTCCTCGGAGGAGGCTATGCCCCCAACCCCTGGTACCTCGGCGCGCTCGTGCTCGTCGGCCTGTGGTGCGCGACGGCGCTCGGGCTCCAGCGAATCCGCATCTCACGCTGGGCCGCGATCGCCTGCGCGGCGCTGACCGCCTACACCGCGTTCTCCTTCCTCTCGATCCTCTGGGCTCACGATCAGGGCGTCGCCTATCTCGGCAGCGTGCGCGCGCTCGTCTACCTCGCGGCCTTCGCAACCTTCGCGATCCTGCCCTGGAGCCGCTGGTCGGTGCGGGTCGCGCTCGCCGGGCTCGTCGCCGGACTCGGCGCCGTGGCCATCGTCACCGCCGTGAAGGTCGCCACGCAAGTCAACCCCGGCACGCTGTATCTCGACGCTCGCCTCGTCTATCCGCTCGGCTACTACAACGCCGACGCGGCCCTCTTCATGATGACCGCACTCGTCGCCGTCGCACTCGCCTGTCGCCGGGGCGGAGCGCCGGTGCTGCGCGTCGGCGGGCTCGTGATCGCGACCGTCTGCCTGCAGCTGGCCGTGCTCGGACAGAGCCGCGGCTGGCTGTTCACGCTCCCGCTGATCCTCGCGATCGCCCTGCTGCTCGTCCCCGACCGCCTGCGCCTGCTGATCTTCGCGCTCGGGCCCGCGCTCGCCACCGCCGTGGCGGCGCCGGCCCTCTTCCGCGTCTACAGCAAGACCACCGTCGGCGGGCTCACCCTGACCGAACCGCGCCTCGGTCACGTACTGCACAGCCAGGGCGTTCACGCCGCGCACACGATGCTGATCGCCGACGTCGCCCTCGCGATCCTCGCCGCCCTCGCGGTGGCGTTCGACCGGCGCGTTGCGCCCAGTGCGACCGCCAAGCGCCGCGCCGATCGAGTCGTCGCCGCGCTCGCGGTCGTGGCCGCGATCGCCGGCATCGCGATCGGAGTAGTGGCCGTGCACGGCCACGTCCTCGGCCGCGTCGAACACGCCTGGAACTCCTTCGCCAACGCCAACTCCGGCCCCAGCGGTTCCTCGCGCTTCACCGCGCTCGGCAGCCAACGCGTGGACTTCTGGCGTGTCGCGCTCGACGAATGGGATGCCCATCCGCTCGCGGGGCTCGGTCAGGACAACTTCGCCGCCAACTACCTCCAGCATCGACGCACCGGCGAGGAACCGCGCTGGGCGCACTCGCTGGAGCTGCGCCTGCTCGTGCACACCGGGCTCATCGGGGCGCTGCTGTTCGTGCTGTTCGTCGTCGCCGTGGGGATCGCCGCGCTGCGCGGTGGGGGCGCCCGCGGGCGCCCCGTGCGCTTCGCCGCCGCCGTCGCACTGCTCCCGTTCATCGTCTGGGTCGTGCACGGCTCGATCGACTGGTTCTGGGAGTTCCCCGCGCTGAGCGTTCCCGCGCTCGCGTTCGCCGGGGCGGCGTGCGCACTCGGAGTCGGCGAGGCGACCGGTGCCTCGAGAGCGCGTCGCGTGCGCATCGCGCGCGTGAGCGTCGCCGCAGTGCTCGGCATTGGCGCTCTTGCGGCGGTCGCGATCGCCTACGCAAGCGCTCACGAGATCCAGCGCGCAACCGACATCTACTCCGAACACCCCGCACAGGCCTACGCCGAGCTGCACTCCGCGTCGAACCTAATGCCCTTCGACGCGCAGATCTACCTACTCGAGGGCTCGATCGCGCTCGACTACGGCGAAGCCAGCGCCGCCCGCGGCTTCTTCGAACAGGCCGTCCGCCACGACGACCAAGAATGGCTCGCGCCGTTCGTGCTCGGGCTGCTCGCCAGTGAACGGGGGGAGAGGGCGCAAGCGAAGGCCCAGCTGCGCCGCTCGCTGCGGCTGAACCCAGGAGAGCAGATCGTCGCCGAAGCGCTCATCCGGGCCGGACGCCCGCATCCAATGACCGTCGAAGAAGCCCAGCGCATCCTCAGCACGCAGGTGCAGACGCGCTTCGGGAGCTGACGAGGCGCGCGCTAGGCTGTCGTATGGCACCGATTCCGCGCTACTCAAATCGTCGCCGCTGGTTTACAAGTGCGCTTCTAGGAAGCTGTCTCGCACTGGTTCTAGTGGCCGCGCCGGCAAGCGCCGAACTCTCGTCCGTAGACGCCTACGGCGGGCAAGCGCAGGTGCTCGGCAAACCCGTCCACCACCATCATGCCGCGAGCAACGGCGCGAGCCGCGCTCAAGGTGGCGGTGGGGCCAACAACGGGCAGCAGGGCACCGGTACGGCCGGCTCGGGCAGCAGTAGTGGATCGGCGAAGTCATCCTCCGGCTCGGGAGCGAACGCCGCGGGGTCCGGCGCGGCGACGAGCTCCGGCTCAGGGACCTCGACCACTTCGAGCGCCACCGCCGGCTCGAGCGGGCACAATCACGCGGGCGGCACCGGC
This sequence comes from Solirubrobacteraceae bacterium, assembly GCA_036495605.1. Classification (GTDB taxonomy): domain Bacteria; phylum Actinomycetota; class Thermoleophilia; order Solirubrobacterales; family Solirubrobacteraceae; genus Palsa-744. The sequence continues at coordinate 19,263 of DASXMO010000148.1, forward strand.
ACGAGTCACCGCGCGGGTGCTCATGCGGGTGCGGCTACGGGCGCCGGTGTGGTTGCCGGCGCCGGTCGCGCGTCGGGGTCGGCGAACGGGCAAAGCCCGTCGATTGCGACCACGAATCTCGCGGATGTATCAAACGGATCGCTGTCGCTGAGTGCGCTCGACGTGCTTCTGCTCCTGGCCCTCTTCGCGGGCCTGACCGCGATCGGCGTATTGATCCGCCGTTGGTCGCGCCAAACGCAACAGCCCTAGCGTTTTCCTGCCGGACCGCCGCCGCGGGTATGATCGCAACGCTCGGCCGATCGCCGGGCCTCCAGCTCTAAACCTCAGCGGCCAAGGAGAGTCATCGTCGTCATGTTCAAATCGATCGTCGTGGGCACAGACGGTTCCGGCACCGCCGGCGAGGCGGTGCGGCAGGCGGTTGACCTCGCGCGCACCGTCGGGGCCAAGCTCGAGCTCGTCAGCGCCTATGAGCCGGTACCGGCCCAGCGCCTGCGCGAGGAACGCCGCGACGCGCCCGAGGACCTGCAGTGGGCGATCACCCCGCGCGAGGACGTCGACGCCACGCTCGAGGCCGCAGCCGCGATCGCCCGCGAGGCCGGGGTCGAGGTGACCGTCTATCCGCGTCAGGGCGATCCGGCCGACGCGATCCTCGACGTCGCCGAGGAGCGCGACGCGGACCTGATCGTCGTCGGCAACAAGGGCATGACCGGAGCCAAGCGCTTTCTACTGGGCTCCGTGCCCAACAAGGTCTCTCATCACGCGCCCTGCTCGGTCTTGATCATCCGCACCACCTGACGCGCAAGTCATGAGCCCGCGTAGATACGCGGGTTCGTAGGGATCAGCGGCGCCCGAGCCAGGATCAGTGGCGCCCGAGCGAGGCCCGCACCAGCTCCGCCGCCAGCGCCGGGTCCACGTCCGCGTCCAAGCCGGGAATCTGCGGGCGCAGCGTTCCCGGTAGGAACCTGCCCACGAGCCGTGCGCGCCGGCCGACGGTGACAACGGCGTCGATCGTCCGCAGCTGCGTCTCGATCTCCAGTGCGCGGATCGCACTCAGAGGGGACAGGCGCTCGATGCTCTGCAATGGCACACCCTCGCCGTTCGCCGTCGCGGTGCTGACGAGTGCCACGTCGAGGCCCTGCGCCCGCAGCCCGCTCAGCCACCGCTTCGCCATCTCCGCCTCCCTGCCGCCCCCGCTCAACGCCACGACCTTCGCCGGACCGACCGGCCGGCGTCCGAAATGCCCGTCCCGACGAGGTCCCTCGCTCGGCGGCGGCGTCAGCGTCGTCGTCTGGGTTTTGCCAGCCTCGCTACCCGTCGTCTTATCGCGCCGGCCGCGCCCGATACTCAACGTCCAAACAAGCGCGTCGGTGCCCGCGTCCAAGGAGATCTTCAGCATCCCGCGCCAGCCGTCGCGCCAGCCGCCGTCGACGACCGTGCGATACACGAGCTTGGCGGTCGGTCGCAGGACGATCCCGGTCAAGGCGGCCCGTAGGCTCCGCGGCCGTGCCACGTGCAGGCTCTCCAAACGGGCATATCTCCACGTGTCCGCAAGCGCCTCGCTCAAGCTCGAGGCGAGCTCGTGTTCGAGGTCGCCGTCCAGCACCACAGGGCGCTCGTGCGGTTCGATGCCCTCGTGCACCGCGCGCGTCTCGTCGTGACGGTAGGCCTCGCGCCGGAAGATCCGCGCGCGATACGCCGGATACTTGGCCGACGGCCCGAGCATGCCGCCGAGAAAGCGGTTGCGCAGCGCGCACACCGCCATCACAGCTCCCTGCGGAGGCTCGGACAGGAGCGCCAGGATGCTCGCGCGAAGAGGCGCCGAGACGCGCTCGTCGGCGTCGATCTCGAGGATCCAATCCCCGCTCGCGGCGTCGAGCGCGACGTTGCGCTGCGCCGCGAAGCCCGGCCACTGGTTCTCGATCACCCGGGCGCCGGCGGCTCGCGCGATCTCCCTGGTGGCATCCGCCGAGCCGCCGTCCACGACGATCGTCTCGTCGCAGAAAGCGACGCTCTGCAGCGCGCCGCCGATGCGCTCCTGCTCGTCCTGCACGATCAGGCACGCCGAGATCCGCTCCGGAACCACCGGCGGATAGTATGACTTCGGCGTGAGCCGGGGCCGGATCGTTTCAATCCAGACGACTAACGAGCGCGGCGGCGCCGAGTACGCGAACGTCGACCTGCTCGACGCGCTCGTCGCTCGCGATCACGAGGCGGTGCTGCTGACGAACTTCCCCGACCTCGCCGACGGCACGCGCGTGCGCGTGCACAAGGTCGACCTCGGTCCCAAGCTCGCCCGTCGCACGGTCGCGCGGGTGGTGCTGGGAGCGCCGCTCGTGCTGTGGCGAATCGCGCGCGCCCTGCGCGAGGAGCGGCCCGTGGGGGCGCTGTTCCTGCACTTCAAGAAGGAGCAGCTGCTGTGCTCGCTGCTTCCGCGCCGGCTGACGGGGGAGATCGTCTGGGCCGAGTGGGGTCCCGTGCCGCCGCCGATGCGCCACGGGCCCGCGCGGCTGCTCTACGCGCTCGCCGCGCGGCGAGCGCACGCCATCATCGCCATCTCGGCGGGCACCAAGCATACCGTCGTCGATACGGGCGTTCCCGCGGAGAAGGTGCGCGTAGTCCCCAACCTCGTGGACGTCGACGCGGTCAAGCCCGACCCGGCCAGCCGCACCGAGCTGCGGGCGCAGTGGGGCGCGGGCGAGCAGACGCTCGTGGTGGGCTGCATCTCGCGCTTCCAGCGCCGCAAGCGCAACGATGTCGTGATCGACGCGATGGCCGACCTCGAGGGGGACGTGCTGCTCGTGATCGCCGGCGAGGGCGACCAAGAGGCGGTTCTCCGTGAGCGCGCCGCGCCCCACGGCGATCGCATCCGCTTCGCGCCCAACGTCCGCGGCCACGTCGAGGCCTTCCTGTCGGCCTGCGACGTGCTCGTGTTCGCCCCCAGCCCGACCGAGGGCGAGCCGCGGGTGATCGTGATGGCCCAGCTCGTCGGCGTCCCGGTGATCGCCACCGACTCCGAGGGCGCGCTGGGCCTGATCCCTCCGGACGGCGGCACGATCGTCGCGCCATCACACGATCCTCGCGCGCTCGCGCACGTCCTCGCGGCCTACCGCGACGATCGCGAGCGCTGCCTGCGCGAGGGCCAGACCGCACGCGCGGCGACCCTCGCCAGCCACGCGCCGGAGCGGACGTTGCGCGCCGTCGAGAGCGTGTTCGGGGGTGGGGCGTGAGAAGCGCGAGCGCCCTCTTGAGCGCCGTCACGCTCGCCGCCGTCGCGCTCGTGTGTGCCGCCGGCTGCGCGCAGGCGCACCCGGGAGCCTCCTCCTCCTCCTCCTCCTCCTCCTCCTCCTCCTCCGGCGTGCTTGCCTCCTCCGCGCGGCTGCCCCGCTCCACGGCCTCGCACGTGATCGTCGTGATGATGGAGAACGAGGAGAGCAGCGAAGTAATCGGCTCCTCCGCCGCTCCCTACGCCAATGCCCTGGCCCGACGCTATGGCCTCGCGACCCAGAGCTTCTCGATCACCCACCCCTCGCTGCCCAACTACATCGCGCTGACCAGTGGAGCGACGCACGGAATCACGTCCGACTGCACCGCATGCAGCGTCGCGGCCCCCAACATCGTCGACCAGCTCGAAGCCGCCCACATCTCCTGGAAGGCCTATCTGGAGGACGTTCCCTCGCCGTGCTTCAAGGGTGCCGGCGCTGGAGAGTACGCCAAGAAGCACAACCCCTTCATCTACTACGACGACATCGCCGGATCCCCCACGCGTTGCCACAAGCTCGTCGGGTTTGGCCAACTCTCCAGCGACCTGCGCCACGGACGGCTGCCCACCTACGTGTGGATATCGCTGAACCTCTGCGACGACGGCCACGACTGCGGCGTCGCCGGTGGCGATCGCTTCCTATCTCACGCTGTTCCCTCGCTGCTGCACGAGCTCGGTCCGCACGGCTTTCTCGTGCTGACGTGGGATGAGGGCAGCAGCGATGATGGATGTTGCGGCGGGGCCGCGCAGGGTGGGCATATAGCGACGATCCTCGCCGGTCCCGAAGTGCGCCGCGGTGGGCGCGATGCCCAGCCGATCGACCACTATGGCGTGCTCGGCACGATCGAGGAAGCCCTCGGCCTGCCGCCGCTGGCCGGCGCCGCCGACCCGCGCAGCGGCCGGCTGAACGCGCTGTTCGTGCGAGCGCCGCGCATCGGCTGAGCAACTGGCACCTGCAGGCGATGATTTACAATCAAGCTCCTCGCGGCCTGGCCCGCGGGATTGACTGCACTACGTGATGCGTTCACTTCGACACAGCGATCGGCATCGCGGATGAGCAGCGAACCGACGCTCCTCTACCGGACGACGGGTCGGGCTAATCGCCTGATCTGGCGCCTGCCGCTCCCGCGTCGCGTGGTTGCGCGGCTGAGCGCATGGGTCTACCGCAACCCGCCCATGCCCGAGGCTGCGGTGCTGGCGATCGTCACAGCGCTGCAGGATTCGGGCGTTCGATCCTGGATCAGTGGAGGGTGGGGTGTGGACGCGCTGGCCGGCGAACACACCCGCATCCATCGCGACCTCGATCTGGTCGTCGAGGATCGAGGCATGGACCGCGCGGTGGAGATCCTCGGCGGTCTCGGCTACTTCGAGTGGTACCGCTCCGAGTCTGAAGTGCCGATGTTCTCGCGCGTCGTCCTGCACGACCACGAGCTGGCCGGTCGCACGGTCGACCTGCACCCGCTCGCGTTGTCGGGCACGCACATGGAATTCACCACCGGCGAGATCGCCGGGCAGGAGGTTCCCTGCCTGTCAGCCGACCTGCAGGTGAGGACCCATTCCAGCTACAGAAAGCGCTGGCGCGACCGCGCCGATCTCGCAGTGCTGCGCAGGCTGCGCGAGGGGTCGGGGAGCACCCTGATCCTGCCGGTGCCGGCCGCCGAGACCCTGCTGCAGGAGTCCGCACGCGAGCCGGGGATTCCCGCGCACATCACGCTCCTCTATCCCTTTCTCCCCGCCCGTTCGATCGACGGTGACGCCGAGGCCGCGCTCGCCGCGCTGCTGCGCGAGATCCCAGCCTTCGACTTCGCCCTGTCGGAGATCGGCCGCTTCCCGGGCGTCGTCTACCTCGCCCCGCAGCCGGCCGAGCGGTTCGTCGCGCTGACCGAAGCGCTGGTCGCGCGCTGGCCCGAGCAGCAGCCCTACGGAGGCGACTATCCAGAGGTCATCCCGCATTTGACCGTCGCCTACGGCGCGCCGATACCCGACGGGCTGGCGGAGCGGTTGCCGTTCACGGCCCGCGCCGAAGAGGTGTGGCTGATGAGCCGTGCGGGTGGTAGTTGGGTGCGCCGTCGAAGCTTCCCGTTGGGCCTGCCGGCGGACTCGGGTCACTGACAGCCGCCCAGAGTCGCCGCCGAGCGGTTGCGAGGAATCGCCGGTTCTCGCCGACGAGAAGCTGCGCGAACGGCGAGGTGGCTGTGCTAGACAGGCAGACATGAGGGCACATCTGCCGGGGGATCCGCGACGCCTTCATGTGCTTGCCGCGGTCTGTGCCGGTGCGCTTGTTCCGGCGGCCTGCGCGCTCGGTCCAATGACCTCGCCGGCCGGCGCCGCGGCGCTCTCACGCGTGCAGGTTGTGCCCGACATCATCGGCGGCAGACAGACCTCGATCGAACAGGTTCCCTGGCAGGTGTACATCGAAGGTGGGTACGACGAATCCGCCGGCAAGACCTTCACGACGTTCTGCGGTGGCTCGATCCTCGACTCCACCCACATTCTCACCGCCGCGCATTGCACCGACGCCGAAAACGCGACCACCGGGTATCCGGCGGAAATCTTCAAGGTCCTGGCGGGTGATTCCGACGACAGATCCAACTCCTCCACCACGCAGGAACGCGCGGTCGCGAGCATCCGCAGGGACCCCCTCTACTCGCCTTCTCCAACGACAAGTGACGACGTCGCGATCCTCACGCTCACGAGTCCCCTGGAACTGTCGGCGGCCAAACACGCCGAAGCGATACCGCTGGTCGCGACCGGCGCGACGCCCCCTCCGGGAACCCAGCTCGCGGTCAGCGGCTACGGCAAAGAGCAGGGCCCGGAAACGGACCCGCCGACCGGTGAACTGTTTTCGACGACGGTGACCGCGATCAGCAGCGACGCCTGTCGCAACCTGGTGTATCCCGATTCCGCGGTGCTGCTGTGCACGATCGCCGCCAACTCCTCCTTCTGCGAGGGGGACAGCGGCAGCGCGCTGACCGAGGGCGACCCTCCCGTGCAGGTGGGAATCGTCGACTTCAGCCCCTACGAATGCCCCGTCGATCAGCCGAATGTCTTCACCAACGTGGCCGCCCCCGAGATCCGAGCGTTCATCGAAGGCAGCGAATCGCCCCCGATCGCGCCGCGACCGACCTCTGCGCCCGTCATCAAGACGTCCAGCTCGCTCTCATCCACTCCGGTGGACTTCAGTCCGCTGACCTGCGAACCGGGCGGGTGGAGCGGATCGCCCTTCTACACCTACACCTTCCAAACCGAAAGCGCCGACGAGCAGGCGCTTCAGAGTGGCTCCAGCAACGTCTTCACGCCGCCCGCAAGCCTGCTCGGCGTCCCGCTGGTCTGCGTCGTGCAAGCTCGCAATCCCGGCGGCGTGGCCACGAACCGCAGTGCCACGACCCCCGCGATTGCCGCCGACACGAGCCGCCCCAGCGCCTCGATCGCCGCACTCAGGTGCCGGCTTCGGACCTGCACGCTGGCGATCGCCGCCACGGACCCCAACGACGCCGCCTTGAAAGTGACCGTCACGGCCAGTCACCCGGTGATCGCCAAGTGCCGTTCACAGAGGGGCCATAGACCGACACGGACCAGACACCCGGTATGTCACAAAACCGACACCGCGCACATGGCGGTTGGTGCCGTCTCGGCCGGCGTCTTCAAAGCGACCGAGTCCAAGCTGCCCTACGACAGGCGGCTCACCTTCACAGTCCTCGTGACCAACGCCGCGAGTCTGCGTCCGGCCAAGGCACCAACGCGCTCGATAACACTGCACCCGCCGAAGCCGGCGAAGAAGAGGCGCTAGCCAGCTGAAGGGGAGACAGGCGCTAGCAGTACCGAAGCGTTATCGCGAGTACTGCGAGACGCTTCCAGATTCGTGGTTGGCAACGTAAACGCTCCCGCTGTCGGGGCTGACGGCGATGCCTTCCGGCGTGAGCCCCGTCGCGATCGTCGCCGGCGTCAGGACCGTGAGGGCACCCGTGCTCGTGTTGCGTGAGTACTGCGACACGTTGCCCGAGCGTTCGTTCGTGGCATACACGCTGTCGCCGTCGGGGCTGACGGCGATGCATTCGGTGAATTCGCCCGCTTCGATCGTCGTCAATGCGGTGAGCAGCCCGGTTGCGGTGTTGCGCGTCATCTCCAGCACTTCTCCCGATTCGGTGCTGTCGGCCACGTAAACGCTGGCGCCGTCCGGGCTGATGGCGAGGTCGTGAGGATTGCCCCCGCCTTCCGTCGTACCCAGCACGGTCAGTTCACCGCTGGCTTCGTTGCGCGCATACTCGCTCACGGTGCCTTCGACGTAGTTGGCGACGTACACGTTTTTACCGTCGGCGCTGACGACGATCCCGTGCGCGCTGGCGCCGGCCCCGATGGTTGCGTTGGCGAGCGCTTTCAGTTCTCCCGTGACCGTGTTTCGAGTACTGCGAGACGTTGGCCGAGGTGGCATTCGCCGCGTAGACCTGTTTGCCGTCGGGCGTGATCGCCAGGCCGATCGGGCCTTCGCCGGTGCCGATGGTCGTCTGTGCGGTGAGCGCCCCGGTGGTCGTGTTGCGCGAGTACTCCGAGATGGTGTTCGACGCGCGGTTTGCCGCGTAAGCGTTTTTGCCGTCCGGACTGATGACGATGCCCTCGGGTTCTTCTCCGGTTGCCACCGTCGCTGGCACGAGCGCGGTGAGCGCCCCGGTGGTCGTGTTGCGCGAGTACTCCGAGACCGTTTCTCCGCCCCCGCCGCGGTTCGTGGCGTACACGTTTTTGCCGTCCGGGCTGACGGTCACGCGCGAGGTGCCTTCACCTGCCGGCACAGTCGGCGGAGACAGCGCCGTCAGCGTGGCCGCCGTGGAGGTGATCATGAAGCTCTGTTCCACCGGGGTCGCGGCATTCCAGTTGGCGCTCCCGGCTTGGCTGGCCTTGATCGTGCACGTCCCGGTAGTTACGAACGCGACTTTTTCGCCGTTGGCGCCGGAGACGGTGCAGATCCCGGTGGTCTTCGATTCGAACGTGACGGTCAGGCCGGAGGTTGCGGTCGCGGTTAGTGTCGTGGAGCCTTCGCTGAAGCTCTTGCTCGGCGGTTCGCCGAAGCTGATCGTCTGGTTGCCCTTGGCGACCGTGAAGCTCTGCAACACGGCGGTCGCCGCGTTCCAGTTGGAGTTGCCTGCCTGCGTCGCTTCGATCGTGCAGGTGCCGGCGGCGACGAAGTTGACTTTTTCGCCGAGCGTGCCGGATGTGGTGCAGACGCCGGTCGTTTTCGAGTTGAAGCTGACGGAGAGTCCGGAGCTGGCAGCCGCTTCGACTGTGACGGAGCCTTGGTCGAGGCGTTTTTCGGCGGGCGCTGTGAACGCGATCGTTTGGTTGCCCTTGGCGACGGTGAAGCTCCGTTCGACCACCGCCGCGTTCCAGTTGGAGTTGCCTGCCTGTGTCGCTTTGATCGTGCAGGTGCCGGCGGCGACGAAGTTGACTTTTTCGCCGAGCGTGCCGGATGTGGTGCAGACGCTGGTCGTCTTCGATTCGAAGCTGACGGACAGTCCGGAGCTGGCGGTCGCTTCGACGGTGATGGGGCTTTGGTCGAGGCGTTTTTCGGCGGGCGCTGTGAAGCTGATCGTCTGGTTGCTCTTCGCGATCGTGAAGCTTTGTTCGACGGGTGTCGCGGCGTTCCATTCGGTGTTGCCGGTCTGGATGGCCTTAATCGTGCAGGTACCCGCGGCGACGAACGCGACTTTTTCGCCGTTGCTGCCGGAGACGGTGCAGGTTGCGGTCGTCTTCGATTCGAACGTGACGGTCAGGCCGGAGGTTGCGGTCGCGGTTAGTGTCGTGGAGCCTTCGCTGAAGCTCTTGCTCGGCGGTTCGCCGAAGCTGATCGTCTGGTTGCCCTTGGCGACCGTGAAGCCCTGTTCTTCGGATGCCGCGTTCCATTCGCCGCTGCCCGCCTGGTTGGCCTTGATCGTGCACGTTCCCGTCGTGTGCAAGGTGACGATTTCTCCGGAGGTCCCGGAGGTCGTGCATACGCCGGTCGTCTTCGATTCGAAGCTGACGGACAGTCCGGAGGAGGCTTTGGCTTTGAGGGTGATCGGTCCTTCGTCGAGCCGCTTGCTCGAGGGCAGTCCTTCGAAGGTGATCGTCTGGTTGCCCTTGGCGATCGTGAAGCTGCGTTCGACCACGGGCGCCGCGTTCCATTCGGAGCTCCCGGCCTGGCTGGCCTTGATCGTGCAGGTGCCCTTGGTGTGGAAGGTGACGGTTTCGCCCAACGTGCCGGAGGTGGTGCAGACGCTGGTGGTTTTGGATTCGTAGCTGACAAGCAGGTTGGAGCTGGCGGTGGCTTCGACGGTGATGGGGCCTTGGTCGAGACGTTTTTCGGCGGGCGGCGTGAAGGTGATCGTCTGGTTGCCCTTGGCGACCGTGAAGCTTTGTTCAACGGGGGGTGCCGCGTTCCAGTTGGCGTTGCCGGTCTGGATGGCCTTGATCGTGCAGGTGCCCGTCGCGATCAGGCTGACTGTTTCGCCGCTCGTGCCGGAGACGGTACAGATGGATGTGGTCTTGGATTCGAAGCTGACGGTCAGGCCGGAGGTGGCGGTCGCGGTGAGGGTGACGGGGGTTTGGTCGAGGCGTTTTTCGGTGGGCCCGTTGAACGTGATCGTTTGGTTGCCCTTGGCGATCGTGAAGCTTTGTTCGATTGGGGGTGCCGCGTTCCAGTTGGTGCTGCCGGTCTGGGTGGCCTTGATCGTGCAGGTGCCGGCCGCGAGGAAGCTGACTTTTTCGCCGTTGATTCCCGAGGTGGCGCAGACGCTGGTGGTCTGGGATTCGAAGGTGACGGTCAGGCCGGAGGAAGCGGTTGCTGTGAGAGTTGTCGAGTTTTCGCCGAAGCTCTTGTCGGCGGGTTTGGTGAATGTGATCGTCTGGCTGCCCTTCGCGATCGTGAAGCTTTGTTCGACGGCGGGTGCGGCGTTCCATTCGGTGTTGCCGGCTTGACTGGCCTTGATGTTGCAGGTGCCCGCTGTGACGAAGTTGACTTTTTCGCCCGATATCCCTGAGACCGTGCAGATCCCGGGGGTCTTCGATTCAAACGTGACGGGCAGGCCGGAGGATGCGGTGGCTTCGATGGTCGTCGATCCTTCGTTGAAGCTCGCGCTCGGCGGTTTGACGAAGCTGATCGTTTGGTTGCCTTTGGTGATCGTGAAGCTCTGTTCTTCTGTTGTTGGGTTCCATTCGGTGCTGCCGGCCTGACTGGCCTTGATCGTGCACGTACCCGCGGCCTGGAATGTGACGGTTTCGCCTGAGCTTCCGGAGGTGGTGCATGTGCCGGTGGTCTGGGATTCAAACGTGACGGGCAGCCCGGAGGAGGCTTTGGCTTTGAGGGTGATCGGGCTTTCGTCGAGTCGCTTGCTGGCGGGCAGGCCTTCGAACGCGATCGTTTGGTTGCCTTTGGCGACCGCGAAGCTCTGTTCGACGGGAGTGGCGGCGTTCCAGTTGGCGCTGCCGGCCTGGGTCGCCGCGATCGTGCAGGTCCCGGTCGTCCGGAGCGTGACGGTCGTGCCGGAGACGGTGCAGACGCCGGTAGTCTTCGATTCGAAGCTGACGGCCAGGCTGGAGGTGGCGGTTGCCGTGACCGTGACGGGGGTTTGGTCGAGGCGTTTTTCGGTGGGTCCGTTGAACGTGATCGCCTGGTTGCTCTTCGCGATCGTGAAGCTTTGTTCAACGGGGGGTGCGGCGTTCCAGTTGGTGCTGCCGGCCTGGGTCGCTTCGATCCTGCACGTGCCGGCTGCGTGGAACGTGACGGTTTCGCTCACGATCGTGCACACGCCGGTCGTTTTCGAGTTGAAACTGACGGGCAGGCCGGAGGAGGCGGTGGCTTCGACGGTGGTCGAGCCTTCGGCGAAGCCTGCATCGGGCGGTTTGGTGAATGTGATCGTCTGGCTGCCCTTGGCGATCGTGAAGCTTTGTTCGACTGGGGGTGCGGCGTTCCAGTTGGTGTTCCCGGTCTGGGCGGCCTTGATCGTGCAGGTGCCGGCCGCGAGGAAGCTGACTTTTTCGCCGCCCGTGCCGGAGGTGGTGCAGACGCTGGTGGTCTGGGATTCGAAGGTGACGGGCAGGCCGGAGGAGGCGGTGGCTTCGACGGTGGTCGAGCCTTCGGCGAAGCTCTTGCTGGCGGGTTTGCCGAACGTGATCGTTTGATTGCCCTTCGCGATCGTGAAGCTCTGTTCTTCTGTCGTCGAGTCCCATTCGGTGCTGCCGGTCTGGGTGGCCTTGATCGTGCAGGTGCCGGCCGCGAGGAAGCTGACTTTTTCGCCGTTGATTCCGGAGGTGGTGCAGACGCTGGCGCTCTGTGATTCGAACGTCACGGTGAGCCCTGAGGAGGCTTTGGCTTTGAGGGTGATCGGGCTTTCGTCGAGTCGCTTGCTGGCGGGCAGGCCTTCGAACGCGATCGTTTGGTTGCCTTTGGCGACCGCGAAGCTCTGTTCGACGGGAGTGGCGGCGTTCCAGTTGGC
>DASXMO010000149.1:0-3115 GCA_036495605.1 Solirubrobacteraceae bacterium
CTTTCTTGCGCAGTGCTCCCACCCGCCGGCTCGTTTTGGTTCTGTTGTCGCTGATCGGCGTGCTCGCCGTCGGTGTGGCGATCGCGGTGGCCGCCACGTCTTCATCCGGCCCGGTGCCGCAGCCGAAGCCGCTGACGGCGGCGCTGCATGATGCGTTGGCCGGTCCACGGGTTGCGGGGGTGACCGCGAGGATCCAGTTCACGAACCGCTTGGTGGAATCCTCGAGCGTCGGGCAGGGCAGCCCTCTCTTGGAGAGTGGATCGGGTCGCCTCTGGGCCAGCCCTGACGGCCGGGTCCGGCTGGAGTTGCAGTCCGAACGCGGCGATGTCGAGATTCTCTGGGATGGTATGAACGTGACCGTGTACGACACGACGAGCGACACCGTGTACAAGCTCCCCCTTCCCGGCCAGGCTTCAGAGCCAGCCTCGACGGAGGGGTCGGGTATCCCGAGCGTCGCCGAGATCGAACGGATGCTGGGCCAGCTCGCCGCCGACGCGAATGTCTCGGGCGCGGTTCCCTCCGACGTCGCGGGCCGCGCGACGTACACAGTCCAGGTGGCGCCAAAGCACGACGGGGGTTTGCTCGGGTCGATCCAGCTCGCTTGGGATGCGAGCAACGGCACGCCTCTGCGGGCAGCGGTGTACGCAGCCGGCAACCCCTCTCCTGTATTGGAACTGGCGGCAACCGAAATCGGCTACGGCCCCGTGGAAGCGAGTGCGTTCGCGATCTCGATCCCGTCCGGCGCAAAGGTCGTCGATCTTTCGCCGCCGGCCGCCGGCCACAGCGGAGACGAGACGGTGACAGGCGCATCGGCGGTACAGAGCGCGCTGCCCTTCAACGTCGCTGCGCCCGCAACGCTGGTCGGCCTCCCGCGGCGCGAAGTGCGGCTCGCGTCGGTGGACTCCAAGGACGCGGCCCTGGTCGTCTACGGCGAAGGACTCGGCGGTATCGCGGTGCTTGAGAGCGCCGCCGACTCCTCCTCGCATGAAAAGACGCTGGAATCACTGCCCACGGTTTCGATCAACGGTTCCACCGGCCACGAGCTGGCGACGGCGCTCGGAACGGTCCTGACGTTCCGCCAGGGTGGGGTGCAGTACACGGTGATCGGCTCAGTCCCGCCGGCCGCCGCGGAGGCCGCGGCACGAGCACTGTGAACGATGCTCACGCGGGCGCGGCGGGAAATGCCGACGCGCCGCCGATCGAGGCACGCGAGCTGGTCAAGGTCTACGGCGATATCGTCGCCGTAGACCGCGTCAGCCTCACGGTTCAGACGGGCGACATCTTCGGCTACCTCGGCCCCAACGGTGCGGGCAAGACGACGTCGCTGCGCATGATGCTGGGGCTGATCCGCCCCACCAGCGGCGGGGTGCGTTTGTTCGGACGCGACCCGCTCCTCGGCACGGACGCATTGTGCGGTGTGGCGGGCTTCGTGGAGGCGCCACGGTTCTATCCCTATCTCTCCGGTCGTGCGAACCTCGAGCTGCTGGCCGGCCTGGACCGCATGGGAGCGGGCGCCCGACGGATCGACTCGGTGCTTGAGACGGTCGAACTCGCAGACCGCGCGCATGACCGGGTGGGTGGCTACTCGCACGGCATGCGCCAGCGTCTTGGGATCGCAGCGGCTCTGCTGCGCGACCCGCGCCTGCTTTTGCTCGACGAGCCTGCAACGGGTCTGGACCCCGCCGGGATGCGCGACATGCGCCAGCTCGTGCGACGCCTCGCCGACTCGGGGATCACGATCGTTCTGTCGAGTCATCTCCTCAACGAAGTCGAGGATCTCTGCAACCGCGTTGCGATCATCCGCGCCGGGCGCATCGCGTACGAAGGCATGCTGTCCGAGCTGAAGCAGAACGCCTCCTGCGTGTGGCACCTGCGCACGACAGACGATCGGCGCGCGCTCGCGATCGGCATCGCCCAACCTGGCGTGGCACCCGTCGAGCCGGATGGTGGTGAGTACGGCGAGCCTGGGATCGCGGTCGCGGCAGATAACGAGGAAGCGATCGCTGCGCTCTCTGTCGCGCTCGTCGAGGGAGGCCTCGGCGTCATCGAGCTGCATCAGCGCGTCGCAAGCCTTGAGGATCTGTTCTTCTCGCTGACCGAGGACCGCCAGGTGGAGCCGGAGCCGCTGGCGCTGAGCGTGGGTGCCTGATGGGCGCTGCGCTCGTGAGCTACCGCTGGGAGTTGCGCAAGCTGCGGGCGCTCAAGCGGACCTACCTCGGGCTCGGCGCCGCGGTCGCCGTGCCGTTGATCTTCTCGATCGCCGTCTCGACGCAGAGCAGCGCACCAACCGATGTAGCCTTCGGGAGGTACATACACGAAACCGGGCTCGCGATCCCACTCGTGCTCCTGCTGTTCGGCTCGACCTGGATGTACCCGTTGATCGTTGCCCTCGTTGCAGGTGACATCGTGGCATCGGAGGATCACAACGGCACGCTGAAGACGATCCTGACCCGCTCGGTTGACCGCGGCCCGCTCCTGGCCGGCAAGGCCCTTGCCACGACTACCTACGCTGTTGGCGCGATCCTCGCGAGTGGCGCCGTCGCGGTCCTGGCCGGCTGTCTCGTCTCAGGGTTTCATCCGCTAACGAGCCTCTCGGGTCAGCGAGTCGCGGCACCGGAAGCCTTGGGCCTCGTGTTCGCCAGTCTCGCGATCTACCTGATCCCCATTCTGGCGATCGCCAGCATCGGCCTGCTGCTCTCGACGTTCACGCGCAACAGCGCCGCGGCGGTCGTCGGCACGCTCATGGTCGCGCTTCTGTTTGACCTCATCGGGATTCTGCCCGGCACCGAGGCGATCCGGCCTTACCTTTTGAGCATGCAGTTCAACGCCTGGCAGGGCTTGCTGCGAAAACCAGTCGATTGGCAGCCGATCATTCGGGCCGCATGGGTTTGCGCGCTCTATTCGATCCCGGCTCTACTCGCCGCCGGGCTCCCGTTCGTGCGCCGGGACGTGGACGGAGGATGAGCCGTTGGGTACCGAGCGCCTCCTCGTAGTGGACGACGACCCCCCTGTCCGCAGGATGCTTGAGCGCTCGCTGGTTGCCGAGGGCTTCACGGTTGACATAGCCGCGGATGGTGGAGCGGCACTCGTTGCGGCCGAGCGCCGCGCATACGAT
>DASXMO010000150.1:0-11152 GCA_036495605.1 Solirubrobacteraceae bacterium
CCCACGATCTGCCCGATCGCCTGACGCGTGCCGGCTTGAGCGATGTGCACGTGGACACGAGCTCTCGCTCGCTGCGCTTTCGCGCGCGCAAGCCTTGATCGCACTCGCGCGCCCGAGTCTGACCCCAGGTCTAGGATCACCCGTCATCCGAGCGAAAGCGCACTCGATATGACACGGCGAGATGGCGCCGTCGGCCACTGCCCCTTCTGCGGCGGTCGGGGCACGCGCATGTTCGACGCGTGGGATCGCAATCGCGAGAGCACTCGCGAGCGGTTCGCTTACGCGCGCTGTGCCGACTGCGGAACGGTCTTCCTGGTAGATCCCCCGTCCGATCTCGCCCGCTACTACGCCGATGACTACTACGAGTTCGGTCCCGACGGAGAGCCCGCGTGGAAGGGCGATCCACTGCCGCTGCGCGCCGCCGCCTACCGCGTCGAGCTGCTGCACGCCCACACCGAGCAGGGTCGCGAGCCGGGTCGCCTGATCGAGATCGGCGCCGGCACCGGCGCGTTCGCGGTCAGCGCTCAGAAGGCTGGCTTTCAGGTCAGCGCGATCGAGATGAGCGAGCGCTGCTGCCGCTACCTGCGCGAGCGCGAGGGGATCGACGCGATCTGCAGCGACCGCCCGCTGGAGGCGATCGCTCCGCTCCCGCCGGCTCGCGTGATCGCGCTGTGGCACGTCCTCGAGCACCTGCCCAACCCGGCCGAGGTGCTCGCGCAGGTCGCCGAGAAGGTGGAGCCCGGAGGTCTGCTGGCGATTGCCGTGCCCAACCCCCGCTCGCTGCAGTTTCGCCTGCTGAGAACCCGTTGGGTACATCTTGACGCCCCCCGCCACCTGTGTCTGATGCCGCCATCGGCGCTGATCGATCGAGGTAGAGCCTTGGGTCTCACCGACTTGACGCTGAGCACGAACGACCCCGATGGCCTTGAGTGCAACTTCTTCGGTTGGGTCGGCGCGCTCAGGCGCCACCCCGCCGTCGGTCGGACACCGGACCTCGTTAGCCACAGCGCGCGCGCGATCGAACGTGCAATTGCGCCACTCGAGCGTACGGGCGGTCGTGGTTCCGCGGTCACGCTCCTGCTGCGCAAGGAGGCCTGAGCCTTGACGGAGGACGCACCGCCCCTCGCCGGCACCTCGGCGGGCCGGGACACGCACGCCGGCGCTTCGTCGGGCGCTGATACGCAGGCCGACACCGAGCCCGACGACATCCTCTCGAGCTCCGCCGCCGGAGTCGCCGCGGCTCGCGGCGGTGGATTGCGTGTCGGCGGCTACATCCTCGGCGCCCTCTTCAGCGTCCTCTCCGCCTCGCTGCTCACCCGCCATCTCGGGGTCGTGCGGTTCGGCGAATACGTCACCGCGCTCTCGCTCGTGGCGATCGTCGGCGCGCTCTCCGATCTCGGCTTGACGGCCGTCGGCGTGCGTGAGCTCTCGATGCGTCCACCCGCTGAGCGCTGGTCGCTCGCACGCGACCTGCTCGGCTTGCGAATCACGCTCACGCTCGTAGGCAGCGTCGCGATCGTCGCGCTCGCGTGGCTGGCCTACTCACCGACGCTCGCCGCCGGTGTCGCGCTGGCGTGCGTCGGGTTGCTGCTACAGGCAACGCAGGACAACTTCGCGCTGCCGCTGCTCGTCGGCCTGCGCCTCGGCGCGGTCTCCGCGCTGGAACTATCCCGCCAGCTGCTCACGACCGTGTTCACGATCGTGCTCGTCTTCGCCGGCGCCGCGCTGGTTCCCTTCCTCGGCGTGTCGATCCCGGTCGGCCTGATCGTGCTTGTCGCCACGGCGATGCTCGTGCGCAACACACGCGCGCTCACGCCCACATTCAGCTTCGCGCGCTGGCGCCGGTTCGTCAGGCCGATGCTCCCCTACTCCGCCGCCGTCGCCGCCTCGTCGGTCTACCTGCGCGTCTCGATCATCCTCGTCTCCGTGCTCGGCACGGCCGTACAGCTCGGCTACTTCAGCCTCTCGTTTCGGATCGTCGAAGTCCTCACCCCCGTCCCCGCGCTGCTGGCAGGCTCGGCGCTTCCGATCTTCGCCCACACCGTCCGTGCCGACGACCACGACCGTCTCGGCTACGGGCTCGCGCGCGTGTTCGAGGTCTCGCTGATCGCCGGTGCGTGGGTCGCGGTCTCGATCGCCGTCGGCGCGCCGCTCGCGCTCCAGATCGTCGGTGGTCCGCACTTTGCCCCTGCCGCCCCCGTGCTCGCGGTGCAGGGCGTTGGGCTCGGTGCGATGTTCGTCAGCCTCGTCTGGGCCAACGGGCTGCTCGGCCTCGGCCTCTACCGCCAGATCCTCGCGAGCAGCGTCGGTGGCCTGCTGCTCACTGCCGCGCTCGTAGCGGTGCTGGTGCCGATCGACGGCGCCCGGGGAGCGGCGATCGGCACCGCTACGGGAGAGATAGTGCTTGCGATCGCGCAGTGCGTGCTGGTCGTGCGTCGGCGCCCCCAATTGCGTCCGTCTCTTCGGATCCTCCCGGGTGTCGCGCTTGCGGTGGCGCTTGGTCTTGCGCCGCTTGCGCTCACCTCGATCCCCGTGATCGCGCGACTGGCGATCTCTACGGCGCTATTCGCTGGCACCCTGCTCCTCACGCGCGCCTACCCGCCGGAGCTGCTCGACCTGCTCCCTCGCGCCCGCGCCGGGTAGTGCATGAGGGCGGTTTTCGTCTCGGTCCGAATTACCGCTCCCCGTTAGTGTCTTCGCGGTGATCGCGGTCGTGCACCTCGTCTGGGGACCTCTCGGGGCTGGACCGCTGCGAGAGTTCCTAACCTCCTACAAA
The DNA here is from genome assembly GCA_036495605.1 of Solirubrobacteraceae bacterium. Lineage (GTDB taxonomy): Bacteria > Actinomycetota > Thermoleophilia > Solirubrobacterales > Solirubrobacteraceae > Palsa-744. The sequence continues at coordinate 2,777 of DASXMO010000150.1, forward strand.
CGGCACCCCGCAGGCGCCGAGCACGAGTTGGTGCTGCTCCTGAACAACGTCCCCGATCCGTTGCCCATCGAGTTTGAAGCGGCGCTTCAGGGCGTCGAGCATCGCCTGCTGCGCACTCCAGAACCGGTTCTAGACCTTGCCGCCTACGCCCACGCGGCTAACCACCTCGAGCATCGGCGGCTGTGCTTTTTGAACTCCTACTCGGAGATCCTCGTCCCGCAATGGCTCGTAAGGCTCGATCGAGCGCTCGACGAGCCCGGTGCGGGGCTCGTGGGCGCCACAGGGTCGTGGGCGAGCTTGCACTCGGCCGTGTTGAACGCGTTCCTGCTGCCAAACCCCTACCGCCGGGTGGTCCCCGCGCGGCGCATCGCCCGCGAGCAGATGCTCGAGATCGAACTCGAACTAGAGGCATCACGGACACCCGAGAGCGCCGCTGGACCTCCTGCAAAGCCGCCCCCGCGCACCCTCTCGCGCTCGGTCGTCTCGACGCTGCGCTCGTTGCGTCCGATGCCCGAGCAGCTGCTGCGCTTCGGCCCCTTTCCGGCCTATCACGTGCGCACGAACGCGTTCATGCTCGAGCGCGCGACGTTCGCGAGGCTACGCCTGCGCCCGCTGGTCAGGAAGATGGATGCCTACCTGCTCGAGAGCGGGCGCGCGAGCTTCACCAGCCAGGTCCAGAGTATGGGCCTGCGCACACTTGTTGTCGCCCGGGACGGTCGTTTTTATGACCATCTCGACTGGCACCACGGCGAGACGTTCTGGCAGGGCCGTCAGCGAGGACTGCTCGTCGCCGACAACCAGACCCGCTCCTACGCCAATGGCTCCTACGATCGCCGCCGCCTGCTCTCGGCCTTCGCCTGGGGACCCGAGTCAGCGCCCATCCCCCCCGAGGGCGAGCGGGCCGGCGAGGGAGCGCTCGCGGGCTAATGCTGGACTTTGAAGCCCATGCTCGCGCCGCCGCCATCAACCGCGCCAAGCCCGAGGCGCTCGGCGTCGTCCACCTCGTGTGGGCCCCGCTCGGGCCTGAGCCCCTGCGCGCGTTCCTGCGCTCATACAACGCACACTCCGCCGGAGTCGCGCACGAGCTCGTGATCGTGCTCAACGGGGCGCCCGGCGACGTGGACGGCGATGCAGATGGCAGCACGGACACCGATACCAGTGGTGGCACGCAGCGATCGCCCGTCGGCACGACGCTCACGCAGGCGGATCTCGCGGCGGAGCTCGTGGGGATCGAGCATCGCCTGATCGTGCTCGAGCGGCCTGTGCCGGACCTCGCCGCGTACGGTCTCGCCGCCCGCGCCCTGACCCACCACCGGCTGTGCTTCCTGAACTCCTACAGCGTGATCCTCGCCGACGACTGGCTGGCGATCTTCCTGCGCGCGATCGAGAACTCACACATCGGGCTCGTCGGCGCCACCGCCAGCTGGGAGAGCCAATCGCGCTGGATTCGCGGCCGCGTCCGCTACTGGCCCTACCAGCTGCTGCGCCTGCGCGCCGCGCGGCGTGACTACCCGCGCTTTCCCAACCCGCACATCCGCAGCACCGCCTTCACGATCGATCGTGCCAACCTGCTTGCGATGAACCTCGACGGCGCACGAGACAAGCGCGACACCTATCTGCTGGAGAGCGGACGTCGCAGCATCACCCGCCAGATCCTCGAGCGCGACCTGCGCGCGGTCGTTACAGGCCGCGACGGGCATATCTACGGACTCAAGGACTGGGCTGCCTCGCGCACCTACCGCAGCGGCGAGCAGAAGAACCTACTCATCGCCGACCGTCGCACCGAGGACTGGGCCCGCGCCTCCCAACACCTGCGCCGTCGGCTCTCACGCGACGCTTGGGGCGAGCATTACATCGGTCCCGGCGCCATCGAGGGCTCGGAGGACTCCTGAGTGAGGATCGCCGGGCCGCTCGACGGTCCCGCTAGGGCGGGGACCTTGGTCGGGACCCAAATTGGGGTCGACGCGACCTACATCGCACGCAGGGCCGCCTGACGCGACCTTACATCGCATGCAGGGCCGCTCGACGCAGTCTCAATGACTCCCATAGGGAGATCGAATCCGCGATTGCGGATTGCGGAGGTTGCGGATGGCGAGGCATGCCGGCGGCCGCGCGCCAACCCTCCACGCGCCCGCGCAACGCCTGTATATCGCGGCATAGCGCGATGTCGCCCGCCACGACCACGCTCTCGGTCAGCAATGTGCGCGCGCTCTTACCGCCGCGAAGTACGCCGTAGCGACGCAGCAGGTAGCCCCGGCTGAAGCCCGCCAGACGACGCTGTCCTGCCGAGCGTTTGCCGTAGGTGCTAGAGCCCAAATGCACGCCGCAGGCGTCCGGGGCGCTCGCGGTATGCCAACCGATCGTCTGCAGCCGCAGCGCCAGGTCGAGGATCTCCATGTACGCGACGATCGTCTCGTCCAGGCCGCCCGCCTGCTCCCACGCTAGGCGCCGGTACGCTCCGGCGGCGCCCTCCGGTCCCGCGAGGGTCGGTGTGCTCCGCGTCGCCTCGGCGACCGGCCGACCCTGCAATCGCGCGAAAGCTGCGAGCGTCACGTCAGCCGTCACGCCGACGCTGTCGATCGTCCGTTCGTCGCGCGTGAGCATCGTCGCCGCGACCGAGCCAATCGTGGAGTCGTCTTCCATTGGCGCCACCACGAGCTGTAGGCAGTCGGGGCGCAGTTGCACGTCGTTGTTGAGCAGCACCACATACTCGCCCTCGCCGGCGCTCACCCCGCGGTTCACCGCCCGCGTGTAGCCGTGGTTGGCGCCGAGCTCGACGACAGTTGCCTGCGGCCAGTCCCGGCGCACCTGCGCGGGAGTGTCGTCGGAGGACCCGTCGTCGACCACGATCGTGCGATGCGCGACCGTCTGGTTCGCCAGATGGGCGAGACAGTCGCGCGTCAGCTCGTAGCGGTTATAGACGGGGACGACGACGTCGATCGAGGCGGCCACCGGCGCAATGCTAGGGATTTTGCGATCCGAGCCCGCCGCCGTAGCTTGCCAGCACCGTTTGCAACGAGCTCTCCAGCGACAGTTCGTGCGCGTGGTGCTCATACCAGTGCGCGGTGCTTTCCCGCAACCGCATCCCTGCCTCGTGGGTGCGTACGATCTCCTCGGAGATCGTACGCGGGTCGGAGTTCGCACACACGAACCCGTTGGCGCCCGGCTCGATCAGCTCGACCGCAGCGTTGTCCGGGCCCGCGACCACGATGCTTGGCGTTCCGCGTGCGGCGGCCTCAACGACGACCAGACCGTAACCCTCCCGCGCCGTTGGCAACAGCAGGCACAACGCCCGCCGCATCTCCAGTGCGACCGTCTCCGCGCTCGTGAACCCCCGCGCCGAGACGATCTGTGGCCCGTGCTTCGCGATCGCCTCACGCACTGCCTCGCGCTCGGGGCCGTCGCCCAGGATCTCTCCCCTGAGCCCCTCGATCCGCTCTGCGGCCAGTGCGATCGCCTCGACAGCAAGCGGCGCCCGCTTCTCCGGGATAAGCCTCCCGGCGAACAGCACCACGCGCTCCGCCGGCTCCGCTCGTTGGGGCTCGGTTGGTCCCGCGTACAGCCCCCGCAGCACTGTCACCTCGCCGCGCAACCCCTCTTCGCGCAGGCGTCGCGCGTGCAGCTGCGAGTAGCAGAACGCCCGTTGGCGCACGCCGGCGCACAGCCGCTGCACGAGCGCACCCACGCGCCCCCCCGGGCCACCGAGGTACTCGCGCCAGTAGGACTCGCTCCAGACCTCGAACCAGTCGACCGTTAGGCGGTAGCGACCCAGCGGGCGGACGCTCGCGGCCGCGAGCAGCGAGAAATACGGGAATGAGCAGGTATGCACTGCGTCATAGCGCCGTCCACGACGCAGCAGGTGCGCCAGCACCCCCAGACCGAACATCAGCGGCGGTGCGATTCGCCGCCGCCCGTCGCTCGTATACAGGCTCATGCGCGGGCCTGCGCTGATCACCTTTATCTTCCCGTCTGCTGGTTTCGGAATCTCGCTGCGATCCCACTGGCGCAGCGTCAGGTAGGTGACTTCGTGTCCGTCCGCGGCCAGGCGCTCGGCCAGATTTCGGTACCAGCGCTCCGCTCCGCCCACCGTGTGGGGGTACAGGCAGTCGTAGACGATGCATATACGCATCGCTACTGCAGTCGGGCGGCTATGTCGTAGGGGTAGACATACATCGTGAGCTCATCCACGTGATAGATCGCGCTGGGCGGACCCAGTCCCGCAACCGGCGGCGCGGCCACTGGCTGGGTGGGGTCTGAGATCAGGAACGTGCGGTCGCCCAGTCGCGGTGTGTACCAGCTGCTGATGTAGTGGATGTAGAACGGGCACAGCTGAGCCCCGCAGGCGCTTACGGGGTACACCTTCACCGCGAGGTGCGTGGCCCAAGTGATCGGTGCCGCGTCCCAGTAGCCGGCATATCCGATCGTGAGGTGTTCGCGGCGGGCGATCTGCGCGACCTGGGCGGAGACGCTGTCGGAAGGAAGCTTGCCCGGGTTCCCGGCGACGGTGCCCTGCGCGAGGGTGATCAGACCGGTTAGCGCGAACACGCATGCCCCAAGTGAGATCGCCGCTCGACGCAGCGCGCTGTGTCCGGCCAGCAGAGGGACGAGCGCCGCACTCGCGTAGATGAGACCGACCAGATAGCGATCGGAGTTGATGTCGACCGGCGTCGAGCTGACAATGAAACCGATCGACAGGAGCACGGCCGAGGAGCCCCAGAATATGCACCACACAAGCGGCAGCGACTGCGCGTCGCGGACGCACGACACACCCGTCCGCTCACCGGGCGTGGACAGCTCCCACCCGTGGCCAGTCAGCGCGTCTGGCCGGTCCGCGCGCACTGTCGTGGTCAATGCGCGCCAGGCGATCCGCGGCACAAGCACAACCACCGTGAGGATCGACAGGCCCGCGCAGACGAGTTGCAGCGAGGAGGTGAAGCCGAGCTGCTGCCCGAAGAATTCGCCGTTGCCGAGCACCGCGATCGACTGCCACCAGAGATGGAAGTTGCGCGTTACTGCGTCCGCGCTCGCAAGACCGGTCTGGGCTATACCGGAGGGGGTCGTCACGTTCTCGTGGTGCATGAACAGCCGAGTGAGCGCATCGGCGAGGCCCGCGACGAGGAGCGTGGCCAGCGTCAGTCCCAACGCGCGTGTGCGCTCCCGCGCATGCCGCACGTCGAGGGGCGATCCTGTTCTCATCGGAAGCGCGTATGCCCCGGCCGCGGCGAGCAGGCTCGGAATCACACCGGCAACAACCAGCAGCGTGTCCGAGGCCATGTTTGTGCCGACGATCCCCCCGACCACGACGACCACGGCGGTGCTCATGAGCGCGCCCATCTCGCCGGCTCGCTGCTGGGCGAACACGAGCACGCCCGCGAGCAGCGTCAGCGAGAGCCACGTCGGGGAGTGGTCGTTGAGCGAGAACAGCAGGTGCAAGGTGTGCGGCGCGGCACACACCACGATCGTGCCGCCGACGGCGGCCGCCCAGCGTCCGGCCACGTGCCACAGTCCCCAGGCGATCAGCGCCGCCGACAGGAGCGCCATCGCATACGGGGCCGCCTCCCAGATCTGACGGTGCAGGGGCAGCCAGCGCGTTGCGAGCTCGAAGATCAGCGTGGAGAACCACCCCATCTGACCGAGCACAACATCGCGATGCAGCGGCGAGCCGCCATACAGTTCTCCGATCACCGGCGCGGAGGCCGCGTCGGCGTCGAGATAGGTGGCCGCGACGATCTGGCCGAACTGGACCGCGAGTGCGATCAGGTAGGCACCGGCCAGCACGAGGGGAGCCCAGGTGAGCAGGCGTGCGATCCGGCCGTTCAGCGACCATGGGGCGGTGATCTCTCGCGCTGGGTCCACTGCCACGAGCCAGGAACATATCCTGTGAGCCAGACCGCGACCTCGCGCTCGGGGATCGAGGAGTCTCCGATTGAGCCCGTCGCCGTGTTGGACAGCAGCGAGGCGGGGGGGCTGATCGTTCGCGGCGGCGTGCTGCGGCTGGGCTCCTACGGGCTGATGGTCGCGCTGTCGGTGCTCGCGGCCGCGCTGCTCACCCGCCACCTCGGTGTCGTGCGCTTCGGCGAATACACCACCGTGCTCTCGCTCGTTGGTGTGGTCGCCGCGATCACCGACGCCGGCATGTCGACGATCGGCACGCGCGAGTTCGCGGTGCGTGATGGTGCCGAGCAAGACGCGCTGATGCGCGATCTCCTCGGTTTGCGGATGATGCTCACGACCGTCGGGCTGTTGCTCGTGGTTGCCTTCACGCTCGCCGCGAAATACGACACGGCGCTGCTGTGGGGGGCGATCCTCGCGAGCCTCGGAACAATCGCCTTGGTCGTGCAGCACACCTACACGATCCCACTCTCCAACGCCCTACGCCTCGGCACCCTGTCCGCGCTCGACCTCGCGCGCCAGGTGCTCACCGTGGGCGCGATCGTAGTGCTCGTCGCGCTCGGCGCGGGGGTGCTGCCGCTGCTCGCCGTTGTGCTCGCCGTTAACCTCGTGCTGATCGCGCCGACCGCGGCGCTCGCGCGCCATGAAATCTCGCTGCGCGTGGGCCTGCGCCCGCGTCACTGGCTGACCCTGCTGCGGCTGACGATCTCCTTCTCGCTCGCCAGCGCCGTCGGCACGCTCTACATCTACACCGCGCAGATCCTCACGAGCCTCGTGGCCAGCCCCCACCAGAGCGGGCTGTTCGCAGCCTCCTTTCGGATCTTCGTCGTCGCCGGTATCGTCCCTAGCCTGCTCGCCGGCGGCGCCCTGCCGGTGCTGGCGCGGGCTGCGCGCGACGATCGGGCGCGGCTGGCCTATGCGATGCAGCGAATCTTCGAGGTCTCGCTGATCCTCGGGGTCGGTGCGGCGCTCGGGACGCTCGGCGGCGCGCAGTTCATGATCCACGTGATCGCCGGCTCAGAATACGCGTCCGCCGCCGAGGTCCTGCAGATCCAGGGACTCGCGCTTATCGCGACCTTCCTGCTCGCTGGCTGGAGCTTTGCGCTGCTCTCGCTCGGGCGCTACAAGGGCGTGTTGCTTGCCAACCTCGCGGCCTTTGTCATCAGCTGCTCACTGACCATCCTGCTCGCGAGCGGGGACGGAGCGATGGGCGCTGCTATCGCTACCCTGTGTGGAGAGAGCGCGCTCGCCCTCGGCCTGCTGCTGGCCCTGTTGCGCGGGCATCGCGAGCTGCGTCCGCGGGTGCGCGTTGTGCCGAAGGTCGTGCTGGCAACGGCGCCCGCAATCGTGATCGCGCTGCTCTCCGGCGTGCCCTCGCTAGTGCGGGCGGCGCTCGCACTAGCGGTGTACGGGCTCGCGATCCTGCTCACGCGCGCTCTCCCGGCCGAGGTTTTGGAGTTGCTGCCCGCGCGTCTGCGCCGCTCCTCGGGCTGAGCACGGTGGGCGTTCTGCGGCGGTCATCTTCGGGCCAAGGTGAGCAAGCACAGACGCTGGCTCGCATCAGCGGACGATAGCTGCCTCACTGCCAATGTTGGTGCCACCGGGTGGTGGTGTCTGACCGGGCTGCACTACGCCGCACGTGCGTCTCCCAACTCTGGGCCTTCTCGTTGATGGCGTCGCAGGATCTCGCGACCGATCTACCAGTAGACCTCGATCAGTTCGGAGTTGATGGCCCGCGCGGGTCCGCGCCTGCGCGTTGCGGACGCGGAGCTTAGTGTCCGCAAAGCACTCCTCGTAGCTTTGGGCTGCGGACCTAGCTAGGCATGTCGGAGGGCGATGTGCCGGGCAAGGCCTGGGCGGTGAGCGCCATTACCTCCTTGCCCCGCGTTATCCCCGGCGGTCATGACGAAGACCCACGAGCTGTCCTCAACCCCGAGCCGCCCCGCGCGCTTGCGACGAGCGGGATCCTCGCGCGCTAGACCACGCGATTATCATCAAAGACTGCCTGCACCCTCCAGTCCGACCCGCTCGTCATCCTGCACCACCCCGAATGACCTCCTGATCTGCGCTGCGACAGCCGCCGTCTGCGGCTACCAAGCCCGATTCAGAAGGTCATTTCTCTTCGCTCACCACCGGACAAACCGGTGAATTCGGGTTTTAGAACCGGCTCGGTGGATTCGTCAGGGGGCGATGCCAGGACCGCTGTGTTCTGGCATCGTGTAAGTCGTTTCGACGTTCTGCCCCACGCCCGTAGACGGGTTAAAGGTGTACGTGTACAGATGCTTGGAGTTCGCAGCCTGGAAGGCAGTTATGTAGCGGCCTCCTGAAAGTGACGTGATCGTGGGGCTGGTGCCGCTTTCGATGGTCAGGCCAGTTTCGTAGGTGGACCCAACCCCATTGCTCGGCTTGTAGGTGTACATGTAGAGGTGTCGTGTACCCGCAGCCGTGAAGGCTATGACGTATTCACCGTCGCCGGGGGCCTTT